>NC_009427.1:0-300000 GCF_000013325.1 Novosphingobium aromaticivorans DSM 12444
GCTATGCAAGCGCTATCATCAGTTGCAAGACATGTCCTGAAGGGAGAGTTCGTGAACCAGGGTTCCACCGGCGGCATCGGCCCAGGCAGCTACCGCGCGCCCGAGAACGCGGCCTCCGAGCGTATCGAATCGAGCGTCGGCGGAAAGGTTGTCCGCCACCTCGTCATCCCCGCCGCGCTCTATATCCTGATCGGCGCGATCGATCGCACCAACGTCGGATTTGCCGCGCTCGAAATGAACAAGGCACTCGGACTTTCGGGAACGCAGTATGGCTTCGGCGCGGGGGTCCTCTTCGTCGGCTACATGATCGCCAAGTACCCAAGTGTCCTGCTCTACGAAGCCATCGGCCTGCGCCGTTGGCTGACCTTGATCACCGCCGCGTGGGGCCTGTGCTCGTGCCTGATGGCGGCCGTCGCCAACGAATGGCAGCTATACGCCCTGCGGGTTCTGATCGGGTTTTCGGAAGGCGGGCTGTCGTCGGGCCTGATGCTCTATCTCAGCCTCTGGGCGCCAGAACGCTTCCGCGCGACCATTCTCGCGATCCCCATTGCGTCCATCTCCATCGCCCAGGTCGTCGGCGCGCCAATTTCAGGCTTGCTCCTTGATCTCGACCGGCCGTTGGGGCTCGAAAGCTGGCGCTTCATGTTCCTGGTCGAGGCCCTGCCTGCCCTCGCCCTCGCAGCATTCGCCTGGCTCCACTTTCCCGATACGCCCGCCGATGCCCGCTGGCTTACGGCGACCGAGCGCGACTGGATCGCCGCGAACGTGAAGGGCGCCCGCAAGCCGGCGCCGGGCCAGGGTGCGGAGCGCTGGGCGGTCCTGCGCAGCCCGGAAGGCTGGCTCTGTGCCGCCATCTGGTTCTGCATCCTCGCTTCGAACTACGGCATCATGTTCTGGTTGCCGCAGGTCGTGAAAAGCCTTTCAGGGCTCAGCTCCGCCATGACCGGGGTCATAGTCGCGCTGCCGTGGGCGGCCAGCGGGATCGGCCTGGTGCTGAACGCGCGCCATTCGGACCGGACGGGCGAGCGCTACCTCCATGTCGCCATCCCGGCCGTCGTCGGCGGCGCGGGCCTGCTGCTTGCCTACATCTTCGGTGCCGGATTGCCGGGCCTTGTCGCGCTGGTCATCGGCGGTGCCTGCACGGGCTGCACCGTCGCGGCTTTCTGGGCTATTCCCACCCGTCTGCTCTCGCCGGGGGCGCTGGCCATGGGCATCGTCGCGATCAACATGACCGGCAGCCTTGCCGGCGCTACCGTTCCGCCGCTCATGGGCTATCTTCGCGAAACCACTGGCTCGTTCCTCCCGCCCGCGCTGCTGTTGTGCGGCATCGCCGTCGTATGTGCCTGCCTGACGCTCGTCGCGCGCCGCGTCGCCGCGCGGGCCGAAGCGCAGTGAAGGCAGCCGCCGCGCCCGGGCCCGCAACGATCATCACTCTCGCCGCGATCGCGGCAATGGGGTCGATGGCGATCCACATGCTCGTCCCGGCGCTGCCTCTCCTCGCGCACGAAATGGCGGTGGGCGAGGCCCGCGCGCAACAGGCGGTCAGCGTCTATCTGGCGGGGCTCGCCGGAGGCCAGCTGATCGCCGGCCCGCTGGCCGACCGGCTCGGCCGCCGCCCGGTCATGCTCTGGGGCCTTGCCTGCTACATCGCGGGCGCACTGGGCGCCGCGCTCTCACCTGCCATGCCCATCCTGCTTGCGGCGCGGCTGCTCCAGGCGCTTGGCGGCGCGGCGGGGGTGGTCAGCGCACGGGTCATCGTCGGCGAACTCTACGGCCGCGAGGAAGCGGCCGCGCGGCAGGCGACGCTCATGTCCATCGTTCTGATATCCCCCGCTCTCGCGCCGGTCGTTGGCGGCGTGATCGCGGATTTCGCAGGCTGGCGCACGGTTTTCCTGATGCTTGCCGCCACGGGTCTCGCAGGCCTCGTGTCCGCCAGAATGATCCTGCCCGCTCACACCCCGGCCGTCGCCGCCACCGCAGAGGGCACGCACCTGCGCCCGCCCCTCATCCACGGCTATGCCCGCCTGTTCCGCAACCGTCGCTTCGTCCTCACAACCGTCGCGCTCGCGGCGTCGAGCGGCAGCCTCTACATGTTCCTGGGCGCGGCCCCGTTCCTGCTGATCGGCAAGGGCGGGCTCAGCCCGTCCGAGGCCGGCATCGGCCTTCTGATCGTGGCCGGCGCTGGCATTGTCGGCACTCGTCTCATGCGCCTTGTCCAGCGACGCGGCGATGCGGTGGTCTTCGGCACGGCAAGCGCCGCCACGGGCGCCATCTCGGCACTGCTCCTGGCTGCGCTGGGCTTTCACGACCCTTTCGCCCTGCTCGCGCCCGTTACCCTTCTCGGCCTTGGCGCCGGCCTTACCGGGCCCGCCGCGATCAGCGAGGTCGCCTATGCCGAGGCCGGGCTCGCGGCCACCGCCACCAGCCTCGCCGGGGCTCTGCAGATGCTGGCCAGCAGCCTTGCCATGACCGCGCTCGGCCTCTTCGCCCCGCTCGATTCGCTGCGGGTCTGCCTTGCCCTTGCGCTGTCGTCCGCAGTGGGCCTGACAAGCGCCCTGTTGCGTCGGGGCAACGCCTGAGAACGCATGTTATTCTTCATTGCATTACCCCTTTGCAAGGGCTTACATTCGGTATAGAGGCGGCGCAAACGAACGCCCAAGACCAAATGGAGGGGTAAATGCCTGATCTTACACTGCGCAGTCGCGCTGTGCTCGCCGTACTCATGTCCACCGTTGCCACGCCAGCGCTTGCGCAAGCGGTCGACGAGCCCGCGAACGACGGCGGCCTCGAAGCCATCGTCGTCACCGCAGAGCGCCGCGAGCAGAGCCTCCAGGCCGTGCCGATCTCGGCCACCGTGCTTTCGGGCGAAGAGCTTCAGCGCAAGGGCGTTTCCAACCTCAACGACATCCAGCAGGTCGCACCCTCGGTTGCCATCAACACCTTCAACCGCTCGACCTTCATCAACATCCGCGGCGTCGGCATCGCCCAGTCCGCGCCCACCTCGAACCCCGGCGTCGCCTACTACATCGACGGCCAGCTCATCCCGCACGAGCAGTTCATCGGCCATTCGTTCTTCGACATCGGCACGATCGAGGTCCTGCGCGGCCCCCAGGGCACGCTGACCGGCCAGAACTCCACCGGCGGCGCGATCTACGTCCGCACGCCCGAGCCCGAGTTCGACAGCACCTTCGCCATCGGTGACGTCACCGTCGCCAACTACGACCGCTACCGCGCCGTCGCCGCGCTGAACCTCGGCGGCGAGGACGTCGCCCTGCGCATCGCCGGCGTGCACGAGGAGCGCGACAGCTTCACGCGCAACATCGCGGCCAACGCGCAGAGCCAGCCCGGCAACCTCAACATGGACGCGATCCGCGCCAACCTGCGCCTGCGCGACATGGACGGCCGCCTGACCGTCAACGTGCGCGGCGAATACTTCGACGTCCGCTCCGACAACAACGCGGTCAAGAACCGCAACGACAAGGTCAGCAGCAATCCGTTCGAGATCGAGGAAGACGCGCTCTCGTTCCAGAACCAGGCCGGCTACCGCATCTCGACCGAGGCACGCTACGACGTGTCCGACAGCGTCCAGGCGCGGGGCCTCGTGTCCTGGCAGGACGGCTATACCCACGACCAGACCGACGGCGACCGCACCGCGACCGCCCAGGCCGTCCCCGCCAACCTGTCCACCAGCAGTGCCAACACCCGGACCTATCCCGGCCGCGTCAGCAATGGCGACACGCGCTTCAAGACCCTGATCGGCGAGTTCAACCTGCTCTCCACCGACAAGGGGCCGCTGCAGTGGGTCGTCGGCGGCTTCGTGATGGACGAAACCGTCCCCGTCACCTTGCTGCGCGACAACCGCAACACGCTCGACCTGCTCCAGTCGAACAGCTCGATCATCACCGAGGCGAAGAACACCTCGCAGTCGGTCTTCGGCCAGGTGAACTACTACGTCACACCCGCGATCGAAGTTCTGGCGGGTGCGCGCTACAGCTTCGACAAGCAGGTCTATACCCGCTTAGCCGTCCCGGGCGCAGGCTTCACCCTGCCTTTCACCAGCGAAGCGAAGTCGGAACAGCTCACTGGCAAGATCGGCCTCAACTACCACTTCGGCGCCGACAACCTGCTCTACGTGACCGCATCGAAGGGCTACAAGGCGGGCGGCGTGAACCTCACGCCCAACACTCCCGACTTCAAGCCGGAACGCAACTTCGTCTACGAAGCAGGCTTCAAGACCGAACTCCTCGACCGCCACCTGCGCGTGAACGGCGACGTGTTCTACTCGGATTACAAGGACATCCAGCTTTCCAGCCTCGTCGGCGGCCTGCCCACCACGCAGAACGCGCTGGCTGGCCGTGCCTATGGCGGCGAACTTGAAGTCACTGCCCAGTTCGGCGGCTTCGCGGCGAACGCCGGCCTCGGCTACCTCGATGCCAAGTTCAAGAACTCGGCCTGCATTTCCGACACCAACGCCGCCGGCACCGATCCTGGCTGCGCCACCAACCTGCGCTTCGTGCCCAAGGGCCGCGTCCTGCCGTTCTCGCCGGAATGGACCGTCAACGCGGGCGTCCAGTACACGCTCTCGCTCGGCAGCGTGGACGTGACTCCGCGCGTGCAGTGGTCGTACCTGTCGGAACAGTACGCCACCCCGTTCCCCAGCGTGAACACGCTGGTCCCGGGCCGCAACCTGTTCGACGCGCGCCTCACTTTCGACCTCGGTCGCAAGTACAAGCTCGAAGGCTTCGTCAACAACCTGACCAACAAGACCTACATCGCCACGCAGATCCAGAACAGCTCGAGCGCGGACGGCGGCATCATCTACGGTGCACCCCGCACCTGGGGCGTTCGCCTGAAAGTCGAGATCGGCAACTGAGCAGGAGCGGACGGCCATGGCGATCCTCCCCCATAAGTCGTTCGCTCTCCCCCTCGCCGCGCTTGCCCTCGCTGCATCGATGGGCGCGCGTGGCGGGGAAACCCCCGACCGCTGGTGGGCACCGGGCGAAGGCCGGGTGCTCCCGGCGGTCCTCGATTACGAGAACGACCACGGCACGCTGCGCACGCTTGTCGTGGGCGGTCCGCTGAAGACGAAAGGCCACCCGTTCTTCGAACCGCTCGGCCCCAATGGCCGTGCTTGCGTGACCTGCCACCAGCCCGCCGATGCGATGAGCCTGTCGGTCGAAAGCGTCCGGCGCCAATGGGATCGGACGAAGGGCAAGGATCCGCTCTTCGCCGCAATCGACGGTTCGAACTGCCCCACCCTTCCACAAGAAGCGCGTGATTCGCATTCGCTGCTGCTCGATCGCGGGCTCTTCCGGATAGAGCGCCCGTGGCCGGTCACCAGCTTCAACGGCAGGCCGGTAACGCCCGATTTCACCATAGATGTGGTGCGCGATCCCAACGGCTGCAACTCCGGCCCGGCCTATGGCCCCGCAGCCGGCAAGATCTCGGTCTATCGTCGCCCGCGCCCGGTCGCGAACATGAAGTACCTGCTCGCCGTCGGCTTCCCCTACGATCCCAAGCAGGGATACGCGCTCCCGCTCGATCCCGATGACGGCAAGCCCCAGTCCGGAAACCTCATGGCCGACAACCGCGCGGGCAACCTGCGCCTGCAGATGGAAGATGCGGCCAGCAGCCACCTCCAGATGCTGAAGCGCCTGGGCCCCGCCCAGCGGAAGCGGCTTCAGGACTTCGAACTGCGCGTCTTCACCGCAATGCAGGTCAGCAAGACCGGCGGCGCGGTCGACACGCTCGGCGCCAAGGCAGGCCCCGCCCGCCTGCGCGACAGCCAGCCCGGCGCGCTCGGGTCCATCGGCGAGCCAGTGTGGAGCGAATTTGCCGGCTGGGAGAAGATTTCGCCGGACGACGCGGCAAAGCTCACGCCCCGGCATCTCGCGTTCCGCCAGTCGGTCGCGCGCGGGGCAAGGGTGTTCCGCGACAAGACCTTCCTCATCACCGATACTGCGGGCATCAACTCGCGGATCGGCTTCGGCAACCCGGTGCGCAACTCCTGCGTATTCTGCCACAACATGAGCCAGATGGGGAACGATGTCGCCCCGGGCCAGGTGGACCTCGGCACGACGACGCTGCCCTTTGCCGATCCGTGGGACGACCTTCCGCTGTTCCGCATCACCTGCACGGGCCGCCCGCATCCGCACTATGGCCGCGTGATCTACACCTACGATCCGGGCTTCGCGCTGACCTCGGGCAAGTGCGCGGATGTCGGCAAGATCACGCTCCAGTCCATGCGCGGCCTTTCCGCGCGAGCCCCCTATTTCTCGAACGGTCTGGCAAGGGACCTTCGCGGGATCGTCGACTACTACGAGCGCCGCTATTCCATCGGCTATACCGAGCAGGAGAAGCAGGACCTCGTCAACCTGATGAGCGTGCTGTGAGAACTCCGGCCTTTCTGGTGGCGCTGGCCGCCGCAACTTCGGCCCAGGCTGCCGAGGCGGGCGAACTGGTCCGCTTCGTCACCTGCCCGGTCTATCGCGACACCGACGCCGGCAAGAAGTCGGGCTGCTGGCTGGGCGACGATACCGCCACGGGCAAGCGCTGGGACGTCAGCCAGAGCCCGTACAAGCCGGACTGGAACCAGGCCATGCTGGTCGAGGGCCGGGTTTCGGCCGACACCGCCCATCCCTGCGGGGCGCCGGTGCTCGATCCGGTGCGGACCTCGCGGCTCGACGTGCCCTGTACGCGCCACATGATCCCTGCCGAAGGGTTCCCCGGGCGCAAGTTCGTCCTGCCCCGGCGAAACATCGCGCCGCTTTCGGTCGCCCGTCCGGTCCCGCCGGGTCCCTATGGCGAGCGAACTTTCCCGGTCTATTTCGAATTCGACCGCGATTTCCTCGTCTACCAGTACGACGACTGGCTGGTCGACAACGCGGTTACCTGGATCCGCGCCGCGCGTCCGACCAGGCTCGTGGTGACCGGCTTTGCCGCAACGACGCCCGACACCGTGAGCGGCCATTCCCTGGCCGAACGGTCCGAAGTCGCCCGCGAACGCGCCGAGACGATCGCGGAGACCCTGCGCCGCCTCGTGCCCTCGATCCCGGTCGAAACGAAGTGGGAAACCGCCTCGCGCGCCACCGACGATCCCGAGGCGGACGGCCTGCCCTGGCAAAGCCAGCGCCGTGCGGAAATCAGGGCCGTGTTCGAACCCGAACGGCCCTGACCAGCCTTGATCCAGGCCCCTTCCGCGCTGCCCGGTTCGAGAGAATCCCGTCGTCCCGGCCCCAATCTGGCGGGACGCTTCCCCGTTTCCGCCCCATCCGACGCCGCACGATCCGTCCCGTCCGGGAACCATCCGCCCTCGCTTCGCCGCACGCGCCCCACTTTCCACCCGTAGAATCGTCGATGCCGCCGGGTGCGTTCATGTGGCAGAAAGTTTCCGCCCAACACGGCCGGGAGGTGAGGTTCCAAGGAGTACATTCATGAGTGCCAATATTCCCATGTCCGGTGCGCGCGTCCTGCTCGCCGCACTCGCCCTGTCGGCGTCGGGCAGCGTCATCGCGCAGCAGGACCCGGCGAACGATCCGAACATCATCGTCAACGGCGAAGCCATTCCCGATACCACGGCGATGACCGCCGGCCCAGAGATCAAGGGCATCATCACTGCCCGCAGCGGCGACAAGATGAAGGTCACGACGGCCGAAGGCGCCAGCACGGTCGTCTTCATCAACGAAGCCACCGAGATCAAGGGCAGCGGCGGCCTGTTCGGCAGCAGCCGCAAGAAGCTGACCGCTGCGGCGCTGCTCAACGGCCTGCCCGTGACGGTCAAGACCATGCAGGCCGGCCCCGCGCTGCTTGCCAGCCAGATCAGCCTCAAGAGCAACGACCTCAAGACCGCGACGATGATCCGTAACGGCACTGCCCAGGGCTTTGCCGAACAGACCGCCGCGACCGAGGCGTTGCGCGGTCGCATGGGCGACATCGACAAGTACAACATCAAGAGCACGACCAACGTGTACTTCGACACCGGCAAGTACAACCTCTCGCCCCAGGCGAAGGCCGAACTGTGCAACGCCGCCACCACTGCCGAGGGCATCGACAACGCGCTGATGCTGGTCGTTGGCTACACCGATTCCGTTGGTGACGACGAATACAACCAGACGCTTAGCGAAAAGCGCGCCAACAGCGTGATCAACTATCTCCAGCAGGCATGCCGCTGGAAGCCCTATCGCATGCTTACCCCCACGGGCATGGCCAAGGCCGATCCGCTGGCGAGCAACGACACCGAGGAAGGCAAGGCGCAGAACCGGCGCGTTGCGGTCAACGTCCTCGTCAGCAAGGGTCTCGACGGCCTCTGAGACGCACGGGGTGGGGGCAAGCCCCCACCCCGACGCCTTCTTCCGGATCACCCTGTGGCGATGTCCGCCACGACCGCGCCCAGCAGCCCCGCTGCCGCCTCTCCCGCGACAAGGACCTGCAGGCCCCGCTGTCCACCGTTGATGAAGATCGCGTCCCACAACAGCGCCGTCTCGTCGATGACCACCGGCACCTTGCGCATCTGCCCGAATGGGCTGATCCCGCCCACCTTGTAGCCCGCGATCCGCTCCGCCTCGGCGGGCCGCATCATCTCCGCCGCCTTGGCCCCCAACGCCGCCGCCGCGCGCTTCAGCGAAACCTCCCCGTCGCTGGGCGCGATGACGCAGGCCGGCTTGCCATCGGCAAGGATCATCAGGGTCTTGAACACCTGCCCCGGATCCACGCCCAGCGCCTGCGCCGCCGCCAGCCCGATGCTGTCGGCATCCGGATCGTAATCGTAGCTGCGGAGTTCGAAAGGAATGCCGGCCTGTTCCAGAGCCTTCGTCGCGCGGGTCGCATGCGCCATCGTGAGTGTTTCCGCGTTGGTCCTTGGTGATCGCCGGCAAGCGCGACGTTGTGCAAGCGGCGAGGCGCTGCCATAGGCGGGCGCAGGAGAAAATGCCATGAGCGTCGCGTTTCGCCGCGAGAGCGACGATGAACATCTCGAGCCGAAGTTCGAACTGCCGATCCCCCCGGGGCCCAACCTCGTCACCCTGCGCGGCCTGGCCCTGATCCGCGCAAGAGTCGATGAAATCGAGGCGCATCTGGCCGACGCCGTGGACGAGGAAGAGATCAAGAAGCTGCGCCGCGAACTGCGCTACTGGAGCACGCGCCAGTCGACCGCGCAGGTCATGGACCCGCCGCAAGCGGATGTCGTTGCTTTCGGCTCCACCGTCACCTTCGTGCTGAACGGGCAGAACCGCCGCATCACCATCGTCGGCCACGACGAGGCTGACCCCACCGCCGGCCTGATCGCCTTCTCGGCCCCCCTCGCCCGCGCTCTCAACGGCGCGGAAGCAGGCGAGACGGTCGACTTCGGCGGCAGGGCCGATGCGATCGAGGTTCTATCAATCGAATAGGGCGCCCACGTCCTCGCAGTTGTCCAGCGTCAGGATCGCCTGCGCCAGCGCTTCTGCATCGACCTGCGCGACCGGCCGTGCCGCGCGGGCGAGGCAGTCCACGAACTTGCGGCGCTGCGCACCGTCCGAAAGGGGCCGCGCCGGGCAGCCCAAGGCGTCGGGCACGAAGGCATCGATGGCCCGCCCGTCGTTCAACGTGATCGTCATCGCCCCGCCAACGCCGCGCTGCCACGCGGGAGCCAGTTCGCGCCGCGCCCGCACTTTTGCCGAAAGCGCCAGCACTTCGGGATCGACGAGACTGTCCACGCCGAAATCGTCGAGGCGCACCCTGCCCCGGGCAAGCGCCAGCGCGGTCGTGAAGGGGATGGAAAACTTCGCGTCTATCGCCACTTGCGGCGCCTGCTTGCGCGGCGATGGCTCGACCAGCATGGCCTGCACGTCGTCGATGCTCACGTCGATGGCAGCAATGTCGCAGGGCCGCAAATCATGGCGGCCCTTCATGTCCAGCGCCATCTCGATGAACGGATGCGTCCCCCGGCAGCTCGGCCAGGGCTTGAACGTCAGCTCGGCGCCCCAGAAGTGCTGGCCAAGCCGCTCAAGCAGGTCCGCTTCGGCAAACTGCCCGCCCGCGTAAAGCGCGAAGAAGCCGGCCTTTCCTTCCAGCGGCTCCTCGAACCCCGCCACGCCCTCGCGCGCCAGCAGCGCCGCCGTCAACGCCGCCTGCGCCGGGAACGCCTCGCGGACCGCGCGCAGTACGGTGCGGCGGCTGTACTTGATTTCGCCGGGCATCGTCACCTGGCACAGGACCAGCGAAAGCGCGTCCTTCACCTGCTCCGCCGACAGGCCGAGCAGACTGGCCGCGCCCGCCACCGCACCAAAAGCCGCGACGATGGGCGGCGGATACCACCCGCCCTGCTCCATCGGCTGGCGCAGCGAAAGAGCGATGCGGCAGGCCAGATCGCCCCCGACGGCAAGGGCGGTCAGGAACCGCCGCCCTTCCACACCGCCAAGCGACTGGGAAAGCGCGAGAAGTACGGGGACGAGCGATGCATTGGGATGCGCGGGCGCACGGTCGAATGCGTCTTCGTAATCGACCGCATGGGCGAGTGCCCCGTTGGCAAGCGCCGCGCCAAGCGGCTGGACCTTCTCGCCAGTGCCGAGAATGACGCAGGGGCCAGGGCCGTTGGACTTTGCCAGGGCGATGAAGGGCGCCGCCTCGGGAGCGAGTCCGCTGGCCGCGAAAATGACGCCCGTCGCATCGAGCAGGACCCTTCGCGCGCCGTCGCGGGCGGGTTCGGGAAGTGTGTCCCAACGGGCCGAGGCGATGTGTTCGGCAAGCGTGTCGGAAAGGGTCATGCGGGTACTCGCCAGTGGTGCCTGTGTGCGGGCAGGTGCGGTTAGGTGCCGTTAGGTGCGGTTCAGGTCACGGCGCCTGCGGGCGTCGAAACGAGGCGCAAGCGAGAGCAGGACGATGGCCCCGATCAGCACCCCTGCGCCTGCAAGCTCCGCCGTCCGCGGCATCTTCAGGCCCCAGAACCAGGCCAGCAGAACCGATCCGCCGATCCCCGCAACAAGGCTCGCGGCCCGCTCCAGCGGCACGCAATAGGCATTCTCGCGCGGGTCCAGCAGAATCACGATGGCAAGGATCGAAATCACGGTGAGCGTCGCCCCGATCCAGAACAGGTCGACGAGGACCGGGTCGGACCAGACACCGACGAAGCCCCAGGCAAGCTCGCCCGATTGCCCGCCGATCCCGCTGGCCGAGATCAGGCCCAGGATCACCACCGACATCGGCAGGGCGATCATCTTTTCCTCGACGAAGTAGCGGCGGACCGACGCCGGGTCGCCGGACTTGGAAACCTTGGTCATCACGAACAAACGCAGGAAGTACCCGCAAGTGTATAGAACTACAGTCAAAATCGCGATTGGCGGGAGATCGAGCCCGCCCCGGTCGGACAGCGTCACCAGCAGTGCCGCAAGAACCATCACGAGCGCGGTCCAGCTCCACCAGCGCACGCGACGCCCGAACATGAGATCGACCAGCGGTGCGATGATCAGAATATCTCCCCGCATTATCAACTGGATAAAGGGGATACTTACGTCAGGAATGGTGAACGACAGCGGGACCGTGAACAGGACGAGCGACGTCCCGATCCCGGAAAGGAAGGTGTAGCGCGTCGGAAAGGGAACCGAGATCGCCCCGACCTTCAGCTTGTTGGCATCGCGGTGCCAGCCCGATAGCCAGATGAAGGCCCACGTCAGGACCATGTTGATGATCAGCGAGGCCGGAAGCGTTTCAAGCCCGGTCAGGGGCCGGCCCAACCCCTCGTGCGGGGTGGAGGTGACCAGCTTGGTCACGATCACGTTGGGCAGATAGGCCAGCAGGTAGAGCAGGACGATGCTCTCGAGCGGCAGCGCGGAAAGGCGCGCCCTCACTCGGCCAACTCCACCAGAACCATATCATTTTCCATTCTATAGCGGGCGTTTAGCCCGGCTTCTTCGGTCACTGCGGAAAGGTAGTCGACGACCGCCCCATGGTCCTCGCTGCCCGGTTCGGCAAGCCGGGGCACGGCGTCGCGACCGATCGTCACCGGCAGGAATCCCGCGCGCAGGACCTTGCCCCCGGCAATATCCAGGCGGGCAATGATCGACAGGCGCGCGGCCTTTGGAAAGTTGTAGAGACTTTCGAAGTCCGGGTCCCATTCCTCTGCAAGAACACGGATTTCGTTGAAGCTCTTCGAGGCGGCATGGGCCGGGTCCATGCGCAGGTCGGTGGCGAAATTGCACAGGGAATAGAACACCGGCTTGCCCTCGATCATCTCGCATCCCTTGAGGATATGGGCATGGCCTCCGAAGATCGCATCGGCGCCCGCGGCAATCGCGGCACGGGCGACGTCGCGCTGGTAATCGGCGATGACCGCGCGCACGAAATGGATGCCCCAGTGATGGGAAACCAGCACCACGTCGGCCTGTTCCTTCGCCGCGCGGATGTCGGCCTCCATCGCGGCGAGATCCTCGCGGTGGGGATAAGTGTGGATACGCGCGGGAGTGCCGGGCTGGTCGTGCTCAATCTGCTCGTAGACGGTGAAGGCACGCATCGGCGCGCAGCCAGGCCTGCGCTCATCCGCCCAGTAGGAATGGGGCAGGATGCTCGAGTAGGCGAGGAAGGCAACGCGGGTGCCATCGGGCAGGGTGCGGATGACCGGACGGCGCGCCTCGGCAATGTTGGCACCCGCACCGACGACGCTCATTCCCTGCGCCTCGATATGGCCGCGCGTTTCGAAGAAAGCCTCGTGGCCCCAGTCCATGACGTGGTTGCCTGCCATCGAGATCACGTCGAAGCCCGCGCGGGCAAGCGCCCCCGCACCATCGGGGCGGGCGAGCACGGCGTGACGAGCCTGCGGCAGGCGAACGCCCTTTTCGGCAAAGCTCGTTTCGAGCTGCCCGAAAACGATGTCGGCTTCGTTCAGTACCGCGCGCGTACCCGCAAAGCAGGCGTCGTAATCGTCGCGGTCCATGGCAAGGTCGCCGGTTGCCAGAACGGTATGGACCAAGATCGCTCTCCCGCAGATAATCGTTATGGTAAAGATCAATGGCTAGCGGGGCAGTGCCATCATTGCAAGCGCTTGCAATCAAGCCAGTTATCATAGCTTGGGGTTATGGAAGCATCGTATATCCATGCTTTTCATATGGGATGGTGCGGTTGTAGAACGCTGGCATCAATTCGGGAGACCCTGTGATGGCGACGCTCATCCGCGACGTGCGCATTTTCGACGGCCAGACAATGCAAGCCGGCAACCGTTCGGTCCTTGTCGAAGGCGGCCGCATCGCGGCCATTGGCGAAACCGCAGATGCGTTGGACAACGCGGGCGCGGAAACTGTTGTCGAAGGCAAGGGTCGCACGCTCATGCCCGGCATGGTCGAGGCCCACGCGCATCTCACCTGGGCATCCTCGGTCGAGAAGATCTACCACCAGTTCATCCTGCCGCCCGAAGAACTCAAAGTCGCGGCCTGGCGCAATGCACGCGTCCTGCTCGACCACGGCTTCACCAGCGCCTATTCAGCGGGCGCGCTGGGCGATGGCATCGAGGTGGAGCTCGCCAAGGCCATCGAAGCGGGCGAGACGCCGGGACCGCGCCTGGTCCCCTCCACTCTGGAACGCAGCCCCGAAGGCGCCGAGGGCGTGGAGACCGGCGACGTGTTCAACGGGCGTGGGCCCGACGCGATCCGCAAGTTCGTCACCTATTGCAAGGACCAGGGCATCGGCTCGCTCAAGCTGGTCGTGTCCGGCGAGGATGCGCTGAAGCCGGGATCGGCGGGCGACGTGCTCTACACCGACGAGGAAATGGAAGCGGCCGGCGTCGCGGCGCGCGAAGCGGGCCTGTGGATCGCCACCCACGCCTATTACCCCAAGGCCATCGAACTGGCGCTCAAGGCCGGCGCGCGCATCATCTACCACGCCTCGTATGCCGACGAGGCGGCGGCCGACGCGATGGTCGCGGCAAAGGACGCGACGTTCTATGCCCCCTCGCCCGGAGTCTCGGTTGCCGCGCTGGAAGCCACGCCCCCGCCGCACATCGACATGAGCCACATGAAGAAAAGCGCGGCGGAGCGAATGGAACTTGAAAGCAGGCTCGTGCCCGCACTCAAGGCGCGCGGCGTGCGCATCCTGATCGGCGGAGACTATGGCTTTCCGTTCAATCCCAACGGCCGCAACGCCCGCGACCTCGAAATCTTCGTCGAACACTTCGCGTATACGCCCGCCGAGGCACTGACCGCCGCGACGAAGCTCGGCGGCGAACTGATGGGCATAGAGGTGGGACAGGTCCGCGAAGGCTACCTGGCGGACCTCCTGCTGGTCGATGGCGATCCGACCCAGGACGTGGGGCTGCTCCAGGACAAGAACCGGCTGGCCATGATCATGAAGGGCGGCGCGATCTACAAGGCGGCAGCATGATGACCGAGGCGACTTTCGACGTTGCGGTCATCGGTTGCGGCCCGGTGGGAGCGACCGCCGCCAACCTTCTCGGAAAGCAGGGACTTTCCGTCGTCGTGCTCGAAAAGGAGCTCGACCACTATCCTCTGCCGCGCGCGGTCCACCTCGACCACGAGATGATGCGCCTGTTCCAGAGCGCGGGCGTGATCGACCGCGTCGAAGCGGACATGGTGGCGACCGACGGGCATCTGCACATTGGCGCGGACCACGGCGTGATCCGTTACATGGGCACGGTCGGCAAGCCTAAACCCTTCGGTTGGTCGAACGACTACTTCTTCTACCAGCCAGAGCTGGAAGCCCATCTGCGCGCAGCCTTCGTCGACAACGGCCGGATCGACCTGCGCATCGGCGCGACGTTCACCGCGCTTGAGCAGGACGAGACCGGCGTCACTGTCCGCTATGCCCAGGACGGCGACGACCGGCAGGTCCGGGCGCGCTGGGTGATCGCGGCAGACGGATCGCGCAGCCCGGTGCGCAAGGCGCTGGGCGTGCAACTCGACGACCTGAATTTCGAGGAACCGTGGCTGGTGGTCGACGCCGAGGTGGAAGGACCGGTCACCTTCCCGCCGCTGACGGGCGTACCGGAAGGCGCGGACCTGCAACGCCTGTCGGTGATGATGTGCGACCCCACCCGCCCGGCAACGATCGTTCCGGGGCGGCGCAACCACCGCCGCTGGGAGTTCATGCTCCTGCCGCACGAAGACGACGCGGTGATGATGCGCGACGAAAACGTCGCGGCGCTGGTCGGCGCGTGGATGAAGGCCGTGCCGCACCGGATCGTGCGCGCCGCCACCTATCGCTTTCACGGGCTCGTGGCGGAGCGGTGGCAGGTGGGCCGCGTGTTCCTGGCGGGCGATGCCGCGCACCAGACACCGCCGTTCTTCGGGCAGGGCATGTGCCACGGCCTGCGCGACGTTGCGAACCTCGCCTGGAAAATGGCGGCGGTCGTCAACGACGGCGCGGACGAGGCGATCCTCGCGACCTACCAGCCCGAGCGCGACCCGCACGTGCGCGGGGTGATCGGCGCGGCGGTGGCAGCGGGCCGCTACATCTGCGAGCTGGACCCGGCCAAGGCCGCCGCGCGCGACGCCGACATTCGCGCGCAGGCGGCGCAGAAGCAGGGCGAGACCGCGGCGGACCTGATCCCCGCGATCTCGACCGGGATCATTGCCGCCGGAACGCCCTCTGCTGGCGAAAGGTTCGTGCAGCCGCTCCTGGCCGATGGACGCAAGCTTGACGACATGACCGGTCAGGGCTGGCGCCTGTTCGTGCGCGAGGCAGGGCCGGATGCCGCGATCCTAGCAGGCGACCTGCCCGATGGCGGCGCCGTTCTGGGCTGGCTCGAAGCGCGTGGCGTCGATGCGGCGCTGGTGCGACCTGACCATTATGTGTTCGGCACGGGCAGTGCCGCAGACCTTCTGGCGGCGCGCGATGCGCTGCTGGGCACGAAGCAGGAAATCGCGGCATGAGCCTGACCCTTTGCGCAGCGCAAGCCATCGTATCCGCCACGCTGGCCGAAGCGCGGGCGCGTTCGGCCAAGCCGCTTGCGGTGATCGTGCTTGATGCAGGTGCCCATCCGATTGCCTTCGCGCGCGAGGACGGGGCGACCATGTTCCGCCACGACATCGCCCGGGCCAAGGCCGTGGGCGCGCTGGGCATGGGCGACGACACGCGCGTCCTTGCCGAACGGGCCAAGGGCAATCCCGCCTTCTTCCAGAGCGTCAGCGTGGCAGTGGGCGGCAACATCGCCTTTTCGCCCGGCGGCGTCCTGATCCGCCATGATGGCGCGGTCATCGGCGCTGTGGGGGTGAGCGGCGACACCGGCGACTGCGACGAGGAATGCGCGTTTGCCGGCATCCGTGCCGCAGGATTCAATCTGGAGACCGACAAGTGAAGTTGCGCAGCATCGAACTGGCCCTGCCCGATCCGGGGGCAGCGGCGGCGTTCATGACCGATATCTGGGGCCTTGCCGACGCCGGGGTGCGCGGGGACACGCATTACCTGCGCGGGTCGGGCCCCTTTCCCTACCTCGTCGCCTTCGAGAAAGCCGAGGACGAATTCGTCCGATCCACCACCTTCGCCTGTTCGGCGGACGAGCTGGCGGCGATCAAGGCGCGCGTGACCGAAAAGGGCTGGCCTGCGCGGACGGTCGTCTCGGACGATCCGGGCGGCGGCGCGGGCATCATCGTCGAACTGCCCGAAGGCACGATCCTGCGCTTTCTTGAAGGCGCAAGCGAAGTGGAGCCCATCGAAGGCTTTGCCAAGGCGAGCAGGCGCGTGCGGCCGGTGAAGTTGACCCACGTGGTGTTCAACGCCGCCGATGCCGAGATGATGGGCCACGCCGTGGAGGACGTGCTGTCGTTCCGCGTGTCGGACCGGACCAAGGGCATGGTCTTCGTGCGCTGCAACGACAGCCACCATTCCACCGCCTTTGCCCGCGCCGGTTTTTCCAGCCTCAACCACATCGCCTTCGAGATGGAAGACCTCGACGCGGTGATGCGCGGCATCGGCTGGATGCGCGACAACGGCTTCGCCCCGGCCTGGGGGCCCGGACGGCATGGGCCCGGCGACAACGTCTATGCCTATTACATCGCGCCGTTCGGCCCGGTGATCGAATATTCGACCGCCGTAGAGAAGGTGCCTGCCGACTACCGCACCGGCGAGCCCGACGACTGGACCTGGCCGGAACGGCGGATCGACCAGTGGGGCGTTTCGGACAAGGACTTCGACGGCCTGCGCGTGGCCGAGGAACGCTTCCGCTGCCGCCGCGACTGGGAACCGGCAGCACTTTGACCATCAACCGGCGCGGCTTCGTGGCGGGCGGCATGGCCGCACTTGCAACGGCCCGGGCATCCGGGCAGGCCATCACCAAGCCCACGCCAAGGGGAGACAAGACAATGGCCCGTTACATCAGCTTCCGCCGCCCCGACGGCACCCCCAGCTTCGGCCGCCTCTTCGGCGAGACCGTGCACGATCTCGGCGCGCCGGGCGCGGCGGCCTGGCTCAAGGACGCGCTCGACGGCAATCTTGCCGCGCTCGAGGCGACGGCGCAGTATGCCCGCACCGACCTGCGCCTGCTGCCGCTGGTGCCCAATCCCGGCAAGATCCTGTGCGTGGGGCTGAACTATGCCACCCACGTTGCCGAAACCGGGCGCGACCAGAAGGAATATCCCGCGATCTTCACCCGCTGGGCCGACAGCCTGATCGCCGACGGCGAACCGCTGGTGCGGCCGCCGGAAACCACCCGGTTCGACTATGAGGGCGAACTGGCGGTGGTGATCGGCAAGGGCGGCCGCCGCATCCCCCGCACCCGCGCGCTCGATCATATCGCGGGCTATTCGGTGTTCAACGACGGTTCGGTGCGCGACTGGCAGCGCCACAATATCCAGTTCACGCCGGGCAAGAACTTCCCCGGCACCGGCGGCTTCGGCCCTGCGCTGGTCACGCCAGACGAACTGCCCGACCTTGCCGAGCAGCGCGTGCAGACCCGCATCAACGGCCAGCTCGTGCAGGACCAGCCCGTGTCCGACATGATCTGGGACGTGGCATTCATCATCGAGTACTGCTCCACCTTCACCGAGCTTGCCCCGGGCGACGTCATCGCCACGGGGACGCCAGGCGGCGTCGGCGACAAGCGCAACCCACCGCTCTACATGCAGGCGGGCGACGTGGCCGAGATCTCCATCGGCAAGGTCGGCACGCTGACCAACCCGGTCATCGACGAAGCCTGAGCAGCCGCACCCATGGACCCGCGCGACGCCATCGCCAGCATGGGCAACGCCCTGGGGCCGCAAGTGGTCGAAGCCTGCCGCGCGCTGTTCGACGACGAACAGCGCGCGCTGGCGGCGCGGGTACCGGTGCTGGCCGCAGACTGCGTCTATGGTCCGCACGAGCGCCAGCGGCTCGACCTGTATCGCACGGCGAGTGCCGGTGCGCTTCCGGTGGTGCTGTTCGTTCACGGCGGCGGGTTCCGGCTGGGCGACAAGGGGCATGGCGGCGGCGATAGCGGCTCGTGGCAGAACGCGGCCGTCGCCCGGACAATGGCCGAGGCGGGTTTCCTCGGCGCCGCGATGAACTATCGCCTCCTGCCCGATGCCCGCTGGCCCGACGGCGGCGAGGACGTGATCGCCGCGGTCGAATGGCTTCGCGCCAACGCGGCAGGCTTTGGCGGCGATCCGACGCGGATCTTCGTCGTCGGCACTTCGGCCGGGGCCGTGCACATCGCGACCGCGATCATGCTGCGCCCTGATCTTCCGGTGGTGGGCGCGGTGCTGCTTTCGGGGCTCTATGGCCACACCCCGCTCGACGACCGGGACGAGGGCTACTACGGACCGCAGGCAGACTATGCCGCTCGAATGCCGCGCGAGGCGGTTGCATCGACAACGATCCCCTTGTTCATCGCCTGCGCCGAACACGATCCGCCGCGCTTCCAGGCAGAGTTCCTCGGCCTGATGCGGGATCGGCTGGAACGGCAGGGCGCGATGCCGGCGGGCACGATCCTTAGCGGCCACAACCACTATTCGATGGCCATGCACATCGGCACCGGCGACCGCCGCCTTGCCGACGAGATCACGGGATTTATCCTGCGGGCCTGCCGCTGACCGGCAGCACCGCGCCGATGTGCGCAACGCCGCGCGCGGCGGCGAGCTTTTCCTGCCGGTCCCGCTCGCGCGCGGAGGCGCGCTGGGCATCGGTGCGCTCGCCATGGCAAGCCTCGCACGAGACGCCTTCCTCGTAGAGCGGCGATGCGCGCCCCGCTTCGTTAACCGGGCGGCGGCAAGACCGGCACAGGCTGTGGGTCCCGTGCCGCAACCCGTGACCGACGGCGACCCGCTCGTCGAAGACGAAGCATTCGCCGCGCCACAGGCTCTCCTCCTCGGGCACTTCCTCGAGATACTTCAGGATACCGCCCTTGAGGTGATAGACTTCCTCTACGCCTTCGGCCTTGAGGAAAGCGGTGGACTTTTCGCAGCGGATGCCACCAGTGCAGAACATCGCGACCTTCGGCGCCTTGCCTTCGCCCAGCAGGCGCTCGCGCTCGCGCCGGAACCATTCGGGAAACTCGCGGAAAGTGCGCGTCCGGGGGTCTATCGCGCGTTCGAACGTCCCGGCGGCGACTTCGTAATCGTTGCGGGTGTCGATCACGATGGTTTCCGGGTCCGCGATCAGCGCGTTCCAGTCGTGGGGCGAGACATAGGTGCCGACGCTGCGGCGCGGATCGATGTCGGGCTCTCCCATGGTCACGATCTCGCGCTTGATCCGCACTTTCATGCGGTAGAACGGCATGGCCGGGGCGCTGGAATACTTGACGTCGGTCTCCGCGCAATCAGGCTGGGCACGGATGAAGGCGACGACGCGGGCGATGCCTTCGGCGCTGCCGGCAATGGTCCCGTTGATCCCCTCGGGCGCGATCAGCAAGGTGCCACTGATCGCCTCGCCACGGCACAGCGCGTCCAGCGCATCGCGCAGGGCGGCACAGTCCGCGATGCGGGCAAAGCGATAGAGCGCGGCGACGGTAACTGGCGATTCCATGGCGCGCCCCTTAATGGACGCGCCGCGAAATCTCCACTGTTCAGAACGCCGGGATGCCGGTAATCGCGCGTCCGAGGATAAGCGCATGGACGTCGTGCGTGCCCTCGTAGGTGTTGACCGTCTCGAGGTTCACCATGTGGCGGATGACCTGATATTCGCCCGAGATGCCGTTGCCGCCGTGCATGTCGCGGGCAATGCGCGCGATGTCGAGCGCCTTGCCGACATTGTTGCGCTTGACGATCGAGATCATCTCGGGCGCGAAGGCGCCTTCGTCCATCAGGCGGCCGACGCGAAGCGAGGCATGAAGGCCAAGCGTGATATCGGTCATCATGTCGGCCAGCTTCTTCTGGAAAAGCTGCGTTGCGGCCAGCGGGCGGCCGAACTGGTGCCGGTCGAGCCCGTACTGCCGCGCGGCGGCAAAGCAGAACTCCGCCGCACCGAGCGAACCCCATGAAATGCCGTAGCGGGCACGGTTGAGGCAGCCGAACGGCCCTTTCAGGCCCTGCACGTTGGGCAGCAGGGCATCGTCGGGCACGAACACGTCGTCCATCACGACCATGCCGGTGATCGAGGCGCGCAAGGACACCTTGTTCTCGATCTTCGGGGCGGAAAGGCCCTTCATGCCCTTTTCCAGCACGAAGCCGCGAATGCCGCCATCGTGCGCATCGCTCTTGGCCCAAATGACGAAGACGTCGGCGATGGGCGCATTGGAGATCCAGGTCTTGCTGCCGCTCAGCACATAACCGCCATCGACCTTGCGCGCGGTGGTGCGCATCCCGCCGGGGTCCGATCCCGCATCGGGCTCGGTCAGGCCGAAGCAGCCGATCCATTCGCCGCTGGCGAGCCGGGGCAGGTACTTGCGACGCTGCTCTTCCGATCCGTATTCGTAGATCGGGAACATGACGAGGCTCGACTGCACGCTCATCATCGAGCGGTAGCCGGAGTCGACCCGCTCCACCTCTCGTGCGACGAGGCCGTAGGACACGTAGCCCGCACCGGCGCAGCCATAGTCCTCGGGCAGGGTCACGCCGAGCAGGCCCTGCTCGCCCATCTCGCGGAAAATCGCCGGGTCGGTATGCTCGTTGGCAAACGCGTCGATCACGCGGGGCTGGAGGCGATCCTGCGCAAAGGCGCGCGCGGCATCGCGGATCATCCGCTCGTCGTCGGTCAGGAGCCCCTCGAGCCCCAGCGCGTCTTCCCAATCGAACCGGACCATTCCCGCCATATGCCTTGTCTCCTTCGGCGGCCGGTAATTGCACCGACCGCCCACTTCATCAACCGATTAAGGAGCACTGACAGGAAATTACGCCGACTTTTTGCTACGATCCATCGGTAACGAGCGTTCCTCCGTCCACCACCAGGTTGTGCCCGGTAACGAAGCCGCCGGCCGGCGAGGCAAGGAACACCGCCGCACCCGCGACCTCCGCGGGCGTTCCGGGGCGGCGCAGCGGGGTCATCGACATGCGGCGCGCCATGAAGCCCTCGTCAGCCAGCAGAGGGCCGGACAATTCGGTCGCGATGAACCCCGGCGAAACCGCATTGACCCGGACGGCCCGTGGTCCCCACTCCACCGCAAGGTTGCGCGCAAGCTGGGCGACGCCTGCCTTGGCGAGGGCATAGGCATTGATCCGGCCATTGCCGCGCAGGGCTGACAGGCTCGCCACCAGAATGGCTGCGCCGCCCCCGCCCGCCGCGATGTGCGGCAGGGCAAGGTTGCACATCACGACCTGGCTGCGCAGGTTGATCGCCATGACGCGTGCGTAATCGTCCATGTCGATCTCGGCGAAGGGGCCCGCCTTGCCGGTGATCCCCGCGTTGCAAACCAGCACGTCGAGCCGCCCCAGCGAAGCAAGCGAAAACTCGACAAGGGCGGCAAGCTGAAGGTCATCGGCAACGTCGCAGGCGCAGCCGGGCATGCCAAGCTCCGCCGCCACGCGCGCGGTATCGGCCGCATCCTCGCTGGAAATCACGACCCGCGCGCCGGCCGCGACAAGCGCCTCGGCAATCGCGCGGCCGATCCCGCGCGTGGAGCCGGTGACGATCGCGGCCTTGCCGGAAAGGTCGAACAGCGCGTTCATTTGTGGTCCGGCTTGTCCTCGGGCAGCGGTTGCCCGTTGTGGAGATAAGCTGGCGCCTCGATCAGGATGAAGGCGATGCGGCAGGGCTTGTCGGTGGTGTTGCGCCAGAGATGGTTCGTGCCGCGCTGGACGATGATCCCGCCCTGCCGAACGGTCCGCTTCGCACCGTCATCCAGTTCCAGCTCGATCTCGCCTTCGAGGACGATACCGTAATCGATGGAATTGGTGCGGTGCATCGGACTTTCCTTGCCCGGCAGCATGTCGACCACGCGGATCACCGATCCGCCATCCAGCGTGAGGCCCGCTTCGCGCTGGCGACCGTCGGTCTCGTCGTTGTTGTCGGCCGGAACCGTTGCCGTCGTCCAGACGAGCAGGAACGAGGCATCGCCCGAAGGGATCATCCGGGTCGGCGTCACGTCCTCGGACTTGAACACGGCGCGGCCATGCGCGTCATGGCCGGTCACGACGCGCTGGACCGGGGGGAGGCCGGAATCGGAAAGGGCTTCGCTCATGCCTTCACTACCTTCTGCTCGATGGCGCCGAACGGGGCGCGTCCGCTTGCGTCGACCGCTTCCATGCGAACGGTATCGCCGAACCGCATGAATTCCGTCTTCGGTTCGCCAAGATCGATGACTTCGATCCCGCGCCGTTCGGCGATGCACGACGATCCGATCTCGCGGAAATTGGCGTTGGATACGGTGCCCGATCCGATCACCGTGCCAGCGACGAGATCGCGCGTGCGGGCGGCGTGGGCGACGAGTTCGTGGAAGCCATGACCCATCGGCTCGCCATTGGCGGCGCCAAAGCGCCGGCCGTTCCAGTCGACCTCGAGATCGAGGCACACGCGCCCGTTGTGCCAGCTATCGCCCAGTTCCTCGGGCGTCACGGCGAAGGGCGCCATGCCGCACGGGGGCTTGGCCTGGACCCATCCGAAGCCGGTCTTCATTTCCGGCCCGGCAAGGGTGCGCAACGACCAGTCGTTGATCTGGACGACAAGGCGGATGTGGCCCATTGCGTCCGCCGCGCTCGTGCCCATCGGCACCGCATCGACGATCACGCCGAACTCGCCCTCGAAATCGATCCCCAGCGCCTCGTCGGGGAACTTTACGTCGTCGGTCGGACCATAGAACCTGTCGGATGTGCCCTGGTACATCAGCGGCACGTCGGTCCTCGGCTTGGTGATGCCAAGCACCGCGTCCATCAGGTCGCCATGGCTCTGGAACGCGGAGCCATCGAGCCACTGCCAGGCGCGCGGCAGCGGGGCCATGACCTGCGCTGGATCGAGGACATCGGGAAACGCCGCGATGGCGCGCAAGGCCGGTTCGACCTCAACCCAATCCTCGAGCGCCTGCTGCAACGTCGTGACGGGCGCGGGGGCACATGCCGTGCCATCGGGCGAGACGACGACAAGCCGTCCGTCCTTCGTTCCATCGCGCAAGGTTGCCAGGCGCATAGTGCTCTCTTCTCCCGAAATGCTTCGCGATCCTGCCGTTAGGCAGCGGCCCTGAACAGGACAAAGGCATTCGATCGATAGGCTCGCATCGATACAATGCGATGGTCGGTGCGGGCACCGTGATGCAAGGGCGGGGGCAATTGCCAACAACCTTGCGGGGAGACACATGGCCATCTGGCTCAAGCGCGGCGCGGCTGCGGACGTGAAGGCTCAAAGCGACCGGAAGGTCCGCGACATCGTGGAAGCGGCGCTGGCCGACATCGAGCAGCGGGGCGACGATGCCGTGCGCGAGATGAGCGTGAAGTTCGATGGCTGGGACCGCGACGACTATCGCCTCTCCCAGGCAGAGATCGATGCGGCGGTCGACAGCCTGAGCCCGCAGGAACGCAAGGACATCGAATTCGCGCAGGCGCAGGTGCGCAACTTCGCGCAGATCCAGCGCGAAAGCGTGAAGGACGTCGAGGTGGAAACCATGCCCGGCGTCGTCCTCGGCCACCGGAACGTGCCGATCCAGGCGGCCGGCTGCTATGTCCCGGGCGGCAAGTATCCGCTGCTCGCCTCGGCGCACATGTCGGTCATCACTGCCAAGGTCGCGGGCGTGCCGCGCGTGATCACTTGCGCGCCGCCCTTCCAGGGCAAGCCCGCGCGCGCCATCGTCGCCGCGCAGGCCATGGCCGGGGCCGACGCGATCTACGCGCTGGGCGGCATCCAGGCGATCGGCGCGATGGCCATCGGCACGCAGAGCATCGATCCGGTCGATATCCTTGTCGGCCCGGGCAACGCATTCGTCGCAGAGGCCAAGCGCCAGCTTTTCGGCCGCGTCGGCATAGACCTCTTCGCCGGCCCCACCGAAACGCTCATCATTGCCGACGAGATCGGCTGCGATCCCGAAATGGCCGCGACCGACATCCTTGGCCAGGTAGAGCACGGACCGGACAGCCCCGGCGTACTGCTGACAAATTCGGAAAAGCTCGCCCGCGAAACGATGGCCGAGATAGAGCGCCTGCTCCGGATCCTGCCCACCGCCGACCATGCACGCAAGGCATGGGAAACCTTCGGCGAGGTGATCGTGGCCGAAAGCTACGAGGAAATGGTCCGCATCGCCGACGACATCGCCAGCGAGCACGTACAGGTGATGACCGCCGACCCCGATTACTTCCTGAACAACATGACCAATTATGGCGCGCTGTTCCTCGGGCCCCGAACCAACGTTTCCTTCGGCGACAAGGTGATCGGCACAAACCACACGCTGCCGACGAAAAAGGCGGCACGCTATACCGGGGGTCTGTGGGTCGGCAAGTTCCTCAAGACCTGCACCTACCAGAAGGTCCTGACCGACGAGGCATCGGCGCTGGTGGGCGAATATTGCAGCCGCCTCTGCGCACTGGAAGGCTTTGCGGGACACGGTGAACAGGCCAACCTGCGCGTGCGCCGCTATGGCGGGCGCAACGTCCCCTATGCCGGACAGGCGGAGCCGAGCGAGCTGACGCGGGCATGACCGCCCTGCCCCGCACGCCCTCGTTCCGGCTCGACGGACGGCGCGCACTGGTGACAGGCGCGGGCCGGGGTATCGGGCTGGCGATGGCCACCGCCCTGGCCGAGGCCGGTGCGGCGGTCACGCTCGTGGCTCGCTCTGCGGGCGAGATCGAGGCAGCGGCGGCGGCGATCGGCAATGGCGCTGTGGCCGCAACGCTCGACGTTTCGGACCTCGATGCGGTTGCCGCTTTCTTCACGGCGCGCGAGCCGTTCCACGTGCTTGTCAACAACGCCGGAACCAACCGCCCCAAGCCGATGTGGGACGTGACCGAGGCCGACTATGACGCCGTTCTCGACCTCAACCTCAAGGCCGCGTTCTTCGTCGCGCAGGCCTGTGCGCGGCGGATGATCGAGACCGGCACGCAAGGCTCGCTCATTCACATGGGCAGCCAGATGGGCCACGTCGGCGGGCCCAACCGGTCGCTCTATTGCGCGAGCAAGTGGGCGCTCGAAGGCATGAACAAGTCCTTCGCTCTCGATCTGGCAACCCACGGCATCCGCTCCAACACCATCGCCCCGACCTTCATCGAAACCCCGCTGACGCAGCCGATGTTCGCGGACCCGGCGTTCAAGGCCAGCGTCCTGTCGAAGATCAAGCTTGGCCGCATCGGCCGGGTCGAGGATCTTATGGGCGCGGTGCTGTTCCTCGCTTCCGATGCCTCGGCATTGATGACCGGAACCAGCCTTGTCGTCGACGGCGGCTGGACCGCAGAATAGGACTACCACCGATGTTCGAACCCTTCCCCGGAAACTACGTCTGGAACCTTGGCATCAACCTTGCGCTGATCGCGGGCGGGAACCATGGCGAACTAGACGAGGTCTGCCGCCCGGTGCGCGAAGCGGCCAAGGCCGGCGCCGATGCCGGTTCCGCGCTTCTGTTCGATAGCTGGATCGCGGTGGCCGACCAGGTCACCCGGAATGCCGAACGGGACGAGGCCGAGGGCTTCCTCCTGTCAGCCGGAGCCAAGTACCTGCGCGCCTCGGGCTATTACCTCGGCGCGGAACGGCTCCAGAGCCGCGACTATGCCCCGCGCTGGGTGGCCTACGACAAGGGCCTCGAACTCTATCACAAGGGCAGCGCGCTTTCCGGGCTCCATGTCGACAAGGTCGAGATTCCCTACGAGGGTTCGAGCTATCCCGCGATCTTCGTCCACGACGGATCGGGCACGCCGCGCCCGACGCTGGTTTCGGTCAACGGTCTCGATTCGATGAAGGAACAGGTCAACATGGCCGGCCACGGCGCGGTCAACCTCGCGCGGGGCATGAACACGCTGTTTCTTGACCAGCCCGGCACCGGCGAGGCGATCCGCAAGCGCAACCTGCCCGCGGTCTTCGACGCGGAACGCTGGGGCAGCCCGGCCTTCGACTACCTGCTTACCCGCAGCGACGTGATCCATTCGCAGATCGGCATCTTCGGCCTATCGTTCGGCGGCTACCACGCCCCGCGCATCGCCGCGAACGACCCGCGCTATGCACTTTGCGCCGTCATGGGCGCCAACCACGTCTGGGGCCAGCGCCAGCGCGAACGCGTCGCCAACGAGGGCGAGAACCCAGTGCCGCACTACTGGGATCACGTCATGTGGGTCTTCGGGATAGACGACCAGGCGGCCTTCCTCGAATATGCCGACCAGATCACGCTGGACGGGCAGGTAGAGAAGATCCGCGTGCCGTTCCTCATCACCCACGGCGAGAACGACCGCCAGATTCCGGCCTACAACGCGCAGATGAGCTACGACCAGGCAGTGAACAGTCCCAAGCGCACCCTGCGCATCTTCACCCGGGCCGATTTCGAGGTGGAGCATTGCGGCGCCGACAACGGCACCGGCATGCGCGACTACATCGCCGACTGGTGCGCACAGACCTTTGCCGAGATGGCCGGGAACAAGGGCTGACGCGATGGCCGAATTCACCTTCCACCACGGCGGCGTGTCCGTTCCTTCGCTTGACGAAGCGATAGACTGGTATGGCCGCGTCCTCGGCTTCGAGGTGGAGAAGCGCTTCTACATCGAGGCGGCGCGAAGCCACACCGCAATGGTGCGCAAGGGGCCGCTGCGTTTCGAGATCTTCGAGGTGGAAGGCGCCGCGCCCCTGCCCGACGACCGCCGCCATCCGCCCCGCGATGTCAGGACCCACGGCAACAAGCACGTCGCCTTCCGCGTGGCAGACCTCGACGCGTTCCTGGCCGAGATGGAGGAGAAGCAGGTCGACGTGGCCTTCGTTGTGCGCGAGGCCTTCGGCAAGGGTTGCTTCATCCGCGACTGCGCGGGAAACCTGATCGAGTTCGTGGAGGAACCCGACGCCTGAACCGGCAGGCATCGGGCTTTCCGCCGCTTCAGATGGCGTGCTCGTCCTCGTCCGTCAGGTTCGCCAGATCGCCGCCGATGGGCCGCTTGCCGGGCCTGGCACGGCGGTAGGGTTCGAAGCTCTTGCGGTCGTGGTCGAAGGCCATGTCCCAGGGAATGTCGTCGCCCCGGAAGATCGCGGGCGCATTGTGCGACCATAGCAGCGAGCCGAACTTGAAGTCCCACGCGCGCGGCACCCATCCATCGTCGAGATAGTCGGTATCGGCGTGGTACTCGGCCTCGCCCGCGTGCCCCGGAATCTCGCAGTAGTAATAGATCGCGCTGGAAATGCGGTGGCGGGAAATGCCGCCCGACGTATTCATCGTCGTGTTCTTCCAGCCCTTGTTGTCCATGATGTTGGCGCCGAGCATGACCTCGTCAATGTCGTCGCAGCCAAAGGCGATGTGCATGAACTTGAAGTGATCCGGCGCGATCGGAAGGTCGCAGTTCACCCAGAAGATCGAGTGATGCTCGAACGTGCCACCCGCCCGCGCGAAAATGCCCGTGCCGCGCGAATGGTCGACGTAGCGGAAGCCCAGGTGACGCTCGTAGAACTCGAAGCTGCCCACGTAATCCGGGCTGAAGAACACCACGTGGTTGATCGTCTTGGGGGTGGCCTTCCGGCGCCAGATGCGGTGCTGGTTGAAGCGCGGCCAGCTTGACGGCGTGTTGACCGGACTGGCCTCGGACACCACCGGCCGCTTGTCCCACACCCGCAGCGCGATGGGCTGGCCATCGGGGCAGACGCAATGCACGGTCCCGTCCGCATCGCGCGTGACGGCGACTTCGCCGGCAAGGCTCGCCGCGATCCTTTCCAGGTTGTCCGCCGTATCGACGCCCCACACGGTTTCCTTCACCCCGTCGCCGGCGAAGGGATCGGGTGAAGGCAGGCGCGGATCGCCGTGACGCAGTACGATCACCCTGCTGCCCGACTGGAGCCGGAACACCGCCTCGCTATCGCTCGCGCTTTCCAGCGGCAGGCCGAAATCGGTCCAGAAGCGGGTGTGTTCGGCAATGTCCGCCACGCCGAACAGCACGCTTTCGACGCCAAGTACGGCATTGATCTGGGAACGAGGCATGAAATCTCCCGGGAATTTCTCAGGAGCCCGTCATGCCCAACGCGGCGCAAGTCCGGAAACCGAAGTTTCCGGACCCAAGCTATCGACCGCGCGGATGGATCAGACCGGTTCGGCGAGTTTCCTGCGGATCTGGTCCGTCAGAGCGACCGGATCGCCCGCGCGTTCGGGGTGCATGTCCCACTCGCCAAGCTGTATCGAGCTTGTGCCGACGAGCTTCGCCCGCTCGAACCGGCGTTCCATGAAGGCGGCAAGCGCATCGTCCACCGCGCGTTCGGCCAGTTCCTCGGCCAGCACGACCGCATCCTCGACCGCCATGGCCGCGCCTTGCCCCAGGTGAGGCGTCGCCGAATGGGCGGCATCGCCGATGACCACGATGCGGCCCTTGTACCACGGCGCGGGCATGATGCAGGCTTCCAGCGGACGATAGACGACAAGCGCCGGATCGGTGACGTGGGTTGCCGCTTCGGCAAGGAGGCCGCCATAGCCTTCAAGCCGCGCACGCATCTCGTCGGCCAGCGTTTCGGGCGCGAAGCGGGGATTGCCCGGCTCCTCGAACACGGCAAAGATGTACATTTCCTCGGGCGTCAACGGGCAGTAGCCGGCCTTGCCCTTGTCCTTCCCGAGATAGATGTCCGACCACTCAAGGCCTTCCGGGCGCGGCACGTTGTAGCGCCAGACGCCTTGCCCGGTGTATTGCGGCTTCGCGTGAGGCCACAAGGCCTTGCGCACGGCGGAGTAGTTGCCATCCGCGCCGATCACGACGTCGTAGGTGCCCCGCGTTCCGTCGGTGAAGACGACGTCCACCGCATCCCCGCGATCGTCCAGGCTTTCGAATGTCACGCCAAGCCGCACCGGGATGCCGAGCCCAAGGACCTTTTCAGTCAGCACCTTGTGCAGCGCGGGCCGCGTAAGGCCGAGGTCCGATGGCAATCCGTCCACCGCCGTATCACCGGGCAGCTCCTTCAGCACATTGCCGTCCAGATCCAGGAAGCGCGCGCCGCGATAGGCGTAACCCGCCTTCACCGCATCGTCGCCCACGCCCAGCATGTTGAGCGCGCGCACGAAGTTTGCCTGAACGATGATGCCGACGTGATAGACCTTCCAGTCCTTGTCGCGCTCTACCACTTCGACGTCGATCCCGCGCTGGTGCAGGCCGATCGCCACCGCCAGTCCACCGACGCCGCCGCCGATGACCAGTACCCTGGTTGCCTTGTCCATGGTGATGTCCTCTCTATTCGGCCGCTTCGGCCAGGGGTCTCGGGTCCGCCGGGTGATAATGAAGCTGGTCGGGCCGCGCGTAGGTGACGTCCCAATTGGGCTCGCCCTTCATGAAGTCGGGCAGGTTGGTCATGTAGATCGCCGTGCCGAAGGCGCCGTCCCAGATGCGCGGCTTCCAGCCATCGTCGACGCAGTCGCAATCCGCGCCGTATTCGGCCTCGCCGCCTGCCGGGCAGGGAATGTAGAAGAATGCCGCCGAAGTCAGCCGGTGGCGGCCGAAGCCCCAGTTCCAGTCGCCGTAGCTATAGCCGCGCCGGTCGAGGTAGTTCTTCGCCACCATCAGTTCGTCGATGTCCTCGACTTCCCAGTTGGCATGATGGAACTTCAGCGTGCCGTTGAAGCCCGGCATCGGCGCGTGGGCGTCGGCGAGGAACACGTTGTGGTGCTCGTAGCAGCCATCAGCGCGCATGTAGACGCCGAAGCCCTTCTGCATGTCGGTAATGCGGAAGCCGAGCATGTCGCGATAGAAATCCACCGCCTCCTGCACGTCGGGAAAGGTCCAGACGCAGTGGTGTGTGCGCTTGGGCACCGCGCGGTCGATCCACTTGCGCGGCTGGTTGAGCCGGGCGATCCGCCCGACCGTGTTCTGGGGCGTCGGGGCGCCGAACACCGCGCGCGGCTGCCACACCTGCAGTCCGATGGCCTGCCCGAACGGCGTGACGAAATGGACCACCCCCTCGGCATCGGTGGTCAGCGTCACGACCGGCGCAAGCCGCGCCGTCAGGCGGGCAAGGCCCTCGACGCTATCGACCGCCCAGACGCATTCGTGAACGCCCCTGGTGGTCTGTGCCGTCCCCTGCGGCAGGCGCGCATGGCCCTTTGCAAGGAACAGCGATTGCGAACCGTCCGCCGCCTCGAACAGGGCGGACGTGCCGTCCCGTTCGATCAGCGAAAGCCCGAAGTCGGTGAAGAAGCGGACGCAGGCGGCTACGTCCTCCACCATCCATGTCAGCCGCCTGATGCCGATGATCGCCATGCATTGCCTCCGTGAACTGTCGGGAGAGCAATGCGGGCGACGGGCCGTCGCTTTGTTGATCGAGCGCAAATCAGGGACATGAATTGTTTTACTGCCCCTGCATCCATGAAATCGATAGTTTTCAGCTTCTCCGGAACAGCATCGTCATCAGGAACACGAACGTCCTGAAATCGATCAGTTTCAGCGCCGCTCGCGCCTCCTCGGGCGTGAGCTTGGCAACCATCGGCATGGCCCCGAAGATCTTGCCGCGGACGACCAGCGCATTGCCATCACGCTCGACCTTGCGGATGGCCATCAGCTCCTTGTCCTGCGCGTCGAGGATCCTGGCCACCGGCACCTTGTTCGCATTGCTCACTGCACGGCCCTCCCGCAGACCTTGTCGTAGTCGATCCCCATGTCGTCCATCATCTGGATGGCGGTCGCCCGTCCTGCGCCGAACACGCCGCCGCCCGGGTGCATGAACGGCCCCACCAGATAGAGCCCCTCCACCCCCGGCACCCGGAACGAGCCGAGATCCGGCGTCGGGCGGTGTCCCGCAGACTGGTAGAAGAATGGCGCGCAACCATGGATGTCGCCGCGCACGAAGCTTGCCGGGCTGTCGCGCTCATGGTCGACTGGCGAGCGGATCAGGCGGCCGGTGATGTTCTCGTCGGCAAGGTTCGCGTAGAACTTGCGGTACTGCGCCAAGGCGCGGTCGGCGACTTCCTCCTTGCGTTCGTCCCACGATCCGGATCCGCCGGGATGGAGGTCATAGGGCGCGAAGTTCACGCCGTAGAACACCCCGGCGCCTTCCGGCGCGCGCGAGGGATCGAAAATCGTGTTGTCGCCGCCCGCGATCAACCGCTCGCTGACCTCGCCGCGACGAAGCTTGTCGTATTCGAGCAGCATCTCCCGGATCGAGTAGAAGTCCATCAGCTCGGTCATCATCGCGTTGCAGTCGTTACCGACCTTGAGGCGCAGCCGCTCCTTCAGCGTCATGTGCGTGAGATTGATCGAGAAGGTGGACTGGGTCACGCGCTCGGCCCGCTCCAGCACCGGCTCGGGCGTTTCGCCCACGAACTTGCGCAGGACGTGCGGGTGGATCGCCCCGATCACCCCGTCGCGCGCCATGAAGGTCTCGCCGTCCGTCAGCTCGAGCCCGACCGCCTTCCCGCCCGACACGATCACCCGCGCGACTTCGGCATTGCAGCGCACTTCGCCGCCGAAATGCTCGATCGCGCGGACCAGCGCCCTGGAAAGCTGGCCCGAACCGCCCTTGGGCATCGAACAGCCGTAAGTGTGGATGATGCCGGGCATGACGAAGGCGCCCATGCCGGTGCCCAGTTCGTCGGGCATCTGCAGGTTCTCGGTCACCATGCGCACGATGTGGAGCTTCAGCAGGTCGCTCTCGAAATAGGCGTCGACGATGTCGAGCGCGCTGCGCTGCATGAGATCGAGTAGAAAGCGCCCCTCGTCCGACTGGTCCATCATCGCCACGAACGCGCCCAGCGGGAACGGCGGCGAATAGAGCCCGCTGACCAGCATCGGCAGCGCGGTCTGGCTCATCTTCACGAACCGGCGATAGGCTTCGGCGTCCTTCGGCCCGGCGACGCGGGCCAGTTCCTCGCACGTCCGGTCGAGGTCCTTGTAGGAACGGATGACCGTCCCGTCCTCCCAGATCGAGACATGGACGAGGTCCGGATAGATGTATTCCAGGCCGAACCGGGACAGCAATCCCAGCTCGTCCTCGCGCAGCATCGGATTGCCCTGGATCATGATGTGCACGTTGGAATGCTCGTCGTGCCAGAAGCCGGGGTGCAGCAGTTCGCGCGTCGAAACCCCGCCGCCGAAATGCGGCTTGCGCTCCAGCACCAGCACCTTCTTACCGGCCTTCGCCATGTAGGCGGCGGCGGTCAGGCCATTGTGGCCTGCGCCCATGACGACGATGTCGTACTGGCTCATCTCACTGTTCTCCCGCGAAGAAGGAACGGAAACCGGCAAGCCCCGGCACGTGGCTGGCCCCGCCGCCGTCGCAGACGAGGACCTGCCCGGTCACGTTGCGCGCCGCGTCCGAGGCGAGGAAGGCGATGGCCTCGGCAATGTCGCGCGGATCGCCAAGCCGGTCGCGCAGCGTCTCGTCCTCCACGACCTGGCGCAGCGCCGGGGGAAAGGCCTCGCGCAGGGCTGGCGTCATCGTCATTCCCGGCGCCACAGCGTTGCACCGCACCCCGGCCTTGCCGTGGCTGGCGGCAATGGCGCGGGTCATCTGGATCACCGCCGCCTTGCTGCTGGAATAGGCGGCCTGGATCAGGTGGCCCTGCAAGGCGAGATTGCTGACCGTATTGACGATGCACCCGCGCGTCTCGCGCAGGTGTGGCAGCGCGGCGCGGCAGGCGATCATCGTGCCGCGCACGTTCACCGCGAACGTCCTGTCCCACAACGCCGTGCCCATGCGCTCCACATCGCCATCGGCCTGCGCGATCTCGGGCCCGAGCAGGGCGGCATTGTTGTGCAGCACGTCGAGCCTGCCGAAATGCGCGACGGTGCGCTCGACCAGCGTCTCGACCGATTGCTCCTGCTCCAGGTCGAGCGGAAGCGCGATGGCGCCTGCAAGATCGGCGGCCAGTGCCTCGGCCCGTTCGAACGCGATGTCGGCGATCACCACGCAGGCGCCGCGCGCGGTCAGAAGCCGCGCCGTCGCCTCGCCTATCCCGCCAGCGCCACCAGTCACGATGGCCACCTTTCCGTCCATGCGGATTGCGTCGCCCGACATTCGTCTCTCCCACTGTTCTCGTCTTGCGAGACCTCTTAAGACCGGGCAGCAGAAGCGGAAGACGGCACTTTTTTGTGCCCGCTGGAAAGGTGAAACGAGGCTTGGAAACCGCGCAGATCCGAACGGCCATCGCCGCGCTCGCGGCCGAAATGGCCGCCCACGGCCACGATCGGGACGATCCCGCGCGCGAGGTCATGGGCCTGCTCGGCGACCGCTGGTCCACCCTGATCCTTCTGGTCCTGGCGACCGGCGAATGGCGTCACGCCGAACTGCGCCGGACGCTTGCCCAGCTCTCGGCCGAACAGGCAATCTCGCAGCGCGTGCTGACGCTGAAGCTGCGCACGCTGGAACGCGACGGCTTCGTCTTCCGCAAGATCAGCGCCGACGTGCCGCCTCGCGTTTCCTATGGCCTGACGCCGCTTGGCAGGGACCTCCACGGCGAGGCGAGGCGCCTGATCGACTGGATCAACGCCCGTGCCCCCGCGATCCGTACGGCTCGGGCTTCCTTCGATTCCGCCGAAGACTGACGCCTGCTACTTCTGCGGGTGATGCATCCGGTATTCGACCTCGAGCGAGTTGCGGTCGATGTCCGCTGCGGGCGCGATCGGCACGACGTTGCCGGGAGCTGCCGCCTTGCTGGTCGCGGCCAGTTCAAGTTGTTCAACCACCCATCGCAGCGCGCGGTCGTTGTTGTTGGCGATGTTCCATTGCAGCGCCTCCCGGATCGGGGGGATGTCGAACGGGATCTCGCGGATGACGAGCGGCATGTTGCGCACGACGATTTCCGCCATGCGCCGGTGCATCGTCGCGATGCGGCGCGTGCCCACCACCAGTCCCGGCAGCGACAGGAACGAGGGCGCGACCACTTCCACCCGGCGCTGCTGCTTCTGGCGCCGGACGAACCAGTCCTCGAAAGCGGGAACGCGTGCCTTGCCGAAGCGGGCGGAGACGTGGCCCAACTCGAAATAGAGCTGCCGTGTCATCGGCTCCGCCATGGCGGGATTGTCCGCCGCGCCCACGACGACGTAATCGTCCTCGAACAGGATCTGGCTGGGGTGATCTGACGAGATCGCGTAGTCGATCGTCAGAAGCAGGTCGATGTAGCCGCGCTCTATCGCCTCGATCGGCGCGTCGTGCATCGGCTGTATTTCGAAGCGCATGCTGGGCGCGCATCTCTCCATCGTCGCAAGCGCATCGGTCAGCAGGACTTCGGTGGAATAGTCCGAGGCCATGATCCGGATCACCCGGTCGGTCGTCGCCGGATCGAACGGCGGGGCCACCGCCACCGTCGTGCGGATCTGTTCCAGCACTGCGCGAACGGGCTCGATCAGCTCTTCCGCTCGCGCGGTGAGGATCATGTTGCGCCCCTTCACCACCAGCAGTTCGTCGCCGAAATATTCGCGCAGGCGGCCCAGCGCGCTGGAGGTCGCGGATTGCGAAAGGCACAGACGGTCGGCCGCGAGGCTCACGCTGCGCTCCGTCAGCAGGGCATCGAGCGCCACCAGCAGGTTGAGGTCGAGCCTTCCGAACCGCATCGCCATCTCCGCCGCCCCTCAGATCGTCGCGAGGGCGTTGGCGACGAGTGTAGCAAGATCCCCGTCATGCGCAAAACCCGCGCGCTCGGCCGCAGGAGTCAGAAGCGGCGGCTGCGTGGCGAAAGCCGCCTCGAGCGCCGTATCCTTCCCGTAGGAAACGAGGCTCGGCGCGGCGCCGCACTGGCGGGCCACTTCGGCAGCCAGATCGCCCATCGCGACGCGCTGCGCCGGAAGGGTCACCGCCCGCGTCGGCGGCAGCAGCGCACTATCGAGCGAGAGCGCGTGAACGAAGTTGTCCGCGCAGCGCCGCACCGATTGCGCCCAGATCATGCCTGCGGCAGACACCGGGCAGGCAAAAGCCTCGCCCGCCTTCAGCGCATGGAACAGGTCTGACATGAACGCGGACTTCATCCCCGAGGGGCCCTTGGGCCGCGCCAGGATGCCCGGCAGGCGGACGGTCACGCCATCGATCATGCCACGGTTGGAGAACATCGCCACCGCGTCCTCCATCATCGCCTTGTGACCGCCATAGACCATCCTGGGCGAAAGCGGCGTCGCATCGTCGACCAGCGCGGGCAAGGGATCGCCGAATACCGCGATGGAACTGGCATAGACAACGCGCAGGCCCGGGCTGGCCGCCGCCGCCTCGAGCAGGAGGTCGTACATCGCGTCGACGTTGATGCGCCGCGACGCCGCCGGATCGGCTTCCGCAGCGCCCCCGGGAACGGTGGCAAGGTGGATCAGCGCGTCGCAGCCCTGCTCAAGCGCCCCGGTCCTGACGTCGGCGCTGGCCAGATCGCCCGCGATCACCCGCGCGCCCGAGGGCACGCCACCGGCCTGGCTGTCGATCCCGATCACCTCGTCGCCGCGTGCCAGAAGGCGCGAGACGATCTCGCGGCCCACGAATCCACCGGCGCCCGTCACCACCACCCGCATCTATCAAGCCTCAGTATCTGTCGGAAAAACTCTTGCGCGCGTCCTGCGAGTACCCGTCGACCCGGTAGGGCATCATTTCCCGGTTCCAATCGTCCCACAGCGCGCGCATCGCGTTGACCTTGTCCGGGTTCGCGGGGGCGAGGTTTGCCTGCTCCCGCTCGTCCTGCGACAGGTCGAAAAGGTACTCCTTGCCCGCCATGCGCAAGTACTTCATGTCGCCCTGTCGCACCGCCGCCTGCTCGCTGGCCTTGAAGCGCCAGAACAGCGTGCGCGTGACCGGCGCGGCGCCGGCAAGCTGGGCGGAAAGGTCCGCGCCGTCGAAGCGACCGATCCTTGCCGCATCGCCGCCCGCCATGCCCAGCAGCGTCGGCAGGAAGTCCATCGAGACCATGACCTGTTCGGAACGGCTCCCCGCCTTGATCCGGCGCGGCCAGCGCACCATTAGCGGCACCCGCACCCCACCTTCCAGCACTTCGCCCTTGTGGCCGACGAAAGGCCAGGTGTCGGAGAAGCGCTCGCCGCCGTTGTCGCTGGTGAAGACGACGACGGTGTTGTCGGCCTTGCCGCTGCGGTCGATCGCGGCGAGCACCTTGGCGACGTTCTGGTCCATCGTCTCGACCATCTCGCGATACTTCGCCAGATTGCCGCCTTCGTAGTGGAATGAACTGGGCAGCGCGCGTGCCAGCTTCTCGTCCTCGCGCCCTTCCCACGGCCAGTGCGGCGCGGTGAAGTGGAGACTGAGGAAAAAGGGCTGGTTGCCGCCCTCTTCGATCACCCGCACCGCCTCGTCGCCGAAGATGTCGGTCAGATAACCAGTGCGGTCGGTCTGCGCGTCGTCCTCGGCAAGGCCGACACCGGCAGGCTTTCCGCTCATGACCATGCGGTGCACGAAATAGTCGGCGCCGCCTTCGACGATGCCGAGGAAATGGTCGTAGCCGTGCTTCAAGGGCCCGTGCGCCGGCGGTTCGCCGAGGTGCCACTTGCCGACAAGGCTGGTGCGATAACCAAGCGCCTTCATGACCGAGGCGATGGTCGGCCGGTCAAGCGGCACGCCGATCCCCGCGGGGGCATTGGGGCCGAGCGGTTCCTCCACCCCGATGGCAAAGCGCTGCGCGTAGCACCCGGTCAGCAGCGCGGTGCGCGTCGGCGAACAGATCGGCGTGCTGGAATAGCCCTGGCGCAACATGACGCCACCGGCGCCGATGCTGTCGATGGCCGGCGTGCGGATATGACGCGAACCCGTGGCCGAGGTGTCGGCATAGCCGAGGTCGTCGGCCATGATGAAAACGATATTGGGCCGCTCTGGCGCGGCCTTGCGGGTCACGGCCAGCGCCTGACCCGAAAGCAGCGCGGTCGCCGAAATGCCGCCGAGGACCTCGCGCCGCCGAATGCCAGCCATCTTGATCTCCGCAACTTGGAGTTGTGCCGCACCCGACACGGGCGGCCGGACGCGGGATGCGCCCGGCCGTCATGGTCAAAACTCCGCGGACAAGCGCAAGCCGTATGTGCGCGGCGCGGTGTAGTTTGCCACCGCGAAGCCGATGGGCGAAGCCTGGGGCCGCATCACGCGGCGGTCGCCCTCGACGTTGTGGACGAAGCCGCCAAGCGACCAACCACCTTCAGGATCGCGAAGGGTAAGGTTGAGGTCGGTCATCCAGTAGGCACCGATCTTCTGGAACGCGAGGTATTCGAACCCGCCCCACTGGCTGCTGCGCCACGAGGTATTGACCGCGCCGACCAGCTCCAGCGTATCGCCCAGCGGCAAGACCTGTTCGGCCCCGAGGTTGGCGGTCCACTTCGGGCTGTAGAGCCCGGGCTTGCCCGAACAATCGAAGCTCAGCACCGCGGTCTCGCCGTCGGACAGGGTCTCGCCGGTCGGTGTGCTGGTGCAGCCGATGTTGTTGCGCGGCGATGCGGTGATCAGCTTCAGATCCTGGTACTTCGAATCGAGGTACTGCACCTTGGCCGTAAGCGTTGTGTGGCGCAGCGGCTTGGCGATGATGTCGACATCGACGCCCTTGATCGTCAGCTTGCCCGCGTTCTCGTTCGAGTTGATCAGCGTTCCGCCAGAATCCACCGTGAAGTAGGTGATCTGCTGGTCGCGGTACTTCCACCAGAACGCCTCGAGATTGACCTGGAGGCGGTTGCCGAGGAAGCGGTTCTTCGAACCGACCGAATAGGCGGTGATATATTCAGGCTTGTAGCTCGAACGGCCCTCGGCGAGCTGGAAGCCGCCCGCGCGGTAGCCGGTCTCGACCGTGGCATAGAGCAGGCTGTCAGGCGCGACGTCGTATTCGGCCGAAACCTTCCAGGTCACGCGCGAATAGGTGCCGCTGTCGACCACCGGGTTGTAGGTCTTGAGGATCACGCCCGCGCCGGACAGGACCGGGAAGACCTGGGCGTTGGCCTCGTCGGTGGAACCCGCCGCGATCCATCCGTTGGCGACCAGCCAGGCGATCGTGTCGCTGGTGCTGGTCGAATTGGCATAGCGCGGCAGGCCGTCGCTCGCCGCGCAGCCCAGCGCGAACGAGGCGGGCGGCGTGACCGGCGGGATGCCGCCGCAGAATGTGATGAAGTTGTTGATGATGCCGTCCATCTCCTTCTTGTCGTGGGTGTAGCGGGCACCCCCGATCAGGCGGAGACGATCACCGATATGCGCGGTAAGCTGGCCGAAGGCCGCCCAGCTTTCGGTCTTGTGCTCGTAGTTCTGGATCGGCAGCACGAATTCCTGGTTGTACTGGTTCTCGGCCTTGATCTTCTCGTTGAAGTAGAAACCGCCGACCACGTAGTCGACCATCCCGGTCTTGCCCGACAGCCGGGTTTCCACGCTGAACTGCTTGTCGTTTTCCTTGGCATAGGCGGTGTTGAACGCCGGGCCGTTGAAATAGCTGTAACCGTCGCTTTCGCGGTAGGCCGGGATCACCGTCAGCTTGCCGATCGAGGTATCGACGTTGACCTCGGCATTCACGCCCCAATACTTGTAATCCACCTTGGGATCGGTGTTCAGCTCCGAAAGGAAGCCGAAGCCAGGCGCGCCAAGCTGGCTCGTGCGGAAGGCATTGGCGGCATCGGTGCCAAGGCCCTCGGAGCTGTCAAGCCCGGTCGCGGGAGTGAAGGTGAACCCGGACTCGCCGGGCAGGAACGCCCCGACGTAGCTCGCCCCCGCGCCCTTGCCCCCGATCTCGGTATAGTCGGCCGCGAGGCGCACCGAAACCGTGTCGGTCGGCTCGATCAGGAACTGCGCGCGCAGGCCCGAGCGGTCGAGGTCGTCGGTGCCGTCGCGGTTGTAGCCGTCGTGCACCTGGCGCGTCGCGCCCAGGCGCAGGGCGCTGTTCTCGCTGGTGGCGATGTTGATGTGCGCGTCGGCCGCGACCGCATCGTAGTTTCCGACCGACAGGTTGAAGCCGCCGCTGGTGCGACCCAGTTCCGGCCGCTGGGGAATGACGTTGACCGCGCCGCCCGTGGCGTTGCGGCCATAGAGGATGCCCTGCGGGCCCTTGAGCACTTCGACGCGCGCGAGATCGTAGAAGGCGGCGCTGAACGCGCCTGCCGCGCGGCCCATCACCACGCCATCATAGCTGGGCGTGACGGCGGGATCGTTGTAGCTCGAATTGGTGAAGTTGCCGACGCCGCGCAGGAAGATCGAGGTGTTCGAGCCGCCGCCGTTGGAAATGGCAATCGAGGGCACCGACTTGCCCAGGTCGTCCGCCTTGAGGATGCCCGACTGGGCAAGGCTGGCCCCGGTGACGGCGTCGATGGCGATACCGGCCTTCTGGAGCGATTCCTCCTTCTTCTGCGCGGTGACGACAATCTCGGCGATCGTGCCGGTATCGTCCGAAGCATCCTGCGCGAAGGCCGGCATGGCAATGGCGAGCGCGGCAAGTGCCGAAGTTCCCGTAAGTGCAAGGCGCATGAATATCCTCCCCATTGCGCTTCTATTGGTCGAGAAGCGCGATAGCCCCACTGCCCGTCAACATCCCGTCGTTTGTATGGATGGATAGGTATCCACCGTTCGGATTTGTGCGCGCCGTTCCAATCGCTAGTTCAGGCAACATGACTGGGGAGAGCATCAGCAACATCGCCACGGCGCTTGTCGTGGGCGGCGGTATCGGCGGCATGGCAACGGCAATCAGCCTTGCCGAGCGGGGAGTGACGGTCGATCTGGTCGATCTCGACCCGGAATGGCGTGTATACGGCGCGGGGATCACGATCACCGGCCCGACGCTGCGCGCCTATCGCCGGCTGGGCATGCTCGACGAAATCAAGCACAAGGGCGCGATCACCAGCAAGACCCGCCTGTTCCGCTACGACGGCACCCACATGCTCGACCTCGACGAACCGGTGATCGAGGAAGGCCTGCCCGCGACGGGCGGCATCATGCGTCCGGTCCTGCACCACATCATGCAGAAGCGCGTGCGCGAACTGGAAATCCCGGTCCGCCTCGGCCTTACCGTCGATGCACTGGAGAACGTCCAAGGCGGCGTCGACGTCCGATTTTCCGACCGGACCGCGCGGCGATACGACCTCGTCGTCGGCGCCGACAGCGTGTTCTCGCGGGTGCGCGACCTCGCCTTTGCCCACATGGGGCCGGCACAGCCCACCGGACAGGGCTGCTGGCGCATCTCCATCCGCAAGCCGCCGGGGCTCGACATGGGCGAGTTCTTCCTTGGCCACGCCAATCCTTGCGGCATCACTGCCTGCGGACCGGACACGGTCTACATGTGGATGCTGACCCCGCACGTCGAGCGCGACAGCCACATGGACGACGAGGAGCTGTTCGTCACGCTCAAGGCGCTGCTGGCGGACTTCGGCGGAAACGCCGGCTGGATCCGCGACAACATGACGCGGGAGGACTGGATCAACTACCGCCCCCTCGCCGCTGCCCTGCAACCGCGCGACTGGTTCAACGGGCGCATCGTCCTGGTCGGCGATGCGGTCCACGCGACGACGCCGCATCTTGCCTCTGGTGCGGGCATGGCGGTGGAAAGCGGGATCGTGCTGGCCGAGGAACTGGCCCGCGCCGGAGATGTGGAATCCGCGCTTCGGGCCTATCAGGAACGCCGCTTCGACCGTTGCCGCGACGTGATCGAAACCAGCGTCGCCGTCGGGCGCCTGCAGCTCGAACACGGCGATCCGCAAGTCCACGCAAAGATGCTGGAAGGCGCGCTCGGCCGCCTCAACCAACCGTTCTGACCAAAAGCGCGGCGGCTACCAGGCCGTCGCGCCCCCATCCACGGCAATGTCGGCCCCGGTGACATAGCGGGCCTCGTCGCTGGCGAGCCATGTGGCGCACCACGCGATGTCTTCAGGCTCGCCAAGGCGTTTGACCATGTTCTTGGCAAGGACCCGGTCGCGCAGGTCCGGGACTTCGGCAAGGTGGCGTCCCGTCGCCTCGGTGCGGATGAAGCCCGGAGAGATCGAGTTGGCGCGGATGCCGTGAGGGGCACCTTCCATCGCGAGCTGCCGCGTCATCGCAAGGACGCCGCCCTTGCCCGCGCAATGCGCGAGCGCGGCCGAACCGTCGAGCGCGTGGCGCGCGTTGGCGCTGGCGAAGTTGATCACGCTGGCAGCGCCGCTGGCCTTGAGGCCCGCCCAGGCCGCGCGCGTCGGCAGGAAAACGGTGTCGAGTTCGCCGGTCAGCGTGCGCCGCCACTCCGCAAGGGTCATTTCCTCGATCCACGCGAAGACCGCAAAGGCGGCGGCGTTCACAAGCACGTCGATCCTGCCGTGCTCGGCCACGATCGCGGCGAACAGCGCTGAAACCTGCGTCTCGTCGGTCAGGTCGCAGGCGCGGTCCGCCCCTGCAAGATCGACGCCGATGACGGCGGCTCCCTCCTCGCGGAAAATGCGGGCGCAGCCCTTGCCGATGCCCGCCGCAGCGCCGGTGACGACCGCGACCTTGCCGGACAGGCGATCAGGCATTGGCCGCCACCGCGGTCTTGCGACCCGCCACGAGCGCGACGACGAAGCCAGCGGCAGCCATGTAGCCGAGCATCTCGAAGCTTTTCATCAGACCCCCCAGGTGCAGCGCGAAGAAAGTGACCGCCAGCGGGCTCAACCACTGGCCGAGCGCGAACGACGATTGCCAGAAACCGGTCCCGCGCCCGCGCACTTCGAAGGGCAGGATGCTCATCGACCAGACGAGCAGCGTCGGCAGCAGCATCCCCGCGCCCAGTTGGTTGATGAAGCATCCGGCAAGGAATCCCGGGACCGATCCGGTCCGCCCCATCAACAGGAAACCTATGGAAAGAATGCCGAATTCGGCGAGAAGGAGCTTTCCAACACCGATCCGGCCAAGCCGCGAATAGATGAACGTGCCCAAGGGAACGCCAAGGCTGGCCAGCGAGGTAAGGAACCCGATGCGCGCGGCGCTGGACAGTCCCAGCTCGGCAAGGCCCGCCGATGCCTGGATCTGCACGGTGTAGAAGAAGATCGCCCCATAGACGGTTATGCCCGCGATCAGCGCAAGGTTTCCCCAGGGAAACATCGCCCAGCTCAGGTTGTGAGGGGCGGCGGACGCCTTCGTGGCATCTGCGATTTCAGCTTTGTCTCCAGACGGTTCCCACGTGAATTTCAGAACCAGGGCAAACATCACCAGCGCCGAGGCATAGACAATGAAGGGCGTTCGCCAACCCGCCTCGCCCAGCAGACCGCCAATGTTGAAGAACACCAGCGCCGAGACCGAGGCGAAAGCCGTCTGCCCCGCCAGCCAGCGGTCGCGCCGTTCGCCCTCGTAGTAATCGCCGATCATCGTCGTCGAAAGGACGTAGATCATCGCTTCGGCCACGCCCACGCCGATGCGGGAAATCAGGATGTGGACCAGGTCCGTGAGGAACAGCGGCGCTACACCGACCACGGCATAAAGCACGAACGAAGCCAGCAGCAGCTGGCGCCGCCCGAAGTAGTCGCCCAGCATTCCCGCGAAAGGGCACAGTACGGCGACGCACAGCGAAGGCAGCGTCAGCACCATCGGCACCAGGTATTCATGCCCCGGCACATCGGCGAATTCGGCCATGAGTTGCGGCAGGACTGGCGCGAGCAGCACGATCGCCATCGTGGTCAGCGTGATCGGCAGGAGCAGCGCTATGCCGGTCATCACGCCCGGTTCGTGTTGCCTGCCCATTGCCTTGCGCTCTCCCGGTCCGAACACGCGCCCACCACGGACGTCTTTCCCGAACCTCACTGTTTCAGGCCATCGGGTGCGTCCTGTCCAATCAATAGGAGCGCGGCCTATCTATTCGGCAAATCGATTTGATCGCGGGAACGGATCAGAGCGCCTCGGCGTCGGGCTGGAGCGCCGGTACGGCGGCGGCAAAGGCCGGCAATTCCTGGCAGGCAGCCTCGATCGCGGGAATGCGCCCGAAATCGATCCTTGCCCCGAAACGCCGCGCATTGCCGAGCTGGGGCACCAGCACGACGTCGGCCAACGTAGGCCTCTCCCCGAAGCAGAAGGGCCCCTCGGCGCTTTCGACCAGTCTCGCGCAAGCCTCCAGCCCGCTTTCGATCACTTCGCGCGCCCAGGCGTTTACCGCATCCTCGTCGAAGCCGCGCGCGCGGAGCATTTTCAGCACCTTGAGATTCTGGACCGGGTGGATGTCGCAAGCCACGGCCTGTGCGAACGCGCGGACCCTCGCCCGTTCGAGGGCGTCATCCGGCAACAACGGCGGCTCGGGAAAGACCTCGTCGAGGTATTCGCAGATCGTCAGGCTCTGCGTCAGCACCGCCCCGCCGATCTCGAGTGCGGGAACGAAGCCCTGCGGGTTGAGCCCGAGGTATTCCGGCGCGCGCTGCTCTCCCTTGCGCAAGTGGTGGAACACGTTCTGCCAGGTCAGGCCCTTCAGACCCAGCGCGATGCGCACGCGCCACGAGGCGGACGAGCGCCAGAAGCCATGGAGGACGATGGCATCGCGAGCGGGGGCATCATTCATGGTCAGGTTCTCCGGTGCATGCCACCTATCGGAAAATCGGGCGACGGGCGCAACGGTCCGATCGCCACATCCTGATCGGCACGTCCTTTGCCGAATGCACGCTTCAAAACGGCGGGGCGAATGTCTAGGCTTGGGCGCGATGATCGATCCGCTCCAGCGCCTCCATCCCGTCTACGCGGGAATGCCCGTCACCATCTTCGAACACATGTCCGGCCTCGCGCGGGAGCTGGGGGCGATCAATCTCGGTCAGGGCTTCCCTGACGAAGCGCCGCCTCCAGCCTTGCTCGAAGCGTTGTCGCGCGCGGCGGCAGAGCGTTCGCATCAATATCCACCGATGGCCGGCATCCCCGAGCTGCGCCGAGCGGTGGCGGGCTTCTATGCATGGACGCAAGGGCTGGAAGTCGGAGCGGAAAGCGTGATCGTCACTTCCGGCGCGACCGAGGCGGTGGCCTGCGCCATCCTCGCGGCGGTCGCGCCGGGTGACGAAGTTCTGCTGTTCTCCCCTGCCTACGATGCCTATGCGCCGCTGATCCGGCGCGCGGGCGGAGTGCCCGTCTTCGTCCCGCTAAGCCCGCCCCACTGGCGTTACGACGAGGCCGCGATTGTCGCCGCCGTGACACCGCGCACCCGCGCGCTGGTGCTCAACGATCCGCTGAACCCCACGGGCACCGTCGCCGCCGACACGGAGCTTGCGATGATCGCCAGCCTTTGCGTCAGGCACGACCTGATCGCGATCTGCGACGAGGTCTGGGAGAACGTCCGCTTCGATGGTCGTCGCCACCGCTCGCTTCTTGCCCTGCCCGGAATGGCCCGCCGGACCATCAAGATCGGATCGGCCGGCAAGATCTTCGGCGCGACGGGATGGAAGGTCGGCTGGATGGTCGCCGCGCCCGACATGGCCGCCGTTCTCGCCCGCGCCCATCAGTTCCTGACGTTCACCACCGCGCCGATGCTGCAATGGGCTGTCGCGCAGGGGCTCGAAGACCCTGCGCTCGCCGCAGGGTGCACCGCTCGTTGGGCCGAAACGCGCGGCGTCCTGATCGAGGCGCTGGGCCGACGCGGGTTCACGGTGCTGGACACCACCGCGACATGGTTCACCTGCATTGATCTGGCGGCATCGGGCATTGCGCTCGACGACCGAACCTTCAGTGACCGGGCGGTGCGCGAGGCCGGGGTCGCGTCGATCCCCCTGTCCGCGCTATGGGAAGGCGACGCCGCACCCGAGGGCATCGTGCGCTTGTGCCATTGCAAGCCGGAAGCCATGCTGCTGGAGGCCATGGACCGGCTGGTGCGCTGGCGCGACGGCCTCAGAGCGGCATAGCCAGCACAAAGGCCGCGCCGGGCACGATCGCTGTCCCGGCAATGCGCCCGCCATTGGCGATATCCAGCACGCAGACGATGCCGTCCTGCTCGTTGGTGACGACGAGATAGCTGCCGCACATCGCGAAGTGGCGCGGCGACCGGCCATGCGAGGACCAACAATCCTCCCGCCGCAACCGCTCGCCGTCGATGCGGAACGACGCGACGGTATCGGCCCCGCGATTGCTGACGAAAATCCTGTCGCCCTGAAACGCGAGGTGGCCGGCGAGATTACCGGGCGTGGCGGCAGCGTCGGTCGCGATATCGTCGAGCAATTCAAAGCCTTCGCCAGTGGCGCGCAACAGCATCAGCCGTGCGGTCAATTCGCAGGCGAGCAGCGCCAGATCGTCGCGCAGAAGGAGTTGGCGGGGTCCCGAACCGCGCGGCGCCGCGAAAGCCGTCCGCACTTCGCCAAACCCCGCCGCGCCGTATTCACACGACAGCACCCGGTCCAGGCCGCGATCGGCAATGAAGATCCGGTCTCCGGCAAATCGGACGCAACCGGCATGCGAGCGGGCGCCGCCCTCATTTCGCAAGACGCCCGCCAGCTTACCGAGCGCGCCGGTTTCCGGATCCAGTTCGACAAGAGCGGCTACCCCTCCATCGTTGTTGGCAACAGCCAGCAGGGTGCCGTCGGGACTGCGGACAAGGTGGCAAGGCGACGCCCCGCCCGTGCCTATACGACCAAGCGGCGTCCAGACCTGGTCGTCCCATTGCCAGGCCGAGACAGCACCCGGCTCCTGCTCCTCCACGAACCACGCGGTGCCGCAACGATGGTCGAGCAATCCGAAGCTGGCATTGCCGATCCGGGTATCGGGCGGCCCAAGGCTGATCGCCCCCAGCGAGTCGAGCCACGCCGGATACAACCCGTGCCCGCCGGAGCGCTCGTAGGAGCCTATGAACATGTCGGGCCGCATCGCGCGCAGATCCTGCCGTTTCGGGGTTCGCCAGGGAACAACGGACGAGGCGCACGGCTCCCTTCGCGCGACGAAGCGAGGCCCTCGCGCCATGCACCGTTGGTCCGGCGCGCGAAACGGCGCGACACGCCTGGAACGGCCATCCGAAATGCTGACGGGACAGGCCGTTAAGGTGACATTTTCATTAATTTTGAATTCATCCAGAAGTCACCAGCCTCCCCCTCGCACTCCCCGATTGGCGGGGGGCAGGCAAGAATCTCGTGCCATCGTCCGGGCCCTCGTCCGGGCCACCGTCCGGGTTGCCCGGGGTCCCTCGGGACACCGGGCGATGGTCCTTGCCTGAAGCGTCCTCAACCACAGAAGGAGGCGAGAATGCGAAAGATCGGAACACTGTCCACCATGGCCGCGACCTGCGCGGGCATCGTCCTCGTGGCTTCGCCGGCACTGGCCGGAACCCGCGCGGGCGACAGCAAGACCACCTATCAGTCCGCGCCTGCCCCCAAGAGCCAATCGGACAAGCAGCTCAAGACGGACGTCGGCCCGGCCAACGGCTTCCCGGACACGCCGGGCCTTGCCCGTGCGCGCGACAGGGCGAACGAAAACGCGGCGTTCAACCGCAACAAGAGCAACGGCGCGGCCTGAGGCTGCGTCTCCCCCGCCGGACCTCCACCGGCGGGGCACGCCGCGTCAAAGCGGCCACCACCACAGGATGAGCGGCGTGCCCAGCACGACCACGATGAACGATAGGGGCGCGCCGAGCCGCGCGTAATCGCCGAAGCGATAGCCGCCCGGTCCGAAGACCAGCGTGTTGCATTGATGGCCAATGGGCGTGAGAAAATCGCACCCTGCGCCAACTGCGGTAGCGATCAGGAAAGCTTCGGGCCGGTAGCCAAGTTCGTTCGCGAACACGGCCGCGATGGGCGCCATGACCAGCACCGTCGCCGCGTTGTTGAGGAAGGGCGTCACCGCCATGGCCGCCACCAGGATCAGCATGACCGCGCCCCACGGCGGCAATCGCACGGCAAGGCCCGCAAGCCCTTCGGCGATGACGTCGGACGCGCCGGTCGTCTGCAAAGACGCGCTGACCGGGATGAGCGCGGCCAACATGATCAGGATCGGCCACTCGATCGCCTCGTAGGCCTCGCCCACGGGCAATGCGCCGGTGATGACGGCCAGGCTCGCGGCGGCAAAGAATGCAACCGCAGCCGGCACCAGCCCGCTCGCCGCCGAGGCCATCGCCAGCGCGAGGATGATGACCGACAGCCAGCGCCGCCGCGTCGAGCCGAGCATGATCGGCCGTTCCGCGAGTGGCAGCGCGCCGAGCTGCCCGAGGCGTTGCGGAAGCACTTCGAGCGGGCCCTGGAGGACGATCACGTCGCCTGCCTCGAGCACAATCTGGCCGGGCTTTCGCGCCAGCGTCTCGCCTGCACGGGAAACCGCGATGAGATTGATGCCAAGCCGCTCTCGCATAAGCAGGCGGCCGGCGGTGCGACCGATCAGCGGGGAATCGTTGCGAACGACCGCTTCGATCACGCCGATGCCGTCGTCGCTGCCGTCACCTGCCGCGTCGGCGCCGGCCAGCGCGAGCCTGTCCGTGGCGACCACCTTCTCCAGCGCATCGGGCTCGCCGCTGAGGATCAGGATGTCGCCTTTGGCAAGGTGCGTATAGGGGCTGGCCGCCGCGCGCATGTCGCCGCGCAGGAGGCTGTTCACCTCGACCTGTCGTTCATGCCTTTCCGCAAACTCGGCCACCGTCTCGCCGATGGCAGGAGAGTCCTCCCCCACTGTCGCCTCGATCACATAGCCCGAAATGTTGATCGCCTCGCCAAGCCCCGGCGGGGAGACGCGCTCGGGCAGAAGGCGCCAACCCAGGCGCAGGAACACCAGGCCCACGACCAGAAGGGCAAAGCCGGTCGGGAAATAGTCGAACATCGTGAACGGCTTGCCCGTCATCTCCTCGCGCACGCGGCTGACGATGATGTTGGGCGACGTGCCGATCAGGGTCATCAGCCCGCCCAGCAGCGAGGCGAAGGACATCGGCATCAGATAGGCCGAGGGCGAGATCCGGTTCCGCTTCGCCATCTGCACCGCAGCCGGCATCAGCATGGCAAGCGCGCCGACGTTCTTGATCAGACCCGAAGCAACGCCGACCGTAGAAGTCAGAAGCAGCAAGTGCGAGGACGGGCGCCGGATGCGTTGCGAGATGCGGTGCATCAGGCTTTCGATAAGGCCGGAACGCTGCACGGCCGCCGACATGACAAGGGCCGAGGCAACGATGATCACGATATCGTCGGAAAAGCCCGAAAACGCCTCCTTCGGCTTGACGATACCCAGTGCGAGCGCGGCTAGCAGCGCGATGACGGCGGTCACGTCGAACCTGAAGCGCCCCCACAGGAAAAGGGCCATCATCCCGACAAGGGTGGCCAGCGAAAGCCATTGGGGCTGTGTCATTGCAAAAATGAACCACGGGACGGGCCTGCGGTTCCCGCATTCTCAGGAGAAGCGCAGTTCTCCCTGCACCGGCGCGCGCCGACCGCCCGGACGTGCGGGCGGGACACTGGCGCCGCGCGGAAGGAGGCACCGCGCCCGCCCCTGCAGCGCGTAGACGGCATGCCGCTGGCCGCCACGGTTGTGGTGATCGATCGCAAAGCCGGCGTACCAGCGGCGCAGGAGCCCGGCCTGCACCAGTTCGGACACCGCACGGCTGAGGTTCGTCTTGCCCGAGGCGCGCACCCTTTCGCGCACTTCCTCCTCGATTGCCGCTGCTGCGGCGGCTGTATCCGGTGGCAAGGTACCTGTAGCGAGGAGATCGGCCTTGACCCTTTCGGCCAGGGCAATGCGGCGAGGATCGCGGCCGCCCATGGGGGCAAGGCTGTCGCACAACCAGTCGCGCAGGGTGAACTGCTCCCCGCCGCGCCGGACGAAGGGCCCGGCCTCTCCCCGCCCGTCGGCCACTTCGGCGATAAGGCTGAGCACCATGAAGGCATAGCGCGGCCGGGTGCTGGCCTGCGCGAGCATATCGAGCAACGCCGACATCTCGCCATGTTGGGCCGGGCCGGTGGAGATGGGGGCATGGAACATTGCGGGATTCAAAGAAGCACAAATCAGGATTCCTGTGAATCCCCCGCGTGGCTTCACACCACCTCAATCCAACATTTGTCGCCCGTGACACTTTACCCTCGGGTAAAGTGTCACAAGGTCTCCTTTATGGAATGCTGGGTCCGCGCTGGCCGCCCTTGGTGGCGGTCAGGTGCCTTCAGGTGTGGTTCGGGTATTCAGGCCGGACGGAAGGCGGGCGCACGGCGGGCGAGGAAGGCGGCGACGCCTTCGCGGCCCTCTGCACCACCTGCGGCAGCCGAGATCGCGGCTGCCTCACTGTCGAGCTGGTCGGCGAGCGTTGCGCCCTGCCCTTCCGCCAGGAGGCGGCGAACCGTGCCGAACGCCCGGGTCGGGCCGTCGGCGAGCTGCGCGGCGAGGCGACGCCCCTCCGCGGCAAGTTCATCGGCCGGAACCACGCGGGTGACCGCCCCGAGCTGGACTGCCTCTGCCGCAGTGAGGCGGCGGTTGGTGAGGATCAGCTCCTGCGCCGCGCGCATGCCCACGAGGCGGGGCAGAAGCCAGGTCAGGCCACCATCCGGGGTAAGGCCGATCGCGGTATAGGCAGCGGTGAAATGCGCGGCTTCGCTGGCAAGGACGATGTCGCCCGCCGCCGCGAGGCTGAAGCCCGCCCCCGCAGCAGGTCCGTGGACAAGCGTGACCAGCGGCTTTTCCATGCCCGCAAGCACAAGCACGGCTTCGTGCAGCTTGTCGGCAAGCGCCTTGATGAAGGCCGGCGCTTCGTCTCCCGCAGCAGCGAAGCCGCCGACATCGCCGCCCACGCAGAACATCCGCCCTGCGCCGGTCAGCACCACGCAGCGTACAGCCGGGTCGGAAGCAGCGGCGCGCGCCGCCTCCAGCAGGGCTTCGGCAAGGGCCATGTCGATGGCGTTGCCCTGGTCCGGCCGGTCTAGCGTGATTGTCAGGATGCCATCGGCAAGGTCGGTCGAAACGGGCTTCATCATCTGGATTCCGATGCAGGGCGGGAGCGCTGGGTTCAGGAGGGCGCGGGCTGGAAGAGCGCGCCGGGCTTACTTTGGCGCCATGCGGATCGCGCCGTCGAGGCGGATCACTTCCGCGTTGAGCATCGGGTTGGTGACAATCGCCTCGACCATCTTGGCATATTCGGCAGGCTTGCCGAGGCGGCTGGGGAACGGCACCTGCCGACCGAGCGAATCCTGCGCTTCCTGCGGCAGCGAACCGAGCAGCCGGGTCCAGAAGATACCGGGCGCAATAGTGTTCACGCGGATGCCATAGCGGGCAAATTCGCGCGCGATGGGGAGCGCCATGCCGACCACGCCGCCCTTCGACGCGGCATAGGCGGGCTGGCCGATCTGGCCTTCGAACGCCGCGACGCTGGCAGTGTTGACGATCACGCCGCGTTCGCCGTCCTCGTTAAGCGGTTCCGCATCGTGGATGCGCGAGGCAAACTTGGACAGGACGTTGAACGTGCCGAGCAGGTTGATGTTGATGATCCGGGCGAAGTCCGCCAGCGGCAGCGGGCTGCCGTCGCGATTGAGAACCTTGGCCGGAGGGCCGATGCCCGCGCAGTTCACCAGGATGCGTGCCTTGCCGTTGACCGCTTCGGCTTCGGCGATGGCATTGGCGACGGCATCCTCGTCGGTCACGTTCACCGCAGCGAAGCGCCCGCCGATTTCGGCGGCCTTGGCATTGCCGAGATCCGCGTTGAGATCGAACAGCGTGACTTTCGCGCCGCGCGCGGCCAGCAGTTCCGCGGTTGCCGCGCCAAGTCCGGATGCGCCGCCGGTGACAATCGCGGCCAGTCCCTGGATATCCATGGTGTGGGGTCTTTCCTTCTGGATGAAGTTTCGGCCAGAGCCGGTCAGGCCGGCTGTGTATACTCGTGAGTAGATTGCATGCTTGAGAGTTTTCTGTCAACATCCGGCGCGCATGGAACAGTCCCCAGACAGCCCTGAATCCCCGTTCCCCTCACCCGAGCAGAAACGCACCGTTCGCGAGGCAAAGCGGGCGGCAGTCCTGCGTGCGGCAGTGCAGATGTTCAACGAGCGCGGCTTCCACCAGACCTCGCTAGACGACGTGGCGGCGCGACTTGGGATCAGCAAACCGACGATCTACCACTACCTCGGCAACAAGGACCAGGTTCTGCTGGAATGCGTGACCATCGGGCTGGGCCAGTTGATCGAGGCGGCCGAGGAGGCGCGGCGTAGCGAGGGGACCGGCGCGCAGCGGCTGGCCGCGTTCCTTTCGCGCTATGCCCGGATCAACATGGACGATTTCGGCCGCTGCGTGATCCGCACCGGAGACGAGGCGCTGGTGCCTGAAAGCCGGGCACGGTTTCGCGAATTGAAGCGGAATATCGACACGGGAATGCGCCGCCTCATCGCCGAGGGAATCGCGGACGGGTCTATCGCGCCATGCGACCCCAAGATGCTGGCCTTCACCATCGCGGGGGCGTTGAACTGGCCCGCGCGCTGGCACGATCCCGAGGGAAGCGAAAGTCCGGAGGCAATCGCCGACCAGATGATCCGGCTGCTCGGCCAGGGATACCTGCCGCGCTGAGCCCATTGGCGACAGCGCATTCCACCCGGCAAAACCACGGATCATTGCGGATGGCAAAGCCGCTTCTCCCAGCCGAAAGAGAATGGCTCGTACCGAACTTTCCGGCCTTTTGGGCGTGGAGCGTCCCGGAGCAGGAACGATGACAGGAACCGGGCGATGACTGCCGCTCTTCCATTCGCCGATCGCCGAGATGCGGGGCGACAACTTGCACGAGCCCTCCTTGCCGATCCGCCGAACAATCCGGTGATCCTCGCCCTGCCCAGGGGAGGCGTGCCGGTTGCCTACGAAATTGCCCGAAGGCTGCATGCGCCGCTCGGCCTGCTCCTCGTCCGCAAGATCGGCGCGCCGGGTTATCCGGAATACGGCATCGGCGCGGTTCTGGACGGGTCCACGCCATCGGTGGTGATCGACGAAGGCGCCGCGCGGGCAACCGGGGCCGACAAGCAATACATCGAGGAGACGGTGCAACGCGAGCTGGCGGAAATCGAGCGCCGGAAGCGCGCCTATGGCACGCCCGCGATGCCATCGCTTGCTGGTCGGTCGGTCATCCTCGTCGATGACGGGATCGCGACGGGCGCAACCGTGCGCGCGGCGCTGCGCGGACTGGCGCATTCGCACGCCGACCGCATCGTGCTTGCCGTGCCGGTGGCGCCGAGCGACATCGTCGCCTGGCTCGGCGCGCATTGCGACCGCGTGGTGTGCCTGGCATCGCCCGAGCCGTTCCTGTCGGTTGGAAGCCACTACCGCGACTTCTCGCAGCTTGAGGATGCAGAGGTAGTGAAGCTGCTCGCCCTATCGGGCCACGCAGCGGCAGACGAACACCATCCGGCTCGCTGAAATGTCGCGTCGATTGCAGGAATGCATGGCTTCTGCGCCGGAACCCATGCGTCCGACCGGGCTTTCCCGGTCTGCCTTGTCGCCGTATCTGGACGGACGACTACCAGCGGAGGATGCGAACCGATGCCCGACCCGATGATCCTGGTCTGCCCCCACTGCACCACCGCCAATCGCGTCCCGCAGGCAAAGCTGGCCGAACGCGGCACCTGCGGGCGATGCGGAAAGCCGCTCTTCACCGCGCATCCGGTCACGCTGACGGCAGCCAACTTCGATGCCCACGCGAGCCGGAGCGACATTCCGCTGCTGGTGGATTTCTGGGCCTCGTGGTGCGGCCCCTGCCGCACGATGGCGCCCGCGTTCGAAGCGGCTGCGGCGCAGCTTGAACCGTACGTCCGCCTGGGCAAGCTCGACACCGAGAACGAGCAGGCGCTGGCCGGACGTTTCGGCATCCGTTCCATTCCGACAATCGCCCTGTTCGCCAAGGGCCGCGAAGTGGCGAGGCAATCGGGCGCCATGCCCGTCAACGCGATAGTGGCCTGGACGCGGCAGGCTCTCACCAGGGGCTGAACTACCGACGTTGCATTGGCGGGTCATAGACTTGTGTTCGCAACCCGCCGCCCCGATAGTGAACGCCATGCCCGACGCCGAGACCCTGCCCGGCCTTTCCTCTCAAGAAGCCGCAGCGCGTCTCGCCTCGGAGGGGCCCAACGCCCTTGCATCAGGCGAGGCGAGGACCTTCGGACGAATCGTGCTCGATGTGGTGCGCGAGCCGATGCTTGCCCTGCTGCTGGTCGCGGGTGCCATCTACCTTGCCCTGGGCGATCTCCACGAAGCGCTGCTTCTCGTGGCGTTCGCCTGTCTCTCGATCCTGATAACGGCGGTCCAGGAGACCCGCACCGAGCGCGCGGTCGCCGCCTTGCGCGACCTGACCAGCCCGCGTGCGCTGGTCATCCGTGACGGCGAACGCATCCGCATTGCGGGCAGCGAGGTCGTGCGGGGAGACGTTGTGGTCCTGCAGGAGGGCGACCGCGTGCCGGCCGACGGCTGGATCGCCCGGTCCAGTGCGCTGCTGGTCGATGAATCGCTGCTGACGGGGGAATCCGTGCCGGTTCGCAAGACCGCGACCGATATCGAGCCGACAGCAGCCGAGTGCCGCCCGGGCGGCGAAGACCTACCCTTTGCCTGGTCGGGATCGCTCGTCGTGCGCGGAACCGGGCTTTGCATCGTCACCGCCACAGGGAGCAAAAGCGCAATCGGCGCAATCGGCAATGCCCTGGCGACTATCGAGACAGAAGCGCCCCGCCTGCGGCAGGAGACACGGAGGCTCGTGTACCTCTTCGCCGCCATCGGCATCGGGGTGAGCGCGCTGGCGGTCATGCTTTATGGGCTGTTGCGCGGAAGCTGGCTCGAAGCCGCGCTGGCCGGGATTGCCCTTGGCATGTCGATGCTGCCCGAGGAGTTCCCGGTTGTCCTCACCATCTTCCTCGCGATGGGTGCCATGCGCATGTCGCGGATCAAGGTCCTTGCCCGGCGCGCGGCGGCCATCGAAACGCTCGGTTCGGCAAGCGTGTTGTGCACCGACAAGACCGGCACGCTGACCCAGAACCGCATGCGCATCGAACGGCTGTGGCTTCCCGATGGCAGGACGGTGGCACGCGACGAACTTGCGGAGCGCGGTCTCGAGGGCGAGTTCCACCTGCTTGCCGAACTCGGCATCCTTGCCAGCGCGGAACGACCGGTCGATCCGATGGAGCTTGCGTTTCATGAACTGGGCCGCGAACTGGGCGACGCCCGCGGGCGCGAGGACATCCGCGGGCGACAGCGGAATGGCTGGACGCTGCGACACCACTATCCGCTCGACCCGGCGCTGCTGGCCATGTCTCAAGTCTGGGGCGGCGCACCGGATGGGGAGCAGATCGTCGCCACCAAGGGCGCGCCGGAAGCGATTGCGGAACTCTGCGCGCTCGCCCCGGAAGACCGCGCGGCGATGAAGCAAGCGGTGGACGCGATGGCCGAAGGCGGCCTGCGCGTTCTGGGCGTGGCAGAAGCGCGATGGAAGGCAACCGACCTGCCGGAATCGCACCGCGCCTTCGCATTTGCCTTTCGCGGGCTGGTGGGACTGGCCGATCCCCTTCGCCCGTCCGTCCCCGATGCCGTGCGGCAGTGCCGCGAGGCCGGGATCCGCGTGGTGATGATCACCGGCGACTACCCGCAGACGGCGCGCGCCATTGCCCGACATGCCGGAATCGACGCGACGGAAGTGCTGACCGGCGCGGACATGGAGCCGCTCGGCGACGAAGCCCTGGCCAAGCGGCTGGCAAGCGTCGGGGTCTGCGCCCGGATCATGCCCGAACAGAAGCTGCGCCTGGTCGAGGCGTTCAAGGCCCAGGGCGCTATTGTCGCGATGACCGGCGACGGGGTGAACGACGCGCCCTCGCTCAAGGCCGCGCATATCGGCATCGCCATGGGGGGGCGTGGCACCGATGTCGCGCGGGAGGCCGCGTCGATCGTTCTTCTGGACGATGACTTCGGCTCGATCGTTGCCGGGGTGCGCATGGGGCGGCGCATCTACGACAACCTGCGCAAGGCCATGGCATTCATCGTTGCGGTCCACGTGCCGATTGCGGGGGTCGCCCTGCTTCCGCTTCTGACGGGGCTCCCGCTGCTGCTGGGGCCGGTCCACATCGCCTTCATCGAGATGATCATCGATCCCGTTTGCTCGCTTGCCTTCGAGGCCGAGACCGACGAACGCGACGTGATGAAGCGCCCGCCGCGCTCGCCAGATGCGGCGCTGTTCTCGCGCAGCCTGATCGGGTGGTCGCTGGTGCAGGGACTGATGGTGCTTGCGGTCACCGCGCTGTGGATCGTGATCGCGGCGCGGGGCGGGGCCGGCGACGGCACGATCCGGGCGACGGCGTTCTTTGCGCTGGTGTTCGGGATTGCCGCGCTGATCCTCGTCAACCGCCGCTTCAGCCCATCGTTCGCCCACGCGATGCGCAGGCCCAATCCGGCGCTTGCCCTGGTGCTGGGCGCGGTCGCGGCGATCCTTGGCGCGGCGCAACTGGTGCCGGCGGTGACGCGGTTGTTCCAGTTCGGCGCGGTGGGGCCGGAAAGGCTGACGATGATCGCCACCGGTGCGGTGGCCATGCTGATCGTGCTGGAACGGCTGAAGCGGGCCTGGGGCGAGCGCCTGGCCGGGTGAACGCGCCAAATGCGACGAACCCCGGCGGAGCTTTCGCTTCGCCGGGGTTCGGGATCGTTCAGGGCTTTTTCAGAACGAACGACGCGCGGTGACCGACCAGGTGCGCGGGCGGCCCGGGGCGCCCGAGGCGGTGCCCGCACCGAACGCTTCCTGGAGGAGCGTCGTGAAGTAGTACTTGTTGGTCAGGTTCTGGACTTCAAAGGTGAGGCCCCAGTCCTTGTCTTCCGACTGCCAGCCTACCCGCGCGTTGGCGAGGAAGTATCCGTCGATGCGGTTTGACAGGCGCAGCGTGGTGATCGACCCGCCGCCACCGGCATTGCTGAAGCCACCCGTCCCGGCAGCGACGGTGCTGCTGACCGAAACGCTGTCGATGTTAGCGGCCTCGGTGTAGATCTTCGACTGGTAGGCACCGTCGAAGCGCACCGTGACAGTGCCCTTGAGAACGTCCTGGAAGTCGTACTGCACGCCGAACGCGGCCTTCCATTTGGGCGTGTAGGGCGTGACATCGTCCTTGGTCACCCCGGTCGAGGCGGTGTCGACGCTCTGGTACTTGAAGTCGAGGTAGCTGAGCGAGCCGTCGATGGTGAAGTTGTCGATCGGGCGGATCAGGGTCTCGACCTCGAAGCCCTTGACGTGGGCCGAACCGACATTCGACGGACGCAGGCACGGGGTAGCCTGCGAAGTGCCGCCCGGACCCGCCGTGGCGAGATCGAGGCAGTTCACGCTCGACAGGATGATGTTCTTGTAGTCGTTGAAGAAGGCCGAAACATTGAGGCGCAGCTTGCGGCCGAACAGGTCCGACTTGAAGCCCGCTTCATAGGCGGTGATCGTCTCCGGCTTGAAGGCGGTTGCCTGGCTTGCATAGAACGGACGCGGATTGACGCCGCCGGCGCGGTAGCCGGTCGAGACCTGCGCATAGAACAGGAACTCGGGGCTGAAGCGATAGTCGGCCGCGATGCGCCAGTCGATGCGATTGTCGCGGAACTTCGCGGTCAACCCGTCAAGCCCAAAGAGCAGGCAGTTCGGCTGGTTGCCGATGCCCGTTGGACCTGCGGTGGCGGCACCGAGGAAGAAGTTGCACGGTCCCTCGATGTCGGTCCCGTCGGGATTCTTGCGGACGTAGACGTAGTCCTTCTCGTCCCACGACTGACGGATGCCGCCGGTAAGGTTCGCAGCATCGGTGATGTGCCAGGTAGCGTTGGCGAACAGCGCCTTGTTCTTGGCAGGCGTCGGATCGGGACCGTGGCGGAAATCGATGCCGGCATAGTTGAGGTTGATACGCCCGGTGAAGGTGCCGCGCGCGTCGAAGTAGAAGCCGCCGACAGTGAAATCGAGCGCATCGTCGAGAACCTTGCCCGAAAGCCGCAGTTCCTGACTCCACTGCCGGTTGCGCTGGTTCTGGTTCAGCAGGTTGTTGGCGATGGGCGAACCGTCGGAGTCATAGGACCAGTCGGCTTCATACTTGCGCCAGGAGGTGATCGACTTGAACTTCAGCGCATCCGACAGGTCGACGTCGATGGTCAGCGCCGCGCCATAGTTGTCGAGGTCCGAATGCGGATCGAGGAAGGTCTGCTTGTAGGGCATCTGGCTGTCGGCCTGGGCCAGATCCGCATAAGTCGCGTAGGAGATGAAGCGGCGATCGTAGCCGCTGATCGTGTCGCAGCTATTCGCCCCGTTCGGCACAAAAGCACAGTTGAGCGGAATGCCGACCCCATCAGTGCCCGCGAGGAACGGACGGCCCCCGGTGCCCGCCGCGTTCGGGCCATCGAACGTTGCGGAGGTATTGGCAAAGAGCAGGACGTTCGCGCCCGGTTCGTTGCGTTCGCGGGTGTAGTCACCGGTGAGGTTGATATCGATCGTCTCGGTCGGCTGCCAGCGCAGCGAGACCTTGCCCGCGGCATAGGATTGCCCGCCGAGCGTGCCGAGAACCGGGTTCGAACCCTTGGCCAGCGTAGGCACGTTGGTACCCGGATGGGTCAGGTTGTAGTCGAGCCGCTTGACGTAGCCGTCGACGTTCTTGGTCACGCCGGCGACACGCATGAACAGGTTGTTCGAGAGCTTGACGTCAAACAGACCGCGCGCATCTAGACGGTTGTAGCGGCCATAGGTCACCTCGACCGAGCCGGTGTTGCTGCCTTCTGGCTTCTTCGAATAAAGCTTGATCGAGCCGCCGAGCGAATTGCGGCCGGCGAGCGTGCCCTGGGGACCGCGCAGCACCTCGACGCGATCGAGATCGGTCAGGTCGAGCAGCGATCCGGTCAGCGTGGGCAGGTAGACATCGTCGATGTACATACCCACGCCCGGTTCGAGCGCGAAGTTGGGGTCGGTCTGGCCGACGCCGCGAATGAAGGCGATGATGCCCGGCCCGAGTTCCTGGCCCTGGGGCTTCAACGTAACGTTGGGCGACTGCGCGGCGATTTCGCTGACGTTGGTCTGGCCGCGCTGCGCGAGGAGTTCACCGCTGACGGCAGTGATCGCCAGCGGCGTGTCCTGAAGGTTCTGCGCGCGGAACTGCGCGGTGACGACGATTTCCTCGATGTTGGGCGACTTGTCTTCCGCCTGTGCGGCATCCTGCGCAAAGGCCTGAGTCGAAAGCGATAAGGCAAGCAGGCTCGCGCCCGCGGCAAGCAGTTTCATCATCCATCCTCCCTGTGCAACGACCGGTTTCACCTGACGGCATTTTCCGATTTTTCCGGAGGCGTGCCCCCAATTGGCCCTTGCATTTCGAGGATATGTCCAACTCTATGTTATGGTCAATAGCATAATGCGAGGCTGCGAACCGGCGGCAGCCGTGGTAGAGAGCCGCGATATGCGTAACCCATTGGAAAATTACGTCGGCTTCCACCTGGTGCGAACGGCGAATCTGGGCCTCAAGATTCTCAACGAGGGCTATGGCGACCTCGGCATTCGCCACGTGGACGCCGCGATCATGCTGGTGATCGGCGCGAATCCCGGAATCACCCAAAGCTCGATCGGACGCATGCTGCGAATCCAGCGCTCGAACATGGTCCCGATAATCACCCGCCTGTCGGACCGCGGCTGGATCGAACGCAAGGCCGGACGCGGCAAGATGATCGGCATCTTCCTGTCCGAAGCAGGCGTGGAAATCCTTCCTCGCATCCGCGCGGTATCGGAACAGGCCGAAGTGCATCTGCGCGAACCCATCGGAGAGCAGGCCTATGACCGCCTGCTGGAAACCCTGTGCCGGATCAGCTGAGCGGGGTGACGACAGGTACCAGCCACGGCTAGAGTGGCTTCCCCATTCGTTCCGGAGAGCCCCATGAAAGCGCGTCAGGCCCGAATTTTCCGCACCGGCGGTCCCGAAGTCATCGAATGGGTGGAGGTTGACCTGCCCGCGCCCGGCCCCGGCGAAGTGCTGGTCGAACACACCGCCGTCGGGCTCAACATGATCGACACCTACCACCGCTCGGGGGTCTACCCGATCCAGCTGCCCAGCGGCCTTGGCGTCGAGGCCGCAGGCCAGGTCGTTGCGACCGGGCCAGGCGTCGTCGGCATCGCGGCGGGGGACAGGGTCTCGACATTCGGGCCGGACCTTGGCGCCTACGCCAGCGCGCGGATCTATCCCGCCGACTGGCTGTTCCGCCTGCCTGACTCCATCGACGAGGCGACCGCCGCCGCCGCAACGCTGAAGGGCTGCACGGTGGAATTCCTCGTCGAACGCTGCGCCCGCGTCGAGGCGGGAATGCCGGTGCTGGTCCACGCCGCGGCTGGCGGCGTCGGCCTGCTGCTGGTCCAGTGGCTGAAGCACGTCGGCGCGACCGTCATCGGCACCGTCTCGACCGAGGAGAAGGCACAGGCGGCGCTGGCGGCCGGCGCGGACCACGTGATCAACTACGCCACGGATGCCGTAGCCCCCCGCGTGCGCGAACTTACCGGTGGCAAGGGCGTGCGGGTCGCCTTCGACGGCGTCGGCATGGCAACCTGGGAAGCGAGCCTCGATTCCACCGGTCGGCGCGGTCTCGTCGTCAGCTATGGCAATGCCTCGGCCCCGGTGACGGGAGTCGGGCTTGGCACCCTGTCGCAGAAGGGCTCGCTATTCGTTACCCGGCCGACGCTCTATCACTACTACGCCGACCGCGAGGAGCGCGAAGCCGGCGCGGCGCGGGTGTGGGACATGATCGCGAGCGGCGCGGTGAAAGTGACCATTGGCCAGACCCGTCCACTGTCGGAAGTAGCGGAAGCCCATGCCGACCTCGAGGCAAGGCGCACGACCGGCTCGACCGTCCTCCTTCCCTGACCCCGGACGAGGAAACGGCGGCCGGTCCTTGGCTCAGTCGCGGTTGTCGAATTTTCTGACTTCGACGGAGGCTTCGTCAAATCCGTCGAGAAGACGCTCATTGATACCCATCTTGCCGAAATCTTCGCCAAGGGTCTGCCAGTGCGTGCCGCAGCCGCAGGTCGGACAGTGGTGGATGCCGATCATCCTGTCGCCCCAGACATAGGCGCGGGTCTCCCCGGAAATGCGCACCTCATGGGGCGGGAAATAGGCCACGCGCCAGGCGAGCCGGCGGCAGAGCGAGCAGTTGCAGTCGGCCACCCATGCGGGATTCGCCGGGATCTCGATCTGCACATTGCCGCAGTGACAGCTTCCATGAACGGCCATAAGCCACCTTACCGCCGATGAGTCGGCCCCGCAAACCGCAGGTGCGGATGTTCGGAAGGTGCGGGGCGTTCAGAAAACGGGTGGTCGCTTCTCCAGAAACGCGCCCGTCCCCTCGCGAAAATCGGCGCCTTCGAAGGCCGACGCGAAGACGCGCAGGGAATCCGCATCATCCGCCACCTGACCGTCGAGCACGCGGCGCACGAAGCTCTTGATCGCCTGGGTCGAGAAGGATGAGACGGTCGCGAGCTGACCGACCAGCGCATCCTCGCTCTCGCCTAGCAGCTCGACGAGGCCGATGCGGTGGGCCTCGTTCGCGTCGATGAGGCCGCCCGTGAACATGAGGCGGCGGGCCTGTCCCGGCCCGACCAGATCGACCAGCAGCTTCACGTCATGGAGCGGATAGACCAGCCCGAGCTTGGCAGGCGTGATACCGAAGCGCGCCGCAGGAGCCGCGATGCGCATGTCGCAAGCGAGTGCAATGCCGCACCCACCGCCGATGCAGTCACCCTCGACCATCGCCACGGTGGGCAGGCGGAAGCGCGCGAGTTCGTATTGCGCGCGGTTTATCGCCTGCTGATTGGCGGCGTGGAAGGCGGCATCGTCCTTGTTGGCGAGCAGTTCGGCAATGTCCGCGCCCGCGCAGAATGCCCCGCCATTGGCCGATTTGACGACGAGAACCCGAAGGGCATCGTCCCCCGAGGCCTCGGCAAGAAGCTCAGGCAAGCGCTGCCACATATCGAGCGAAAAGGCGTTGCGCCTGTCCGCACGGTCGATCAGCAGTCGCGCGACCGCGCCGTCCCGTTCAAGCCGCAAGCTCATTCGCCGTCCCTCCCCGCCAGTTGCATGACCGGCGCGGTCTTTGTCCCCGAGCGGGCGGGATGGCAAACGGTTTCAGGCAGTGGCGCGCTGCTTGGCCTCGGCGGCGGCGCGGAACACGGCGTGGTCGAAGTAGAACGGCTTGATCTCGCAGCACTTGCCGTCACGGAAGCGGAACAGTTCGCACAGTTCGGCCGGGGGCAGCGACGGGTCGGCGAACTGGAAGGACAGGATCGTCACGGCATGGTCCTTGCCCGCCGTCGTCTCCACGCGGTTGAGGCCGACGACGTCGACCAGCCCCATGACCTTTACGTAAAGCTCCTTGAGCGCGTTCTTGCCAGTGTAGACGCCCTCCATCGGCAGACCCGGCGCTTCGGTCACGACGAAATCGTCGGTCAGCATCGATGCAGCCTTGTCCCAGTCTCCGGTGCCGGTGGCGGCGTAGAGATCATCGACGAACTGGATCATCTGGTCTGCGGTCATGGCCATTGAAAATTCCTCTCTGCTTCCCGCCAAGGATCGACCATGCCGGCCCTGCCGGGAACCTAGCGATATGGCTAGCGATGTGGCGGGCCGCCTACGCGCTAAGAAGGCGGGATGGAGAGGACACAAGCAACCACCCGCCAGATCACGCTGGCCCGTCGCCCCACCGGCATTCCCGTGCCCGAGGATTTCGCGCTTGTCGAAGTGCCGCGTCCGGTGCCGGGACCGGGAGAAATCCTCGTCCGCATGCGCGTCGGATCGTGCGATCCGGCCATTCGCGGCTTCCTTGACGACAGGCCGAGCTACCTGCCGCCGGTGGCGCTGGGCGCGCCGATCAACGGCATGTCGCTGGGTGAAGTGATCGAATCGAACAATCCCGACTGGCCGGTCGGCACGCTGCTGCGCACGTTCGCGGTCTGGTCGGAATACTACGTGGTGGGTGCGGACGCGCTGGGCATCGAGAAGGTCGAGCAGGCGCCCGGCGTGCCCTTGCAGCATTACATGGGCGCACTCGGCCCGGTCGGGCTGACCGCCTGGGTCGGCCTGTTCGAGATCGGCAAGGCCAAGGCCGGCGAGACGGTGCTGGTCAGTGCCGCGGCGGGCGCGACCGGAAGCACGGTCGTCCAGCTCGCCAAGGCTGCGGGCTGCCGGGTCATCGGGCTGGCCGGCGGTCCGGACAAGGCGCGCCTGGTGCGCGAACTCGGAGCGGACGTCGCGATCGATTACAAGGCAGTCGCCGACCTTGGCGCCGCAATCGAAGAGGCAGCGCCGGACGGGATCGACGTCTATTTCGACAACGTGGGCGGCGAGACGCTTGACGCGGTCCTGCCGCTGATGCGGCTCCATGGCCGCATCGCGGTCTGCGGGATGATCGCGCAGTACAACGATGCCGACAACCCGCACGGCAATCGCAACCTGTGGCAGCTCGTGGTGAACCGCCTGACCATGCGCGGCTTCATCACCTACGACCATCCCGAGGTTCTCGGCGAAGCGCAGGCCATGCTCGACCGGCTCTTTGCCGAAGGGAAGCTGAAGCCGCTGGAGAACGTGCGCGAAGGTCTGGAAAAGCTGCCCGAGGCTTTCATCGACCTGATGAGCGGACGCACTACCGGCAAGACGCTGGTGCTTGTCTGATGGGCGTGCTGGACGGCAAGGTCACCTTTGTCACTGGCGGCGCGTCGGGCCTCGGAGAGGCCATCGCGCGGGCCTTTGCGGCAGAGGGCGCATCGGTTGTCGTCGCCGATATCGATGTGGCCGGCGGCGAGACGCTGGCGGCGCAAATCGGCGCACAGTTCGTTCCGCTCGACGTGACGCAGGAGGGATCGTGGGCCGAAGCCGTCGCTCCGTTCGAACGGATCGACGTGCTGGTCAACAACGCCGGGATCACCACGCTCGGCTCGGTCGAGGAAATCACGCTCGACCAGTTCCGGCACGAGCTGGACATAGACGTGCTGGGCGTGTTCATGGGCATCCAGGCCACCCTGCCCCGGATGAAGACGCACGGCGGGTCGATCATCAACATGTCCTCGCTCTCGGGCGTGAAGGCATCGGCCAACCTCGTCGCCTACAATGCGGCGAAGGCGGCGGTGACGCTGATGACGAAGTCCTGCGCGCTGCACTTTGCCGACAAGGGCTATGGCATCCGTTGCAACTCGATCCACCCCGGCGCGATCCACACGCCGATCATCGACAAGGTGCTGGCCCAGTCCGACGATCCTGACGCGCTCTACCGCAGCTTCGTCGATGTCCATCCGGTGAAGCGGCTGGGCAAGCCGGAGGAGATCGCGGCGATCGCGGTCTATCTCGCCAGCGATGCCAGCGCCTTTGCAACGGGCGCGGAGTTCCGCGTGGACGGGGGCGCGTCCATATGACCGGGTCGCTCCCGATCCGGCAGGTGGCGTTCTTCGTCGAGGACGTGCGCGCCGCAGCCCGTGCACACCATGCCGCCTATGGATCGGGACCGTTCTTCGTTGCGGACAACATCCCGCTCGCCCGCGCCATCCATCGCGGGACGGAGCGCGCGCTGGACCACAGTTCCGCCTATGGCCAGTGGGGCGAGGTGATGGTCGAGTTCGTCCAGCAGAACAATCCCGGCCCCTCCGCCTTCCGTGACATGTACCCGGAAGGGTCGGGCCGCTGGGGCGTGCATCACGCGGCGGTGTTCGTCGACGATGTCGATGCGGCAAGCGCCCGCTTCGAGGCCCAGGGCAGCCCCTGCGCCTTGCGCGCGGAAATGACCGACGGCTTCGCCTTCGCCTTTGCCGATACCACCGCGACGCTTGGCCTGATGACAGAGCTGTATGCGCCGGCGCCGGTGCTGGTTGATTTCTACGCGATGGTGGCGCAGGCCGCCAAGGACTACCGGGGCACCGACCCCATCCACACCATCCGTTTCTCCTGAGGATCAATTACGTGAGCGAGACCTGGCATACCCTGATCCCCGAAGGCGAGTTCCCCGCCGAGGGCAAGCTGTCCACCAAGATCGGGGGCTGGCACGTTCTTGTCGCGAAGACCGACGATGGCCTCCACGCGGTGAACGATCGCTGCACCCACCAGGCGGCGCTGCTTTCGACCGGGCGCATCCGGCGCGGCGCGGTGATGTGCCCGCTCCACGGCGCGCGCTTCGAGATGGGATCGGGCCGCTGCATCGGCGGCGCCTACAAGGACCTGCGCACCTTCGAGGTGCGTGTGGAAGACGGCCAGGTACAGGTTCTGGTGCCGGACGAACAGCCGGGAATGGACGAACTCCCCGTCGTGATGTGAGGAGCTACCGTCAGGGCACGAGCACCAGCGCGCCGCTGACGTCGCCACGGCGCAGGCGGTCGAGGGCCTCGTTCGCCTTCATTAGCGGCATGGCCTCGACATGTGTGCGCACGCCTGCCCGCGCTGCAAGGGGCAGGAATTCGACGCCATCGCGCCGGGTAAGATTGGCGACCGAGAGGATCTGCCGTTCCTCCCAGAGATCGGCGTAGGGGAAGGCCGGGATGTCGCTCATGTGGATCCCGGCACAGACCACGCGCCCGCCCTTGCGCACGGCACGCAGGGCGGTGGGCACCAATTCTCCCGCAGAGGCGAAGATGATCGCTGCGTCGAGCGCTTGCGGCGGCGCGGCGCCAGAGGGTCCGGCCCATTGGCAACCGATGTCACGAGCAAAGGCCTGGGCCTTCGCGTCGCCATCGCGAGTGAACGCGTAAACCGTGCGCCCCTGCCACAGGGCCACTTGCGCGAGGATGTGCGCCGCCGCTCCGAAGCCGTAGAAGCCGAGGACAGGGGCATCGCCGGCAAGCCGAAGCGCGCGATAGCCGATAAGGCCCGCGCACAGGAGCGGCGCCGCGTGGAGATCGTCGAAACCCTCTGGAATGGGAAAGCAGAAGCGCGCGTCGGCGATCACGTGGGTAGCGTAGCCGCCATCGCGGGTGAAGCCGGTGAACAGCGGCGCGTCGCAGAGGTTTTCCCGCCCGCTGTCGCAATATGGGCAGGTGCCACAGGCATGGCCGAGCCAGGGGACGCCGACCCGCGCACCGGGCTCGACATCCGTCACCCCCGGCCCCAGTGCGTCGACAACGCCGATCACTTCGTGCCCGGGCACGATGGGTAGCAGACCGTGGATGTCGCCGTCGGCAACGTGCAGGTCCGTGCGGCAGACACCGCAGGCGTGCACCTTGACCCGCACTTCGCCGCGCCCCGGAAGGGGCAGAGGGCGCACGACGGGGTGCAGCCGCTTGCCGGGACCATCGAGCTGCATTGCCAGCATCGAGTGTTCGCCATGGGGGATCATCGTGCGCCTCCGCCATCGAAGTACCACTGAACGCCTTTCGGACGACGGCGCCATGATGCCGGTCAAATGCCGGAGCGGCAATCGCCCCCCTCGCCTATGCCACAGGTTCCAGCGCGCGCGGGGACGGTTACGCTGCACGCCGAACAATCAATGGGAGAGTTTCGATATGCCTTTCACCGGCCCTGCCGAAGACCGGCTTGCCATCCGCGAACTGCTGGAGACCTATGCCGACGCCGTGACCCGCTGCCACGCGGACGACTGGGCGGCGACGTGGGCGGAAGATGCCGAATGGTCGCTGCCCGACTATCCCGAACTTGGCACCACCAAGGGCCGCGCCGCGATCAAGGCGATGTGGATCGAGGCGATGAAGAACTATCCGGGCATCATGTTCGAAGCCTGGCCAGGCTCCATTGAGGTGACCGGCGATACGGCGACGATGCGCAGCTATACCGCAGAGGTCTATGACCAGGGCGACGTGACGATGCGGGATCGCGGCGTCTACGAAGACACCTGCGTCAAGATAGACGGGCGGTGGCTGTTCAAGACCCGCTCGTTCCGCAACATTCATCGCCAGCACGCCCCCAAGGGCATCTGAGTCCCCGCCGGTTCAGGCCGCGCGGAACCACGCGCGCCTGAACCAGAGGGCGAGGTTTACCAGCGCGATCAGCACCGGCACTTCTACCAGCGGCCCGATCACCGCCGCGAAGGCTACGGGCGAGGCCAGGCCAAAAGCCGCGATCGCGACGGCAATTGCAAGTTCGAAATTGTTCGACGCCGCCGTGAACGCGAGCGATGCTGTCCGTTCATAACCGACACCCATGGCCCGTCCCGCCGCAAAGGCCAGGACGAACATCGCCACGAAGAAAATCACCAGCGGCAGGCCGACGCGAAGGGCATCCATTGGCAGGGCAAGGATCTCGCCGCCCTTCAGGCTGAACATGGCGACGATGGTGAAGAGCAGCGCGGCCAGCGTAATCGGGCTGATCGCAGGGATGAAACGCTCTTCGTACCAGTCGCGACCGCGCGCCGAGACGAGCGCCTTGCGCACGACGAAGCCGGCAAGGAAAGGCAAGCCCAGATATGTAAGGACGGCCTGCGCTATCATCGCGAAATCGATGTCCACGACCTGCGCTTCGAGCCCGAAGACCGGCGGCAGCACGGTGAGGTAGAACCACGCATAGGGCACGTAGAACACGATCTGGAACAGCGAGTTGAACGCGACGAGCCCCGTCACGTATTCAGGGCTGCCACCGGCAAGCTGGTTCCAGACCAGCACCATCGCGATGCAGGGCGCGATGCCGATGAGGATGAGCCCGGTCATGTATTCCGGAATGCCCGGCAGGAGCAGTACGGACAGCAGGAACATGAAGGCGGGCGCAACGATCCAGCAAAGAACGAAGGACAGGGCGAGAACCTTGCCATCGCTGAAGACCTGCCCGAGTTCCTCGTAGCGGACCTTGGCCAGCGGCGGGAACATCATCAGGATGAGGCCGATCGCGATCGGGATACTGGTCGAACCGACCGACATCGCGCCAAGCGCGCGTGGCACCGCGGGCACCAGACTGCCCAGCGCGATGCCGAGGCCCATCGCAGCGAAAATCCACACGGTGAGATAGCGGTCGAAGAACGAAAGGTGCGGGCGTTCCATCTGCGGAGCGGCGAGAGTTGCCATCAGGCGGCTCCTTCCATCTGTCCGATCTCGGCGAGCCGGGCGGAAAGCTGTGTACTGTCCATCGTTTCGAACGGCAGGTCGAGCAGCGCGGCCACCCGCATGTCGAGCCACCGCCAGGTCTGCTCGAATGCGGCATCTTCGGCCGCCTCACCGCCCGTGACATCGGCGGGATCTGGCAAGCCCCAGTGCGCCTTGAGCGGAGCGCCCATGAATACCGGGCAGGCCTCGCCCGCCGCATTGCCGCAAACGGTTATGGCAAGGTCGATGGGTGGGCCATCCGGGCCAGTGAACTCGTTCCAGCTCTTCGAGCGGAACGGCGCGACATCAATTCCCTTTCGCGCGAGGAGGCGGAGGGCGCCCGGGTGCGGGACGCCCTTCGGCTTACTGCCGGCGCTGAAGGCTGCGATCCGTCCGGCACCTTTCGCGGCGAGAATGGCCTCGCCCAGGATGGACCGCGCGGAATTGCCCGTGCAGAGTACAAGGATCGAGAATGGACGCTGGCTCATCCGCAGCAACCCGACTTGGCCGCAACGGGGGCAGGCATACAGCACGAGCCTTCGGCCGCGTTCGGGGAGGCCAGGGTGGCCAGGTCGGGGCTATCGCCATAGACCGTGCTTTCGCCGCGGGTCAGGAAGGCCTCCCATACGACGCCGTCCGGATCGGCGATCCAGCTCTTTTCCGATTTTGCATAGCAGCAAGTCGTCGCGCCCTCTTCCAGGACGGGCGCGCCGGCGCTGGACAGGCGGCCATAGACTTCCGCCAGTTCGGCCTCGTTCTCTACCTGCAAGCCCACGTGCTCGATCCCGCGGGTGGCATCTTCGCGGCTGGAAATGGCGAAGTTGATCCGCGGATCCTCGAGCATCCACTTGGCATAGTCGGGCCGCACGACAGTGGGGGCGGCGCCGAACAGGCCGGAATAGAAGGCGATCGAAGCCTGGATGTCGGCAACGCCGACGTGGACATGGAAACGCTTCATGCGACGTCCCTTTCTTTCGGTTCCGGAGGATTGCAGGCGGCGGCAGGCACGCAAGCTTGGCCGCCGCAGCAGTTTTCGGTGAGGAAGCCCATCAGTGCACCCATCGCGGCATAGTCGGCCGCGTAGAGGATCGAGCGTCCGTTGCGGCGCTGGCTGACGAGGCCTGCATTGGCGAGCTGCGCAATGTGGAAGCTGAGCGAGGATGGCGCGATTCCGAGCGATCCCGACAAGGCACCTGCCGCCAGCCCTTGCGGCCCGGCCTGCACCAGAAGGCGATAGGCAGCCAGGCGATGCTCCTGCGCAAGCGCGCCGAGAGCGCGGACGACGGTGGGCGAGTCCATCTGTCATTTCCTTCGATTCGATATTTCATGAATATTCAAAATATACTCCCTGCGCAAGCGCCCCATGCGAAAAGGGCGGAGCCTTGCGGCCCCGCCCCTTCGTGTTCAGCCGTCGCTGTGGACGGATCAGAAGCGCTTGGTCACCGTCACCTGAACCGTGCGCGGCAGGTTGCCAAAGCCGAGCTGGTCGGCATGGACGCCCGACGCCGTGCCGGTGCCGGCACCGGTCGACGGACCGTCGACCACGCCGCTGACGTAGAAGGTGTTGGTCAGGTTCTTGCCGATAAGCGCGATCTGCCAGTTGTCGTCCTCGGCGCCGAAGCGGATGCCCGCATCAAGCGTCGCGTACTTGTCCTGGCGCGACTGTTCCGCACCGAAGCCGGAGGCCAGGTAGCTCGACGAGAAGCGCGCATCGACGTTGATGCCGAACTTGAAGCCGGAACCGACCGGGGTGTCGTAGCCGACGCCGAACGCGCCGGTCCATTCGGGCGCGACCGAGAGCGGACGTCCGGACAGGTTCTGGCGCACACCGGTCCCGCCCACGCCGATCACCGCGCCGGCTTCGGTCAGGTTGCAGCCTTCCGCCGGAGTCTGGCCGGCATAGCACGGGCCAAGCGGGAAGCTGGTATAGCGGGCCTTTGTGTAGTTCACCGAACCGTGGACATTGAGGCCGTCAAGCGCGCGCGGGGCGTATTCGAATTCGGCTTCGATGCCCTTGGTGCGCGCATCGGCGGTCAGGGTCTGGAAGGCGAAGATCGGCGAGTTGAAGAAGTCGACCTGGAGATCGGCATACTTGTAGGTGAACGCCGTCAGGTTCAGGCGAAGCTGGTTGTCGGCCAGCGTCGTCTTGATGCCGGCTTCAAAGCCGCGCGCCTTTTCCGGATTGAAAGTAAGGTCGCCCAGCGGGTCGCTGGAGAGCAGCGAGTTGATGCCGCCATTCGAGAAACCGCCCGACTTGTAGGCTGTCTTGTAGGCACCATAGACAAGGATGCCGTCCTGTGGCTTCCAGGTCAGGGTGACTTCCGGCGACCAGTCGTCGAAGGTCTGGTTGGCGCGGATTTCGCCAAGGCCGTCCGGCGAGTCCGCGCTGCGGAAGATCGGCAGGCCGCCACCGCTCGTCAGGTACGGGTTGTTGTAGGGCTGGACGAAATAGCTTTCCTTGGTCTCGTGAGTATAGCGCACGCCGCCCGCCAGTTCGACGGTGGGCACGATCTTCCAGGTGACCTGGCCGAAGAGGGCCGCCGTCTCGCCATTGGTGAAGCTCGACTTGCTGCCCGCGAGGTAGCGGTTCGCCGGCGAGGCATCGCTGTTCTCGAGGCCCGCGAACATCACGTTCTGGTCGAACAGGCGCTTGGTCTTCTGGTAGAGACCGCCAACCATGAGGTTGATCGGACCGTCGAACGCGGTCTGGGCGCGCAGTTCCTGGCTGAAGGCGCGCCAGGTCGAGTTCTCGGTCGCCCAGGTACCGGTGTCGCTCGACTGGAAGTCGCAGGCGCAAGCCCAGCGGTTGTTGTTGGTGTTGTAGTTGGTGACCGAGCTGATCGTCACGTCACCCACGTTGTAGACGATGTTGCCGTTGATCGCCCACGACCGGTAGCGGTTGTAGAGCTGGCCGTCGTCTTCCGAGAACGGGAAGGTCTTGGCGATGTCGGTCGGGATGTTGTTCTGGTGCGTGACGAAATCGGTGCCGCACTTGTAGCCCGAGAGCTGGCTGACGCCCGAGGCAAGGCCGCAATTGTAGGCCACGTAGTTCCAGGAGCTGTTCTTCGTCTTGTTGTAGTCGAAGCTGCCCTTGACGGTCATCGTCAGGTCGTCGGACGGCGTGAACTTGAGCGTCAGGCGGCCGAGGAATTCCTTCTCGCCCGGGCCGTCGGATGCGACCGTGGCGGAATGCGGCGTGGCGGCAAAGCCATTGGCGACGTCGGCCGTGGTGTAGGTACGCACGACCGAGACGTTGTCGTAGTAGGCGCCGTCCATCTTGGTGCCGCGCAGGGCGAGGCGCACGCCGAAGGTATCGGACAGCGGGCCCGAGGCGATGAATTCGCCCATGTACTGCTGCGCCTTGAACTCGTAGCCGGCACGGGCGATGAACTCGCGGTCGTTGCCCGGGTCATTCGTGGTCAGGCTGATCACGCCAGCGGTGGCGTTCTTGCCGAAGAACAGGGCCTGCGGGCCCTTGAGCACTTCGACGCGCTTGAGGTCGAAGAAGCCTTCCTGGATGATACGGCCCTGGCCGTAGTAGGCGCCATCGACGACCACGGCGACGGACTGTTCGATGCCGATCGAGGTCGACGACGAACCGATGCCGCGCATGGTGAGCTGGGCGCCCGAACCGTTCGAGGCGCGACCGACGCTGAGGTTGGGGGTAGCCGCCGCAATCTTCTCGATCGAGGTGATGTCACGCTGCATGATCACCTTTTCGGAGATCGCGGTAACGGCGACGGGCACGGTCTGCACCGATTCCTCGCGCTTGCGGGCCGTGACGATGATTTCCTCGAGGCCACCGGCGCTGGCGCCTTCCTGCGCCGCGTCCTGAGCATAAGCCGGTGCGGCCGCGCCGAGCGCGCAGGTCGCCAACAGAAGTCCCTTCAGGGTACGCATATCGTATCCTCCCTTTTAATTGTCCTGAGCGCGCGTCTAGTCCCATGGCGATGCAATCCATGCCTGCGCAATGGGTTAGCCTCGCCATTTGGCTAGGTGCCCGGATGCCGTAGCGTCGGCACCCCTGCTGCCGAGAGGAATTGCGATGACCGAAAACCGCTTCTGGCGCCTTGATCGACACCCCGAAGGCTCAGACTTCGCATCGGCGCTGAGCCTTCAGACCGAGACTCTTCCGGCGCTTGGCGAAGGCGAAGTGCGGGTGAGGGTCGGATGGCTATCGATGGACGCAGGCACACGCATGTGGATGAGCCCGCGAACCGACGGCTACCAGCCCCCGTTGCCGCTGGGTTCGAAGATGGCGGGTCTTGTGCTGGGCCGGGTGAGCGAAAGCCGCGACCCGGCATTTCCGGCCGGCACCCTGGTGCGCGGGTTTGGCCAATGGGCGGATTACGCCACTGTCGTTCCGGCGCTTTCCGGTCTCGAGGCGGTGGACGACGGAATCGCGGACATTCGCCAGCACTTCGGTGCGCTGGGCATGAATGCCTGGACCGCCTTTGTCGGCGTGCGCGAAGTGGCCGCGATCAGCCCCGGCGAATGGCTGGTCGTCTCGGCGGCGGCGGGCGCGACCGGGAGCATGGCCTGCCAGGTGGGGCGCAACCTTGGCGCCAAGGTCGTGGGCATTGCCGGCGGCGCGGAGAAGTGCCGCTACCTTGTCGAGGAATTGGGCGTCGACATTGCCATCGACTACAAGAACGAGGACGTGGCCGCGCGCCTTGCCGAAGTGCCTGGCGGCGTTAACGCCTATTTCGACAACGTCGGCGGACCGATGCTCGACGCCGTGCTGCCGAACATGGCGCACTACGGCCGCGTCGCGGTGTGCGGCATGGTGGCGGCCTACGACAATGACGCCCCCCTCCCCGGACCCGCGCGGTTCGACCAGGTGCTGATGCGGCGCCTGCGGATCGAGGGCTTCTTCATCCCCGACTTCCTCCATCGCGGGGCCGAGTTCATGCCAATCCTCCGCGAATGGGTCGATGCGGGCAAGCTGACGGTACGCCTCAACGAGACGGTGGGGCTGGAGAACGTGCTGGAAGGCTACGAACGGATGCTCTCCGGCAAGGCGATCGGCAAGGTCATCGTCAAGGTCGGCGACTGATGCCGATCATCCACCACCGTGCTCCGCTGCAATGCCTGGTCGCCGTGCGGGGCCACCCGTTCGACCGGACTGCCTTCGACGAGGTGTTCCAGGCGATGGATGGCATCTCCGCGACGATGGTGGACCAGCCCGCGGCAGCTCGGCTGATGAACCCCGAGGGGATGCGGGGCTTCGATGTGCTGGTGCTTTACGACATGCCCGGGCTGGACTTCGAAAGCCCCGAGAATCCGCCACTTTACAAGGAACCTGAAGTTAACTTTAGGTCTGGATTGAAGGCGCTTCTGACCGAAGGCAAGGGCGTCGTGGCGCTCCATCACGCGCTTGCCGGGTGGCCGACGTGGGCCGAATATCACGAATGGCTAGGCGGGCAGTTCTTCTACCATCCCGGCACATGGCAGGGACGCCCCGTGGCGGACAGTGGCTATTGCCACGACGTGACGCACGATGTTTCCGTCGTTGCGGGTCATCCGGTGACGGCAGGCGTTCCCGCACAGTTCACGCTGACCGACGAACTTTATCTCGGGCAGGTCTGCGAGGAAGGCGTGACGCCGCTCCTTCGCTCGTCGGCCGCGTTCGACCGCGAGCATTTCTGGTCGGCGGACCTTGCGGTGAAGGGACAGATGTTCAGCCGCGAGGGATGGGACCATCCACCCGGATCGAACCTGATCGGCTGGGCGAAGCAGGCAATCAACAGTCGGCTGGTCTACCTGCAGCCGGGTGACGGGCCTTCCGCCTATGGCAACCCGCACTATCGCAGGCTGGTGGAGAACGCGATCCGGTGGGTAGCGGAGCGGGGCTGACGCCCGCCCCGCCGCCAGGGTCAAAGTGCGGTCATGCCGCCGTCGACCACCAGTTCGGTGCCGGTGACATAGCGGGATTCATCGGACGCAAGGAACAGGTTCATGTTCGCGATGTCGAGCGGATCGCCCATGTAGCCCATCGGCACGAGCGCAAGCGTGGCGTCGTAGTTCGCCGCGTTGTCTTCCTGCGCGACGCCCTGGATATTGGTCAGGATCATGCCAGGGTGGACCGAGTTCACGCGGATGCCATCCTTGGCCGTCTCGACCGCGATGGTCTTCGAGAACAGACGGACGCCGCCCTTCGCCGCGGCATAAGCACCACATGCCGGCACGCCGATCAGGCCGGCGACCGACGAAATGTTGATGATCGAGCCCTTGGTGCCGGTCTTGCGCATCAGCACGACCGCACGCTTGGTCCCCTGGAACACGCTATCGAGATTGACCGAATTCTGGAGGTTCCAGTCGGCAGTGGTCATTTCGGCGATCGGGCGCAGGACCGCGATGCCGGCATTGTTTACAAGAACGTCGAGCTTGCCGTCCTCGGCCTCGATCGCGGCGAAGACTTCGTCCCATTGCGCCTCGTTGGTCACATCGTGCAGCAGCGCCCGCGCCTGGCCGCCGGCCGCACGAATGCCTTCGGCGACTTTTTCGGCGCCGGCGAGGTCGCGGTCAGTGAGCCACACTTTCGCGCCTTCCTCCGCAAAGCGTTGCGCCGTCGCGCTGCCGAGGCCCGGCACCGACGCGCCGCCCGTCACGAGAGCAATCTTGCCGGAAAGACGTGCCATTTCGATTTCTCCAAAAAAGGGCGGGAGGAAGGAAGGGGTGCAAGCACCCTTCCCCTCCCCCCGGCAAGGTGGATCAGATAATCGTCGCGCGGGTCTTCAGAACTTGACCCCCAGCGTCGCGCCATAGGTGCGCGGTTCGAGCGCCATGCCGAACGACCACAGTCCCGCGACGGTAAATGCGTGGGTCGTGGTCTTCTCGTTCAGCAGGTTGCGGCCGAAGACGCGGACATAGGCCTTGGTATTGTCGAAATCGAAGTTGAAGGTCAGCGCCGCATCGACCAGATCCTGCGTGGTGGTGCGGACGCGCGGATCGTTGCCTTCGACGGTGATCCGCGTCGCTTCGCCATCGCCGTTGAGCGTAGGGGTAAGCGAAGCAGCGGAGAGCTGTTCGTCATAGGGCGAGATGTGGCGCCAGCCGACGTTGGCCGAAACGTCGCCGAAGCTCGTCGGCAGGGTGTATTCCGCGCTGAGCGAAGCGGTGAAATCAGGCGCGTAGATCAGACGGTTCTTCGAATAGTCGAATGGAACGAGACCGGTGCCGCAATCGTTGGTCGCCACCGCACCGCCGGCATAGGCGCCACAGGTGACGAAGTTGCGGAAGTGCGAGTCCATCACCGCGATCGAGCCGGTGAGCTTGAAGTTTTCGGTCACGCGGACAGTGCCGTCGACTTCGATGCCCTTGATCAGCGCGCCACCCGGAACGTTGCCGGTGATCGTCTGGTTGCCGGTGGGGCCGCCAGGCACGGTCAGGTTCTGCTGCATGTCCTTGTAGTCGGACACGAAGCCGGCGACGTTCAGCTCAAGCTTGCGATCGAAAGCTGCCAGCTTCACGCCGACTTCGTAGGCGTCGACCGTTTCGGGCTGGAACGGCGTGCTGGCCGTTGCAGCGGTAGCGGCGCGGGGGCTGAAACCGCCCGAACGATAGCCACGCGACCACGAGGCATAGACCATCAGGTCCGGCGTCGGGCGCCAGTCGATGCCGACTTTGGGAGTGAACTTGTTGAAGCTGGCATCGCCCTTGCCGACCAGCGCGATCTTGCTGAGATCGAGGTTGTCGGGATCGAGCAGGACGCCATCGGCAAAGCCGTTGCTGAGCTTCTTGTTGTCGTGGCTGAAACGGCCGCCGAACGAGAGGCGGAAGCCCGGCGCGAAAGCCCAGTTGAAGTCGCCGAAGAACGCATAGCTCTTGGTCTTCCCTTCGACGTGCTGCGCGGCCGTGTCGAACTTGGTCGGAGGGGTTGAAGAATCGAAGCCGAATACTCGGCTCCACTGCGTCAGGTCATACTTCGAGCTGAAGAAGTAACCGCCAACGACATAGTCGAAGCCGTCGAAGAGATTCCCTGCAGCGCGCAGCTCCTGGCTCCACTGCGTGTAGTGCTGGCGACGATCGACGTAATACAGGTCGGTCGATGAACCGTCGAAGTCCTGAGTCTGCGCCTCCTTGGAATGGCGCCAACCGGTAATCGAGGTCAGCTTCACTCCACCCAGATCGTAGTTCATTTCCAGCGTTGCGTCGGGAGCATTGTAGGTGCTCTCGGCATAGTCACCGAAGGTGGTGTAAAGATCGGTCGTGTTGTTGCGGTTGCACTCACGCTCAGGAATGAAGCCGCAGAACACCTCGGTGCTGTTGGTCAGGTTGCTGACGACCGGATCGAACTTCTGGCTGACGTGCTCGACCGTCAACTGCGCGTCGAAGCCCGAGCCCGCAGGCTTGAACAGCAGGCTGCCGCCGACGGTGTTGCCAACGCTCCAGCCCGCATTCGTGTTGCGCGTGACATTGCGGTAGAAACCGTCGGTCTCGTTGTGGAAGTAGAACGCCTTGACGCCCCAGGTATCACCGTCGCCGTAGTTGGCGATGGCCTTGAGCGACATCGTGTTCCAGCGGCCATAGGAGAACTCGGCCTTGGCGCCGGGTTCCATCGTGGGCTTCGAACGCGTGATGTTGATGACGCCGCCGATGGTGTTCGCGCCGAACAGCGTGCCTTGCGGACCGCGCAGGACTTCGATCTGGGCGACATCGAAGGCGTCCTGGAGCTGGCCGGTGTTGGTGCCGATGGTCACGCCATCGACAACGACGCCGACGGTCGGCGTCTGCGACTTCTCGATATCCGCATAGGTCAGGCCGCGGATCGAGATGTTGGCCGCCTGCGCGCCCGAATTCTGCTGCGTGATGAGAAGGCCAGGAGCCGCGCCCTGAAGATCGCCGATGTTCACTGCGGCCTTGCTTTCAAGCATGGCGGTGTTGACGGCGGTAATGGCAACCGGGGTCGACTGCAGGGTTTCCGAACGGCGACGGGCAGTGACGATGATCGCGCCGGTGTCGCCTGAATCGGTCGCCTCGGCGGTCTGCGCCGCCTGCTGCTCATCGGCTTCGGCGGCGAATGCCGGCACCGAGAAACCGATTGCAGTGGTGGTAAGGGCAACGACGATCAGCCGCCGCGTGGCTTGGGTCTTCATGCAATCCTCCCTCAAGGGTCACCTCGTCCTGTCACGAACGATGGCTCGCTGCTTTCATCCTCCGACGCCGTTCGGGAACCAACTGCGACTTGTTACAGGTGCCCCATGCGCGCCATGCTGCATCCTTGGATAGATAACCGGGAGAGTTCACGATGACCGTCAACCGCCGATTCCTGCTGGCCCGTCGCCCCCACGGCACGCCGGTTCCGGAAGACTTTTCTCTTGTCGAACAAACAGTTCCGGATGCGCCGGAAGGCGGCTTCGTGGTGCGCAACTGCTATGCCTCGCTCGACCCGGCCCAGCGTGGCTGGATGGATGATGCGCCAAGCTACATGCCGCCGATCCCGCTGGGCACGCCGGTCAGGGCAAGCACGGTGGGTGTCGTCGCCACATCGCGGAACCCCGATTTCGCCGTCGGCGACTGGGTTCTGGGCCTCAACGGGCTGGAGGACTATTCGGTAAACGAGCCGGGTGGATTCACCATGAAGGTTGATCCATCTGTAGTCCAATCGCCATCACGGTTCCTTTCCGCCATGGGCGCGGTCGGCCTGACCGCCTATTTCGGCCTTACCGAAGTGGCGAAGCCGAAGCCGGGGGAGACGCTCCTCGTGTCTGGCGCGGCAGGGGCCGTCGGCTCCGCCGTGGGCCAGATCGGCAAGATCCTGGGCTGCAGGGTGATCGGCATTGCCGGGGGCCCGGCCAAGTGCCGCCGACTGATCGACGACTATGGATTCGACGTAGCCATCGACTACAAGGGCAAGAGCGTGGAACAGCTTGCCGCGGAAATCCGCGAGGCAGCGCCCGGCGGGGCTGACGTGGTGTTCGAGAACGTCGGCGGCGACGTGATGGACGCCGAGCTGCTCAACCTTGCCAAGCATGCGCGCATCGTGTTGTGCGGGCTCATCAGCGAGTACAATTCGCCGACCAAGATCGGCGTGCGCAACCTGTGGCAGGTGCTGACCCAGCAGGCGACGCTTTTTGGCTATCTCATCATGGACTACGCGCCGCGCTTTGCCGAAGGTGGCGCGGTGATGGCGCAGTGGATGGCCGAGGGCCGGTTGCGGATCGACGAGGACGTTCAGGTGGGTCTCGAGAACGCCTACGATGCTTTCATGCGCCTTTTCACCGGCGCAAACACCGGCAAGCTCGTGCTGAAGATCGCCGATGGCCTCTGACCGTCTACTGGGGCGCAAGGCCATCGTCACCGGCGCCGGATCGGGCATCGGCGCGGCCACGGCGGCGCGGCTACGGGCCGATGGCGCGCAGGTCTTCACCGCCGATGTGCAGGGCGATGTAGACCTCGTCGCGGACCTGACGGCAGAGGGCGCGAATGCCCGGCTGGTCGAACAGGCCGTGGCGGCGATGGGCGGACTGGACACGCTGGTGCCCTGCGCGGGGATCAGCGCGTTCCACCCTCTCGAGGGGCACGACGACGCCTATTTCCTGAAGGTCCTGGACGTGAACCTCGTTGCGGTGTTTCGCCTCGTGCGCGACGCGGCACCCTGGCTTAAGGCCGCTGGCAACGGGCGGATCGTGACGATCGGCTCGACCACGTCGAGCCACGGCGACGAAGGGCTCTGCGCCTATTCCGCATCGAAGCACGCGGTACTGGGCTTTACCAAGTCGGTCGCGGCGGAACTGGGCCCGTTCGGCGTTACCGCGAACTGCGTGCAACCGGGCGCGATCGCCACGCCGATGACCGCGCCGGCCTTTACCCGGATGCCCGAGTTCCGGACGTTCTGGGAAAACAAGGCCGCCTTGCGCCGCCTGGGTCAACCCGAAGACATTGCCGATGTGATCGCGTTCCTGTGCAGCGACGATGCGCGCTTCATGTCGGGGCATGGGGTATGGGTCGACGGCGGCGCGATGGTGCGGCACTGACCCAGGTTCAGGCGCCCTCGCGGCCGAGGCGATAAAGGAGCTGGGCGCGCGTAAGGCCGAGGAGCGCTGCCGCGCGGGTCTTGTTGCCCCCGGCCTTTTCCAGTGCGCGTGCGATCATGCGGCGCTCGGTCGTCTCCAGGTCGATGCCGGCATCGACGAGGCCTGCGGCGGGATCGGCACCGGACGCGGACGCCACGACATCGCCATCGACCACGCGAAACGCGCGCGGGCCAAGCACTTCGCCGCCGCTGAACAGGTGATGCAGCCGCAGCGGATCGCCGTCGCGTGCCATGATGACGCCGCGCTCGATCACGTTCTCCAGTTCGCGGATATTGCCGGGCCATTCATAGCCGAGCATGGCGGCAACGGCACTTTCCTCGAAGCCGGTGACCGTCTTGGCGTAGCGCTTGCTGTAGAGCGCGAGGAAATGTTCCATGAGCAGGGGCAGGTCGGCGCGGCGCTCGCGCAACGGCGGAATGCGGATCGGAAAGACGTTGAGACGGTAGAAAAGGTCGGCGCGAAACTCGCCCGCCTCCACCGCAGCGCGAAGATCCACGTTGGTGGCTGCGACGAGACGGACATCGGTCTTGTGGACTTTCGTGCCGCCGACGCGCTCGTACTCGCCTTCCTGGATGGCGCGCAGCAGCTTGCCCTGGGCGGCGAGGGAAAGCGTGCCGATTTCGTCGAGGAACAAGGTCCCGCCCCGGGCGCGTTCGAACCGGCCGGCACGCGATGCGGTGGCGCCGGTGAATGCGCCCTTCTCTACGCCGAACAGTTCGGCCTCGATCAGGCTTTCGGGGATTGCGGCGCAGTTCACGCCGATGAACGGTCCTTCGGCTCGGCGGCCCATGGCGTGAAGATTGCGCGCGAAGATTTCCTTGCCGACTCCGCTTTCGCCAAGGAAAAGGACGACCGCATCGGTATCGGCAACATGGCCAAGCATGTCGAACGCCACGTTGAAACCGGCGGAAGCACCGACGATGGGGCGACCTTCGGCACCGGCGACGGCAGCCGTTCCGGGGACAAGTCGGCTGATCTCGTTGAGCTGTTCGCCGCGCATGAAGCGCAAGTCGTCCTCGCCGCCCCGCCATTCGTCGACGGGACGTCCGACGACGCGACAATGGGCATGGCCCATGGCAATGCATTCGACCTCGCGAAAAAGGATCGGGCGGCCCAGGAACACGCTGGCATAGCCGCTGGCATAGCCCGCCTGCGACCAGCCCGCGGGATAGGCGCCGGTCCCGAACAGTTCGACGTGGGCAGCGCACTCGGTCGACCCGCGCCAGATATATTCGGCAGCGAACGCGCCCTTTCCGGTGTCGACGGTGACTTCGACAGGTTCGGCCCGAACCATGCCTTCGAGCATGTGCAGCTCCGGACCGACCGCGAACATCTCGTCGATGGTGGCACCGGGGCGGACCTTGCTCGCGATCTCGGCGTCCATCGCCCCGCTGTTGTAACCCTGCCGCGTGAACAGGCCACGGGCCTTCTCGAGCCCAAGAGCCTCGACCACTTCGTGGCGCAGGAGTCCGAAGGCGCGGGCGTGGATCATCATCATGCGCCGGCCTGCCAGCCAGATATGACCTTGGGCATGGTCGAAGTGGAGCTGGCTGAAGAGGTCGGCTGACACGGCGGACTCGCAAGCGATGAGACAACCCGACTGTATTATTTCGTACAGTCTGGCGCAAGAAATGTCTTAATTCATGCATTTCGCGCCGTCGCTCGAAAGATCGCGGGAATGGGCCCGTATATGTCCAATCAGGTACAATCCTAATATATTTCAATTATATAACTGATATCTGATGCTCCCGAGGCCCGTTTGGCACGGCCGTTGCAATCTCCTGAGGCACAGCCGCGTGAAAGCGGCGGATGAGCTGGAGGATGCTGGCTTGCGCGAGGCAACTGCCCCGCATGCGCACCTTTCTCCCGCTCGCCGCCGCCCGAACGAGACGGCCCATGTGAGGAGAAACCGTATGCCACCCGCCATCCCGGCCATGAGCCGAAGGACGTTCCTCTCCGTCAGTACGGTCGCGACCGTGGCCACGGCCGTGCCCGCCGCCGCCGTCATCGGCACGGCCGGACCTCTCGCCATCGCGTCGCGCCGCAATGCCGTGCCAGCGGACTGGACCGGACCGGTCGTGGTGCTTTCGGGCGACTACTCGCAACGCCTGGCACAAATGCGCGAAGCGGTGGGCGGCGCGGTGGGCCGCGAGATCGCCCTCTACCTCGACGGGGCCGACGCCGTGCTGTTCGACATCGCCAACATGGACCAGCGCGCGCGGCTCCGCCCCGTGCTCGCACCCAACCCGCCCAAGGCCACCCGCCCCGCCACTGGAGTCGCCGCATGATCGTTCGCACTTTCCCGCTGGTCGCCGCCAGCGTTGTCCTCGCCGCCGCTCTCGCCCTTCCGGTCGGCGCGGCCCCCACGCCTGCGGCAACGCCCGCCGGCCAGTGGAAGAGCCCTCAGGAAGCCTGGGAAAAGACCTGCTCGCGCTGTCACCTGACGGGTGTGGGCCCCGAACTGCGCGGCCGCGCCCTGCCGCCGGAATACATCCAGCAGGTGGTGCGCAACGGCATGCTGGCGATGCCGGCCTTTCCGCATTCGGCAATCGACGACGCAACGCTGAATGGCGTCGCGCGCCTCGTTTCCACCTCCAAGATGCCCAAGCCCGCAGCCAAGCGCTGAGCGGACGGAGACACAGACATGCCAAGCAAGACCAAGACTGCCGCCGCGAGCGCTCCCGAAGCACCTGCCGTGCTGCCCGCCGGCGTCAGCGCAACCGACATGGCATCCGCCATTGCAGAATTCGTCGCGATCCTCGGGCCGCAGAACGTGCTGACCGATGCCGATCACATCGCCCCCTATACCAAGGTGATGATCGCGGAGAGCGAGGACCTGCACCGCCCCTCGGCCGTGCTCTATGCTCGCGAGGTCGGCGAGATCCAGAAGATCCTGAAGGTCTGCAACGACTACAAGGTGCCGATCTGGACGATCTCGACCGGGCGCAATTTCGGCTACGGATCTGCCGCGCCGCAAAGCGCCGGACAGGTCGTCCTCGATCTCAAGCACATGAACCGCATTCTCGAGGTCGACCCGGTGCTGTGCACCGCGCTGGTCGAACCGGGCGTGACCTACCAGCAGCTCAAGGACTATCTGGAAGAGCATGACATCCCGCTGTGGCTGTCGTGCCCGGCGCCGTCGGCTATCGCCGGACCGCTTGGCAACACGGTGGATCGCGGCGTCGGCTACACGCCCTATGGCGAACACTTCATGATGCAGTGCGGGATGGAAGTCGTCCTAGCGAACGGCGAAGTCCTGCGCACCGGCATGGGCGGGGTCGAAGGGACCAGCGCCTGGCAGGTGTTCAAGTGGGGTTACGGACCCTATCTCGACGGCATCTTCACGCAGTCGAACTATGGCATCGTGACCAAGATGGGCATGTGGCTGATGCCAAAGCCGCCCGTCTACAAGCCGTTCTGCATCCGCTACGACAACGACGAGGACATCCACGACATCGTGGAGACGCTGCGCCCGCTGCGCATCGCGAACGTCATTCCCAACGCGATGGTGTTCGCCAACGTGATGTGGGAAGCCGCCGCGCTGATGCCGCGCAGCAAGTACTATGACGGCACCGGCACCACCCCCGACAGCGTGCTTGAAGAGATCAAGGCCAAGGAAGGCCTGGGCGCTTGGAACGTCTATGCCGCGCTTTACGGCACCAAGGAGCAGGTCGACGTCAACTGGCAGATCATCACCGGCGCGATCAAGGCCAGCGGCAAGGGCAAGATCATCACCGAGGAAGAGGCCGGCGACACCCAGCCTTTCAACTATCGCGCCAAGCTGATGCGCGGCGACATGACGATGCAGGAATTCGGCCTCTATCGCTGGCGCGGTGGCGGCGGATCGATGTGGTTCGCGCCGGTTACCGCAGCCAAGGGCAGCGAAACCGTGGAGCAGACGCGTCTCGCCAAGGAAATCCTGGGCGAATACGGGCTCGATTATGTGGCCGAATACATCGTCGGCATGCGCGACATGCACCACATCATCGACGTGCTCTACGACCGCTCCGATCCGGAGGAGATGAAGCGCGCGCACGAATGCTTCGGCAAGCTGCTGAGCGAGTTCGGCAAGCGTGGATATGCGGTCTATCGCGTCAACACCGCGTTCATGGACCAGACGGCGGACCTCTATGGCCCGGTCAAGCGCAAGGTCGACCAGACGCTGAAGCGCGCGCTCGACCCGAACGGCATCCTCGCGCCGGGCAAGTCCGGCATCCGTATCTGATCCGCAAACGGAAACAGGCAAATGAAGAAGATTCTCCCCCCGGTCCTGGGCGCGCTCGTCGCGCTCGGGGCCGCCCCCATCGCCCTTGCCCAGACCGCCGCGAGCCCTGCCAAGGGCCAGCAAGTGTTCAAGACCCAGTGCGGCGCGTGCCATTCGGTCGTGGCTGGAAAGAACCAGATCGGCCCCAGTCTTGCCGGCGTCGTCGGGCGCAAGGCCGGCAAGGCGGCTGGCTTCAAGTATTCGCCGGCGCTCGCCAAGGCCTCTTTCACGTGGGACAAGGCGCGGCTCGACAAGTTCGTGGCCGGCCCTTCCAAGGCCGTGCCGGGCAACCGCATGCCTTACCCCGGCCTCGCCGACGCGGGCGCGCGGCAGGCCTTGCTCGCCTACCTTGCCAGCGTGAAGTGACGGACGCGGCCATGGTACAGCGCGAAGCCCTGCTCCTGATCGGGAATGCGGATGTCGCCGCAAGCGGCGGCGCTACGTTCGAACGCACCGGCCCGCTGGGCGGGGAACCGACGGTCGCGGCTGCCGCCAGTGCGGCCGACGCCATCGCCGCCGCCGATGCCGCGGCTGCCGCGCTTCCCGCTTGGGCGGCGCTTGGCCCCAACGAACGCCGCCGCCTGCTGCTGGCTGGTGCCGATGCGTTGGAAGCGCAGACGGGGGCCTTCGTCGAGGCCATGGCCGCCGAGACCGGCGCATCAAACGGCTGGGCCGGTTTCAACGTCCACCTCGCGGCAGGTCTCCTGCGCGAGGCGGCCGCGCTGACCACGCAGGTCAAGGGCGAGACGATCCTGTCGGACCGCCCAGGCTGCTATGCCATGACCCTGCGCCGGCCCGCCGGCGTCGTGCTTGGCATCGCACCGTGGAATGCGCCGGTCATCCTTGGCGTGCGGGCCATCGCCACGCCGCTTGCCTGCGGGAACACCGTGGTGCTCAAGGCATCGGAGCATTGCCCAGCAACGCACCGCCTGATCGGCACCGCGCTGCGTTCGGCCGGCTTCCCCGCCGGCGTGGTCAACGTCGTGACCAACGCGCCTGCCGATGCGGGCGAAGTCGTGGCCGCGCTGGTGAACCACCGGGCGGTCCGCCGCATCAACTTTACCGGCTCGACAAGGGTCGGGCGGATCATCGCGGGTCTTGCCGCACAGCAGCTCAAACCGTGCCTCCTTGAGCTTGGCGGCAAGGCCCCGATGATCGTGCTGGACGATGCCGACCTCGACGCGGCAGTCGCCGCGGCAGGCTTTGGCGCCTACATGAACAGCGGGCAGATCTGCATGTCGACCGAAAGGATCATCCTCGAGGACGGCATCGCCGACGCCTTCGTCGAACGCTTCAGAGCCAGGGTCGACGGGCTGACGGCGGGCGATCCGCGCGCCGGCAGCGCTCCGCTGGGCTCGGTGGTCGACGAGGCCACCGGCAGGCGCGTTCGCCACCTGATCGAGGATGCGGTCGGCAAAGGCGCGCGCGCCCACGGCGACTGGCAGACGGGCGGAACGCTGATCCCCGCGATAGTGGTCGACGGGGTGACGCCGGACATGCTGCTCTATTCCGAGGAATCGTTCGGACCGGTCACGACCATCCTGCGCGCAGCCAACGAGGACGTGGCCGTGCGCATTGCCAACGACACCGAATATGGCCTGACGTCATCGGTTTTCAGCCAGAATATCGCCCGGGCGCTGCGCGTGGCGGAACGGATCGAGGCCGGTATGTGCCACATCAACGGCGCTACCGTTCACGACGAGGCGCAGATGCCGTTCGGCGGCACCAAGGCATCGGGCTACGGCCGCTTCGGCGGCGAGGCAGGCATCGCGGAGTTCACCGAACTCAAGTGGGTGACCATCGATACGCAGACGCCGCACTGGCCGATCTGAGAGCTTCCAGGGTGGCACAAGCCCGGAGGGTCGCGACCCTGCTGCACGCGTGAAGGCGCGGGCGGCAGGGTCAAAAATTCCAGCAAGGTTCAGAGGGGAACATCACATGCGCAAGACCATCGCGCTGGCGGCCGCCTGCGCGGCATTCGCGGGCACGTCCGCCCGCGCCACCGAAAGCGGCGGCAACGTCTATCCGCTGGGCGCGGAAGGCACGCTTGCAGGCGCGCTGCCGCCGCCGGGCGTCTACTATCTCGGCTACGTCCAGTCCTATTCGGCCGACCGCTTCAACGACGTCGACGGCAAGCAGGGCTTCATTCCGGCTTTTGACGTCGACGCACAGGCCGCAGTCAGCCGCGTTGTCTGGGTAACGGGCAGGAAGGTGCTTGGCGCGGACCTGGCGATGCACGTCGTCGCGCCCGTCGTGCGCCTCGATGCGCACATTGCCGGTGTCAGCGACCGTCGGACGGGCGTTACGGACGTGACCGTCGACCCGCTGATCCTGGGGTGGCACTTCACCAACGGGCTCCACGTCCTGACCGGCGTGGACATCAACGTTCCGGTCGGCAACTACAGCCGCACGAGCGTGGCCAACATCAGCCGCCACCACTGGAACGTCGAGCCGGTCGTTGCCGTCGCCTATTACCCGAAGAACGGCCTCCAATTCGACCTGAAGGCGATGTACGACATCAACTTCAAGAACCGCGACGCACAGATCAACGCGCTCAACCCGACGGGAGCGGACTACCGCTCGGGCAACGAACTGCACGTCGATTTCGCGGCGACCAAGCCCGTGCATCCCAAGGTCTCGGTTGGCGTGGGCGGATACTACTATCGCCAGACCACGTCGGACCAGGTCGACGATCCCGCCGCGCAGGCCACGATCGATGCGCTTGGCGGCTTCAAGGGTGAAGTCTTCGCCGCCGGCCCGACGGTGCGCGTCGCCGCCGGCAAGGCGCAGGTCATCGCCACCTGGCAGCACGAATTCACGGCCCGCTATCGTCCGCAGGGCGAGAAGCTTTGGATCAAGATGATCCTGCCACTCGCATCCTTCAGCAGGAAATGAACGGATCGCTGCGGCTGTCGCCTCGTTGGAGGCGGCGGCCCGCAGCGTCGCACCCGGCCGCCAATCCCCCTACCCCCGCCGGCGGCCGGGTGCGATCTACTCCTTCATCACCGGCATCGGGGTCTGGCCGCTTTCGTCGAGATAGTAGGCCACCCATTTGTGGAAGAACTGGTTGCCGGGTTCGTTGCGGCCGAAGGTCTGGTGCGTCATCGCGCCTGATTCCAGCCCGTTCTGCACCTTGAGGCCCAGGAAGTAATCCTCCTCCTCCACCACGTCGAAGAAGAAGTCGCACATCTGGTCGAGCGCGGCGAGGCCCTCCTCGGTCTCTGGCTTCACCGGGAAGATGTAGTTCATCACGGTGGTGTTCTGGTTCGCCTGCGGTCCGGGGAACAGCTGCGCGAGCTGCCCCATTTCGGGCGCCAGGAAGAAGCTCATGTTCGGGAAGAGCATGCGGATGAAATCGTAGCCCTTGTTCTCCTGCCGGCCCCATTCGTCACGCGGCAGTTCATGGAGGCGTGTGATCGTGTTCTGCGGAAAGCCCAGGCGGATGTGCGGCCCGAAACCTTCATAGCTTGCGCGGTTTGAAGGGCTGCGCGTGGCAACGGTATTGGTGTGCGCGGCCTGGAAGTGATAGCCCTCGAGGTAGCCGTCGTAGGCGACCTTCCAGTTTGCGCCCTTCATGGCCTTGCTCTTGTGGTAATACCACGTCTCGAGCTTGAGGGCGGCGAAGTCCTCGTACATGCCCCCCATCCACTCGACCGCGTTGATCGGCAGGCCCGGAGTGAGGATCACGAAGATCAGCCCCGCCGCCTCGTCGCAAGGCAGTTCGGTCATGTTGAGCGTCGAGCGATCGACGTCACCGAACGTGCTGGCCTCGGCGATGCCCATCAGCTTGCCGTCATTGGCATACGTCCAGCCATGGTACTGGCAGGCGAAGGCCTTGCAGTTACCCTTGCCTTCCTTGGCCAGATGCATCGCGCGGTGCTTGCACACGTTGAGGAAGGCCCGCGCCTTGCCGTCGCGGCCGCGGGTGATGAGCACCGGCAGGCCCATGACGTCCATCGCCTTGTAGTCGTTCACCTCGGGCAGTTCGATGGTCAGCGCCAGCATCAGCGGAAGCCGCTTGAAGATGCGATCGATCTCGAGATCGAAGCGGCCCTGGTCCAGATAGTCTGCGACGGGCACGCGCATCGTGCTGCTCGCCTGATCGGTCGTCCTGGTCTCCACGAAGTGGAGCATGCGTTCCGCCGCGTGGGCGTATTTTTCATAGATTTCGGTCATCGTTTCAGCCTCACGCGTTCAGATAGCTGTCGAGCGTCTGGTGGATGTGGCGGATGCGCACTTCCTGATAGTCCGCCAGTTCCACCGCCTGGTTCTTGGAAACCTTCAGGCCTTCGTGGCACAGCGCCATGTTCTCGCTGTCCTGGTCGAGCACCGCGCCAAGCACGCCAAGCTCGGGCGCATCGGCCCAGATCTGGTCGTCGCCCAGCATGTGCATCGGCACACCGGCGGGGCGCGGCTGGCCTTCCGGGACGCGGGCGATCACGCGCACTTCCATCAGGCACTTGTCCTGATCGGGCCAGGGCCGCCAGCGATAGACGATATTGGGCATGAAACCGCCCCACGGCGCGAAGTTCGGGAAGACGTTGAAGACCAGCGCGTCGAGCAGTTCGCTTTCCGAAACGCCGGAATAGTCACCACCGAACTGCCTTGCCGAAACCTCGCGCATCTTCTCGCCAAGTGCGGCGCGGGCGCTGCGGCCTTCGGGCACCTCGATGGCGTAGTTGTCCTTGTCCGCGTCGTAGTTGTCGGCGCTGCGACCGTTGTACTTGCGGAACTCGTCAATGATGCGCTGCTGCGGCCAGTGCTCGGCCTCGGCTTGCGCCTCGATGTGCGGGCTGACGACGCCGAAGGGCGTGTAGTTCACGTTCACGTGGCGGCCGAGCACGTGGTAGGCCGCGTTGGCATCGCCGGTGAACGGCATGAGCTGCGGGTGCGTGACATAGGCGTGGTAGCTTTCCATGAAAGCCTCCATCGCAATCTTCCAGTTTGCCGGGATCACCTTGGCGACCCAGGCAACCGTCACGCATTCCTCGTGCTTCCAGCGCTTGAAGAACTCCGGAAGCGGATCGAGGTATTCCTCGATGGTCGGCCCCTCGGCAGCATCGCGGACGAAGACATAGCCGCCCCACTGCGCAAGGCTCGCCTCGGGAAGCTGCATCTTCTGGTCGCTGAGGTGGGCAAAGTCCCAGCGGCAGGGGATGTTGCGCAACGAGCCGTCCGGATTCCACGAGAAGCCGTGGAACGGACAGAGGAACTGTTCTGCGCTGCCGCTGTCCGTCTTGAGCTTGCGGCCGCGGTGCAGGCAGACATTATGGAACGCCTTGAGACTGCCGTCCTCTTGCCGCACGATCAGGTAGGACCGACCCGCGTTGTCGTAGGTTACGTAGTCGCCCGGCTCGGGCAGATCTTCCTCGCGCGCGGCGAACTGCCAGACGAAGGGCCACATCCTTTCGCACTCGGTCTTGAAGAATTCGGGGCTGTAGTATCGCGCTGCATCGATCGGTTCTGAGCCGAGATACTGCGAACGGTCCTCCGCCATGAAGGCGGGCGGCTGCACCTCGTCGGCGCGCAGGATGTCTTCCCAGCTAGTGCCGGGGCAGCGGGCCTTGTCGAATGCGCCGGGATCGCGGTCGGCCATGTCTTTCCTCTCCGTTCTTGGGACGGCTGGGAAAGTCTCACGGCAAGGGCTTCAAGCGTTTGACCGAGGTCAAGAATCGGCCGCAAAGGACCTGCGATTTTGGCTAGGAACTGTCGTTTTTGCGATAAAACAGGATAATCTGCCTGTTTTTATGGATCGCTGGTTCAGCTCGGCAGAATGACGCCCTCGCCAGCGCGCCAGACGGGGCGAATCTGCTCGTCATCATGGATTTCCATGATCTCGAAGGCATTGCCGAAGAAATCGCGGCAGTACGTCGCCGCATAGCCGGTCTTGCGCCCGTCAGGCAGCGTGGTGATGCCTTCCATCGCGGGCGGGGTGTGGACGCGGATGCCCGCCGCGACCAGCCGTTCGTAACAGGCCTGGATGTCTTCCACCTGCACCGCGAAATGGGTGTAGCCGTAGCGATTGACGCCGCGGTTCGGGTCCTGTGGCTCGGACCGGGGTTCGAGGTATTCGAAGACCTCGATGTGGGTGTTGCCCAGCCGGCACATGAACTGCCGGGCCGCGCTCCCTTCAAGGCCGACGACCGCGTCGATGAAGGGATTGTCGCGCCATTCCAGCGGCGGTCCCACCTCGACCGCGCCGAGCAGGCCGAGGTAGAATTCGCGCGCCTTGTCGAGATCGGGCACGGAGACCCCGATATGCTGGATCGCCCGTGCACCGATGCTCATTTCCAGTGCGCTCCGGTCAGAACTGGATGCGCTTGGTGAAGCCGCCGTCGACCACCAGGTTGGTGCCGGTGGTGTAGGACGAAGCCGGGCTGGCGAGGAACACGACCGCCTTGGCCACCTCATCGGGCGCGCCGAATCGGCCGAGGGCAAAGCCGGCCTCCACCGACTTGTAGAGATCGGGCGCCGCGCCTTCGATCACGTCCCAGCTACCGCCGGTGAACTTGATCGGACCGGGCGAGACGGTGTTCACGCGAATGCCCTTGGGACCGAGCGCCTGGCTGAGCTGGCCGGCATAGACGATCAGCGCACCCTTCAGCGCATTGTAGCCCTGCGGCACGATGAAGGTCTCGAGGCCCGCCGTCGACGAGAGGATGACGACCGAAGGCGAGGACGACTTTTCGAGGTACTGCTCCAGCACTTCGACGCCGATGACGGAACCCATGATGTCGTGATCGAGGCCCTTCTGCCAGTCGCCGGTCTGGCCCGAGCCCGAGGTCGAGATCATCGGGATGAAGATGTCGCAACCGCCGAGCTTTTCTGCCGCGTCGGTCAGCCAGGCGCGGTAGGCGTCATGTCCGGAATCCATGTCGAAGGCCGAACCGTAGATCTTGCCGCCATGCTTTTCGAGGCTGGCGACGGTTTCGGCGACCTGTTCCGGATTGCGCGAGCAGAACGCGATGTCCGCGCCTTCGGCGGCGAGCAGTTCCGCCGTCGCCCGGCCGATGCCGCGGCTCCCGCCGGTCAGGATGACCTTCTTGCCCTTGAGTCCGAGATCCACAGCCTTGCTCCTCTGTCCCGTAAAAGAATCCGTTGCAGCATCCTTGAAGGGGGGCAGGATGCCAAGCCACTCCCCTTTTGAACAGGAAAGCGACGCGCCGCCTTGGTGGTAGCCAGCGCCCAACATCCCAGCGGGAGCAGGATCATGGCCGGTAATTCTGGACGACTTGAAGGCAAGAAGGCAATCGTGCTGGGCGCCAGCAGCGAAGGCAACATGGGTCAGGTCATCGCACAGCGCCTGATCGACGAAGGCGCGGAAGTGCTCGTGGCAGGGCGCAAGGATGCCGTGCTCAAGGCCTTTGCCGACAAGACCGGTTGCCACTGGACCTCGTGCGACATCACCGACGAGGCAAGCGTCAATGCCCTGGCCGACACGGCAGTGGCCACGATGGGCGGCATCGACATCGCGATCAACTCGACCGGCTGGGGCCTGCTCAAGCCCTTCCTCGACGTGACGCGCGAGGATCTGGACGCCATGACCGCGCTGCAACTCGTCGGCCCGCACCAGTTCTTCCAGGCAATGGTGCGCAAGATGGCGCGATCGCTGGGCGGGCGCGGCGGATCGATCATCACGATCAGTTCGGCCACGGCCACGATCATGCTCAACGACCACGCGATCTACATGGGAACCAAGGCCGGTACCGACCACATCGTGCGCTGCATCGCGCACGAGTTCGGTCACGAGGGCATCCGCGCCAACTCGATCTCGCCGGGTCTCACCGATACACCGATGAACGAGGACGCGAAGCAGGTTCCGGGGCTGTTCGAAAGCTTCCGCAATTCCTATCCCCTCGGCCGCTGGGGCACGTCGGAAGACGTCGCCGCCGCCGCCGTGTTCCTGGCAAGCGACGAGTGCTTCATGACCGGAGAGAACCTGCAGGTGAACGGCGGCCTGACCCTGCGCCGCAACCCGACGCGCGAGGAAATCGCCGCATCCGTGGCCAAAGCAACCGGACAGGCCTGAAGCAATGACGCAGAAGCTCGACATCCCCCAGGTCATCCGCCCCGCCGACGTGGCGGATTGGGAGCGCGAAGTGGACGTGATCGTCGCCGGACAGGGCGTTGCCGGCACCTGCGCGGCGCTTGAGGCGCACCGCGCCGGCGCCGAGGTGCTGATCGTCGAGCGCGCCTCAGGCGGCGGCGGCGCAAGCGCGCTGTCCTCCGGCATCTTCTACCTCGGCGGCGGCACGGCGGTTCAGCAGGCGGCAGGATACGATGACGATGCCGAGCAACTGGCCGCGTTCCTGCTGGCAAGCTGCGACCCGCTCGACCCGAATGCCGCACTGGCCTTTGCCAACGACTGCAAGGACCACTTCGACTGGCTGGAAGCGCAGGGCGTACCGTTCGAGCGGACATACTATGGCGGCAAGGCGGTCTGGCTGGACGACACCACCTGCCTGATGTGGACCGGCAACGAAAAGGCCTGGCCCTATCGCGAGGCCGCCCGCCCCGCACCGCGCGGGCACAAGGTCGCCGGCATGGGCGAGAATGCGGGCGCGGCCGGCATGAAGCCGTTGCTCGAACGGTGCGAAGCCGAAGGCATCGCCGCGATCTATGACAGCGCGGTGATCGCGCTGGTGCAGGAGGAAGCCGACGGCCGCGTGGTCGGCGTCAAGGTCCGCCAGCCGGGTCGCGAGTTCTTCGTCCGGGCCCGGCGCGGCGTGATCGTCGCCTGCGGCAGCCACAACATGTGCGAGCCGCTGATCAAGGAACACCTGCCGCTGCTGACGGAAACGAGCGAGCCGCTCGGCATTCCGAGCAACGACGGCGCAGGCGTGAGGCTTGGCCTTTCGGCAGGCGCCCATGCCGTGGCCATGGACGGGGTCATCCCTACGGCGTCGATCTATCCACCGGGACAACTCATCAAAGGCATCATCGTCAACCGCAATGGCGAACGCTTCGTGGCGGAAGACGTCTATCACGGCCGCCTCGGCAATTTCGTGATGGAGCAGCCCGGCCAGACCGCTTACCTGATCGTCGACAGCGAGGTCTTCGCCTATCCGGAGAACCCGCTGGCAAAGCACACGCTGGTCGACGGGTGGGAGACCGTCGAGGAAATGGAAGCCGGGCTCGGCCTTCCGGCGGGATCGCTGGTCGAAACCATGCGCACCTACAATGCCGACGCGGCGCGCGGGCACGATGCGCGCTTCCGCAAGCATCCGGACTGGCTGAAGCCGCTGGATGTCGGCCCCTTTGCCGCGTTCGACATCAGCTTCGACAAGTCGCACTACCTGTTCATCACGCTGGGCGGGATCAAGACCGACGCAACCGGGCGCGCGCTCGACCTTCATTCGAACGCCATCCCGGGCCTCTATGTCGTGGGGGCGAGCGCCGCGCACATCCCGCGCACCGGCAAGGCCTATGCGTCGGGCCTCAGCCTCGGGCCAGGGTCATACTTCGGTCGCCGGGCCGGACGCCACGTGGCCGGAGCGAACTGGGGCTGACGGTCGGTCAGCCCCCCACTTTCTCCCGGATCATCGCCCGCAGCTGGTCCTTGCGGACCTTGCCGCTAGCGGTGCGGGGAAAGTCCTCTACGAATTCGAAGCGTTCGGGGATCTTCTGCTTCGCCATGCCCGAAGCGGCAACATGCGCGGCAAGCACCGCCGCGTCGACTGCGGCGGACAGGATCACATAGGCGCAGATGCCCTCGCCAAGGCGTTCGTGCGGCATGGCGACGACCGAGGCTTCCTTCACCGCGTCATGGCTGTGCAGCACGTCCTCGATTTCCTTGGCCGAGATGTTCTCTCCGCCGCGGATGATGAGGTCCTTCTTGCGCCCGGTGATCGTTACCGCACCCTCTTCGGACAGCACGCCCAGGTCGCCGGTGCGGAAGAAGCCGTCGGGCGTGATCGCCTCTGCGGTCTGCGCGGCGTCGGCATAGCCCATCATCATGCCGGGACCGCGCGCAAGGATTTCGCCTTCGACACCGCGCGGAAGATCATTGTCCTCGTGGTCGACGATGCGGACTTCGTAGTCCACCACCTCGCCATCGGTGGTCGCGGCAAGGCGCTCGTCGTGCGGCCAGCCGAAGGTAACGAGCGGAACTTCGGACGCGCCGAAGACGCGAAAGGCCCGGCAGTTCTCGAAGGCGGCGTTGGCGGCCGGGATAAGGTCCGCCGGCACCGCCGCACCGCCGCAGGCGAAGAAGCGGAAGCTTGGCAGGCCGGTGCCCGCCGCTCGCGCCGCTGCCGCAAGTTCGACCAGGAAGGGCGTTGCAGCAACCGTGCCGACAAGGTCGTGCTTCTCGATCAGGGCCAGCGCATCCTGGGCGTTCCACGCTTCCATGAGAACCGAGCGGATGCCGCAGATGAACGGCGCTTCGAGGCCATTGGCATATCCCGAGACGTGCGTGACCGGCGAAGGCATCAGCGTCGCCTCCCCTGCCCCGAGGCCCCAGTGCCGCCCGCTTTCCGCGACGATGCGCTGCAACGTGCAATGGCTGTGCAGGACGCCCTTGGGCCGACCGGTCGTGCCCGAGGTATAGAGCACCATCTTGACGCCCATCGGATCGACCGTTGGCACTTCGAAGGAAAGAGCGCGCCCCTGTGCGACGAGAGTGGCGAAATCGTCCGGCCCCTCGCCCCGCACGGTGAAGACGTGCGCAAGATCGGGCAGCGCCTTCTGGCAGCGACGCGCCATTTCGGCGTAGTCGACCTTGCGGAACACCTGCGGCACGAAGATCGCGGCGGCCCGGCAATCGCCAAGCATCATCGTGACTTCGGCATCGCGATAGATCGGCACGATCGGATTGACCACGAAGCCAGACATCGCCGCCGACAGGTTGATGACGGCGGCCTCGCGCCAGTTCGGCACCTGGAATGCGATGACATCGCCGGCGCGAAACCCACGCGCGTGCAACGACGCGGAAAGCGCTTCCGCTTCTGCCAGGACCTGCGCGAAGGTATATTGGCCTTCGCCATCGACGAAGCAGACGAAATCGGGATCTGACGCCGCCCGTTCGCGCGCGAGGTCTGCCAGCGTCCGCAGGTTCCAGGCCCCGCGTTGCGCGAAGGCCTGCTGGTGAGGGGCGGGAATCGGCAGCCAGTCCCAGGGCTTCGAAGTGTTCTCGTTCATGGCTCGCTTGTTCCAAGCGCTGCACGCCTGCGGCAATTGGCGAAAAGGCGAGGAACCTAGCCCCTGTCACAGCTTGGCCCCACCGGGCGGGCGCGGCATGGTCGATTCTTGAACCCGACCCAGCGGGCACGGAGAGGCACAAGTAGAATGGATCGCATCGAGCGCATCGGACAAGTCGCTGAAATCATGCGCGACTATGTCGAGAACAAGCAGACTTTCCTGACCGACAAGACCAAGACCGTGCCGGTCCGCAGCTACACCGATCCCGACCAGTGGAAGGCCGAGATGGAGCTGGTGTTCAAGCGCGTGCCGCTGATGCTGGCCTTCACCGCCGAATTGCCCAATCCGGGCGACTACAAGGCGATGGACGCGGTAGGCATGCCGGTGCTGATCAACCGCGACAAGACGGGCAAGGTTCGCGCTTTTCTCAACGTCTGTTCGCACCGCGGTGCACCGGTCGCCAACGAAGGCCACGGCAACTGCCCACGCTTCACCTGCAAGTATCACGGCTGGACCTTCGGCCAGGACGGCAAGCTGATCGGCGTTTCCGAAGCCAGCAAGTTCGGCGAGGTCCACAAGTCCGAACTGGGCCTGCGCGAGCTGCCGTGCCAGGAAAAGGCCGGGATGATCTTCGTCGTCCTGACGCCCAACGCGCCGATCGATGTCGACGCCTACTTCCGGGGCTTCCTCGAGGATTTCGAAGCGCTCGACTTTGGCAACTGGTCCTACATGGGCAGCCGCGTGATCGAGGGCGCGAACTGGAAGATCGCCTACGACGGCTATCTCGAAGGCTATCACTTCGCCTCGCTTCACCCGCAGACGATCTTCCCGCGCACGCCTTCGAACTGCATGCACTACGAAGGCTTCGGCCCGCACCAGCGCATCGGCTTCCCCCAGCACCGCATTGCCGAGGCGCTGAAGGATGTCCCGCGCGAGGAGTGGGGGACGCAGGAGAACAACGGCTTCGACTTCGTGCGGATCATGTTCCCCAACGTCTCGGCCTTCATCGCGCCGGAAATCACACAGATCGCCCAGCTCTTCCCCGGGCCGACGCCGGGCGAGAACCGCACCGTGCTCAACTACCTGCGCCGCGAACCGATCCGCGACGAAGAAGACCGGGCAAACGTGGAAGCGGCGATGAACTTCTTCCGCGACGTGACCTATACCGAGGATTACCTGATCGGGCTGGAAATCCAGAAGGGTCTGGAATCGGGCGCGCACGACGATCTCGTGTTCGGCCGCAACGAACGCGGCAACCAGTACTTCCACGAATGGCTGGACTGGTACCTGCAGGACGACCCGGACCTCCCCGAACCCCGGATGTGAGGCCGGCGGGCGCATGAACCCGATCAGCCTCGCATCTGGCGTCGTTCCCGAGTTCGGACCGGTCGATACCATCGAAGCCGCCCGCGCGGGCGGGTTCGACATGGTTGGCCTGTGGGTCGAACCCGCGGAATGGACCGCACAGTCAACGCGCGAGGCACGCGCGGCACTGGCGTCGACCGGCCTGCCGCTGCTGGACGTCGAGGTGATCTGGCTCAAGCCCGACAGCGCGATGGACGATCACCGCAAGGTGATCGACATCGGCGCGGAACTTGGCGCTGCCAACGTGCTGTGCGTCTCGTCCGACCCGGACCATGCGCGCACCGCCAGCCGCCTGGAAGCGCTATGCCGCCATGCCGAAGGTTCGGGCATCCGCGTCGCGCTGGAGTTCGGGATCTTCACCGAGGTCAGGGACCTCTCCGCCGCGCTTGGCGTTCTGGAGAGGTTCGATCATCCGCTCAAGGCGCTGCTGATCGACCCGATCCATGTCGATCGCTCCGGCACGTCGATTGCGGACATTGCGAAGATCGATCCCGCCCTGCTGCCTTATGCCCAGTTCTGCGACGCCCCCGCGCTGCGGCCCGATCCGGCAGACTTCGACGCGGTGATCCACGACGCGATCAACCTGCGCGAACAGTGCGGCGAAGGCGCGCTGCCGCTGGGCGCACTGCACGCCGCGCTGCCGGCGGACATCCCGCTGGCAATAGAATTGCGCTCGCAGGCCCTGCGCGAGGCGTTCGGCCATCCCGCCCTGCGCGCGCGCGCCGTGGCCGACGCGACGCGGCGCTGGCTGGAGATGTACGCTTGACCGTGACCGTACTGACCCTGCTCAAGCGCCGCGAGGGCATGAGCAAAGCCGATTTCATCGCCTACTACGAAAGCCGCCATCGCCTGATCGGCGAAAAGGTGCTGTCCGGATGGGCGACGCGCTATGTGCGAAAGCACCTGCACCCGCTGGACGGAGTGGACATGCCGCACGATTTCGACGTGGTGCTCGAAATCGACTTCCCCGACCAGGCAACGTGCGATGCCTGCTTTGCCGCCATGGCCGATCCGGCGACCATGGCCGAGATCGTCGAAGACGAGGAGCGCCTGTTCGACCGGGCCCGGATGCGGACCTACCGCGTGGAGGAGCGGGCTTCGTCGCTCGATATGCCACGCTAGACCGCGATTTTGTGTAAGCATCGGAACTTAGTGTTCTTTTCGTCGTTGCGTGGCGGGGGCGGGGTGCGCCCTGACGGCGTGCGACGAAGGGGCTTCCATGGACGATCTGGCAACGAAGGCGGAACCGGCAATCGGTCGCCATGAACTGGTCAGCGCCCTGCGCAAGCTGCGCAACGGCGATTTCACAGTCTCGTTGCCTGATGATGGGTCGGAGATCGCGACGCTCTTCAACGAGGTCGTCGGGCTCAATCGCCGGATGACCGACGAATGCCAGCGCCTCTCGCGCGTGGTCGGCAAGGAAGGCAAGATCGGGCACCGCGCCTCGGTACGCGGCGCACAGGGCGACTGGGACCTCACGCTCTGCGCGATCAACGAATTGATCGACGACATGGTCCAGCCCACGACCGAAGTCGCGCGCGTGATCGGCTCCGTGGCCAAGGGCGACCTGTCGCAAACCATGGCGGTCGAAATCGAGGGCCGCGCTCTGCGAGGCGAGTTCCTGCGCATCGGCAAGGTCGTGAACACGATGGTCGAGCAGCTGGCAAGCTTCGCCTCCGAAGTGACCCGCGTCGCGCGCGAGGTCGGCACCGAAGGCAAGCTGGGCGGGCAGGCCAACGTCAAGGGCGTGGCCGGCACATGGAAGGACCTGACCGAGAACGTGAATCTCATGGCCGCGAACCTCACCGGCCAGGTCCGCAACATCGCAGAGGTCACAACCGCAGTGGCGCTCGGCAATCTCTCCAAGAAGATCACCGTCGACGTGAAGGGCGAGATCCTCGAGCTTAAGAACACGATCAATACCATGGTCGACCAGCTCAACGGCTTCGCCTCGGAAGTGACCCGCGTCGCGCGCGAGGTCGGCACCGAAGGCAAGCTCGGCGGGCAAGCGCAGGTGCCGGGCGTCGCCGGCACCTGGAAGGACCTTACCGACAACGTGAACCTCATGGCCGCGAACCTCACCGGCCAGGTCCGCAACATCGCCGAGGTCACGACCGCCGTTGCCTCGGGCGACTTGTCCAAGAAGATCACCGTCGACGTGAAGGGCGAAATCCTCGAGCTGAAGAACACCATCAACGTCATGGTCGACCAGCTCAACGGCTTCGCCTCGGAAGTGACCCGCGTCGCGCGCGAGGTCGGCACCGAGGGAAAGCTCGGCGGACAGGCGCAGGTGCCCGGCGTCGCCGGCACGTGGAAGGACCTTACCGACAACGTGAACCTCATGGCCGACAACCTCACCGGCCAGGTCCGCAACATCGCCGAGGTCACCACCGCCGTCGCCTCGGGCGACTTGTCGAAGAAGATCACCGTCGACGTGAAGGGCGAAATCCTAGAGCTGAAGAACACCATCAACGTCATGGTCGACCAGCTCAACGGCTTCGCCTCGGAAGTGACCCGCGTCGCGCGCGAGGTCGGCACCGACGGCAAGCTCGGCGGTCAGGCGCAGGTGCCGGGCGTGGCGGGTACGTGGAAGGACCTTACCGACAACGTGAACCTCATGGCCGACAACCTCACCGGCCAGGTCCGCAACATTGCCGAGGTCACCACCGCCGTCGCCAAGGGCGACCTGTCGAAGAAGATCACCGTCGAGGTGCGCGGCGAAATCCTCGAGCTGAAGAACACGATCAACACCATGGTCGACCAGCTTAATTCCTTCGCCTCGGAAGTGACTCGCGTCGCGCGCGAGGTCGGCACCGAGGGACGGCTTGGCGGTCAGGCGCGCGTGCCGGGCGTGGGCGGCACGTGGAAGGACCTTACCGACAACGTCAACGCCATGGCCGGCAACCTCACCGGCCAGGTCCGCAACATCGCCGAAGTGACCACAGCGGTGGCGCGCGGCGACTTGTCGAAGAAGATCACCGTCGACGTGAAGGGCGAGATCCTCGAGCTGAAGAACACGATCAACACCATGGTCGACCAGCTCAACTCCTTCGCATCCGAAGTGACCCGCGTCGCGCGCGAGGTGGGCACCGAGGGGCGCCTTGGCGGACAGGCGCAGGTCGAAGGCGTCGGCGGCACGTGGAAGGACCTTACCGACAACGTCAACGCCATGGCCGCGAACCTCACCGGCCAGGTCCGCAACATCGCCGAGGTCACGACCGCCGTGGCACTGGGCGACTTGTCCAAGAAGATCACCGTCGACGTGAAGGGCGAAATCCTCGAGCTGAAGAACACGATCAACACCATGGTCGACCAGCTCAATTCCTTCGCATCCGAAGTGACCCGCGTCGCGCGCGAGGTCGGCACCGAGGGCAAGCTCGGCGGACAGGCACACGTGCGCGGCGTGGCAGGCACGTGGAAGGACCTCACCGACAACGTCAACCTCATGGCCGACAACCTCACCGGCCAGGTCCGCAACATCGCGGACGTTACCACCGCCGTGGCGCGCGGCGACTTGTCCAAGAAGATCACCGTCGACGTGAAGGGCGAAATCCTCGCGCTCAAGAACACGATCAACACCATGGTCGACCAGCTCAACGGCTTCGCGTCCGAAGTGACCCGCGTCGCCCGCGAGGTCGGCACCGAGGGCAAGCTCGGCGGACAGGCGCAGGTGCCGGGCGTCGGCGGCACGTGGAAGGACCTTACCGACAACGTCAACCTCATGGCGACCAACCTCACCAACCAGGTGCGAGGGATCGCCGGGGTGGTGACCGCGGTGGCGCAGGGCAATCTCAAGCGCAAGCTGACCTTCGACGCCAAGGGCGAGATCGCCGCGCTGGCCGAGACGATCAACGGCATGATCGAGACGCTTTCGACCTTTGGCGACCAGGTGACCAACATGGCCCGCGAGGTCGGCGTCGAAGGCCGCCTTGGTGGGCAGGCGCGCGTGCCGGGCGCGGCGGGCCTGTGGCGCGACCTGACCGACAACGTCAACGCGATGGCGGCAAACCTCACCAACCAGGTGCGCTCAATCGCCGAAGTGGCGACCGCCGTTACCAAGGGCGACCTTACCCGCTCCATCGCGGTGGAAGCCTCGGGCGAAATGGCCGCGCTCAAGGACAACATCAACGAGATGATCCTCAACCTCAAGGATCAGACGCTGAAGAACGCCGAACAGGACTGGCTCAAGACCAACCTCGCCCGCTTCAGCCGCATGTTGCAGGGCGAGCGCGACCTTGCCACCATCTCCAACCTCATCATGTCCGAGCTGGCCCCGCTGGTGAACGCGCAATACGGCGTGTTCTACGTGACCAGCCGCGACGACGAGGAGCAGAACCGGCTGGAACTCGTCGCCAGCTACGGCGCGGAAAACCACGATCAGCTCAAGCGCCAGTTCGCCTTGCGCGAAGGCCTGATCGGCCAGGCCGCGGCCGACAAGCGCCCGATCCGCCTGTCGCGCGTGCCGGACGATTTCATCCGCATCGGCTCCGGCCTCGGCCAGGCCAAGCCCGCCAACATCCAGATCCTGCCGGCGCTGTTCGAGGACGAGGTCAAGGCGGTGATCGAGCTGGCCTCGTTCGAGGAGTTCAACGAGACCCACCACAGCTTCCTCAACCAGCTCATGGAAACCGTGGGCATCGTGCTCAACACCATTGCCGCGACCATGCGCACCGAGGGCCTGCTTGCACAGTCGCAGCTCCTGACGCAGGAACTCCAGGCCCGGCAGACCGAACTGACCCGCAAGCAGGAAGAACTCCACGCGACCAACGAGGAGCTTCAGGAAAAGGCGCAGCTTCTCGAGAACGAGAAGAAGCAGGTCGAAGCCAAGAACTTCGAGATCGAGATGGCGCGCCGCGCGGTCGAGGAGAAGGCCGAACAGCTCGCACTCACCTCGAAGTACAAGTCCGAATTCCTCGCCAACATGAGCCACGAGCTGCGCACCCCGCTCAACTCGCTGCTCATCCTGTCCAAGCTTCTGGCCGATAACCAGCAGGGCAACCTGAACGAGAAGCAGACCGAATTCGCGCGCACGATCCACGGCGCCGGCACCGACCTGCTCAACCTCATCAACGATATCCTCGACCTGTCGAAGATCGAATCCGGCACCGTGTCCATCGACATCGGCGACATGTCGATCCCGGGCATGAAGCAGCACGTCGAGCGAACCTTCCGCCAGGTCGCCTCGGAAAAGGGCCTCGCCTTCGAGATCGACTTCGACGATAGCCTGCCGGCCTCGATCCAGACGGACGAGAAGCGGTTGCAGCAGATCGTGCTCAACCTCCTGTCCAACGCCTTCAAGTTCACTGCGAGAGGCCGCGTCACGCTCAACGTCCGGCCGGCACGGCACGGCTGGAGCCCGACCCACCCGGTGCTTGGCGACCTGGACCGCGCGCTGGAAATCTCCGTCAGCGATACCGGCATCGGCATTCCCGAAGACAAGCAGAAGCTCATCTTCGAGGCGTTCCAGCAGGCCGACGGCACGACCAGCCGCAAGTACGGCGGCACCGGGCTTGGCCTTTCCATCAGCCGCGAGATCGCCCGCCTGCTCGGCGGCGAACTTCAGGTGCGTTCGGTGCCGGGCGAAGGTTCGACCTTCACGCTCTACGTGCCGATGAAGGCGGTCATCACCTCGCCCGCCCTGCTTGCCGCCCCTACGACCGAAAACGACCCGGTCGTGACCTTCGCGCCGCAGGACGACCGCGACGAGTTGGACGGCAAGCCCTTCGTCATGATCGTCGAGGATGACCCGACCTTCGCCACGATCCTGATCGATCTTGCCCACCAGTGCGGCCTCAAGGGCGTCATCTCCTCCGCCGGCTCCGGCACCGTGGCCATGGTCCGCAAGCTGAAGCCGAGCGCGATCACGCTCGACCTCGGGCTTTCCGACATCGACGGCTTCGTGCTTCTCGATCTTCTCAGGAACGAACCCGATACCTCGAGCGTACCTGTCCATGTGATCTCGGGCGCCGATCAGGCCGCCCATGCGCTTACGCTGGGTGCGGCGGGCGTGATCGAAAAACCCGCAAGTCGCGAGGAGTTGCAGGCGCTGTTCGAGTCAATTGCCGACAGGTCCCGCAATGCCGCGATGCGCCGCAAGACAGCCCGTGCGACGCAGTCCGCCAATATGTCCGACAACCAGCCACGGCTTGCCGGCAGCCGCATCCTCATCGTCGATGACGACATCCGCAACATCTACTCCCTGACAAGCGTGCTGGAATCGCACGACGTCGAGGTCGTCCATGCAGAGGGCGGCGTGGAAGGCATCCGCATCCTTGAAAGCACGCCCGGCATCGATGTGGCGCTGATCGACATCATGATGCCCGACATGGATGGATACGAGACCATGCGGCAGATCCGCGCGACGCCCGCGATTGCCTCGATCCCGCTCGTCGCGGTGACAGCCAAGGCCATGAAGGGCGATCGCCAGAAGTGTCTGGATGCCGGGGCTTCCGACTATATCTCCAAGCCCGTCGACATCGATCTGCTCCTTGCGCTGCTTCGCGTCTGGATCGGGCGCAGCCGTAGCCAGCAGTCGCTCGTGACCGATCAGGGAATGCAGGTGGTCTGATGCAGCAGGCCGAGGTCCAAGCCCCCCCCCGATCCAACCGGACGATACGGAAGACATCCCCCGGACGGCGCGCATCCTCCTTGTCGACGACGACGAGCGCAACTTGCTCGCGCTTGGCCACGTCCTGCGCGACATTGCCGAGGTGGTGACTGCCAACTCGGGACGCGAAGCATTGCGGCACCTGCTGGATGGCGAGTTCGCTGTCATCCTGCTCGACGTGTTCATGCCGGACATGGATGGTTACGAGGTGGCGGACCTCATCCGCGAACGCAAGCAGACCGCGCGCATCCCGATCATATTCCTTTCGGCGGTCAACAAGGAAACCGAGCACCTGATGCGCGGTTATGCGATGGGCGCGGTCGACTATGTGTTCAAGCCCGTCGATCCGGTCGTGCTTGCCACGAAAGTCAGCGTGTTCGTCGAACTGTTCGAGATGCGCAAGCGGGTGGAGGCCAAGAGCCGCGCCGAACGCGAGCTGCGCGAGGCGGGGTTCCGTGCACAGCTCGAGCGGCTTCAGATCGAGCACGAACTGAATTCCACCCGAGCGCGGCAGGCGACGGTACTCGACGCCCTGCCGCTCGCCCTGTTCGAGGCGGTCGCAGACAAGAACGGAATGCTGATCCGCGAATTCGTGGCCGGCGACCTCGCCAAGATCGCGGGCGTGGACGCGACCTCCATCGAGCAACGGTCGCTGTGCTGGGAGGACCGCATCCACCCGGAGGATCTCCCCGCCACGCGCCCTCCGGCAGGCTCGGACGCCGTGTTCTCGACCGAATACCGCTGGAACTGTGCCGACGGTTCCCAACGGTACTTCTTCGAACGCGCGGTACCCATCGGATGCGAGACGGATGGGCTTGTTCGCTGGGCGGGCACGCTGCTCGACGTGACCGACCGCCGGAAGCTGGAGGCGCAGCTTCTTCAAGCCGGCAAGATGGATGCGCTGGGGCGGCTGACCGGCGGCGTCGCCCACGATTTCAACAACGTGCTGGCAGCAGTGCTCGGCGGCATCACCCTGCTTGAACGCAAGGCACCGCTCGACGACCTCGGCCATCGCCTTACCGAGCAGATCCGCCTTGCCGCCGAACGCGGCGCGGAACTGGTGCGGCGCATGATGGCCTTTGCCCGCAAACAGGAACTCAAGCCCGTCTACCTCGCGCCCTCCGCAGTGCGCGAGGCCGTGTCCGGGCTGGTCGAACAAACCCTGGGCGGAACGGTGACGCTTTCCTGGGATTGCGCGGATACGGATCTGGTCTTCCACGCCGACCGGTCGCAGCTCGAACTGGCGCTTGTGAACCTGGTCATCAACGCGCGCGACGCCATGCCCGAAGGCGGCTCGATCCACGTGGCGATCGCTCCCGCTGCCGATGCGGATCGGCTGCGCATAGAAGTGCGCGACGAAGGCACCGGCATCGCACCGGGCGTGCTGGAACGCATCACCGAACCGTTCTTCACCACCAAGGGAGTGGGCAAGGGCACGGGGCTGGGGCTGTCGATGGTCATGGGGTTCGTCCAGCAATCGGGCGGAACGCTCGACATCGAAAGCGCGGAGGGGTGCGGCACCACCGTGCGCATCCTCATGCCCGCCGCCCGGGCGCCGGACGCCGATGAGCGGGAAGCGCCGAGCGTCGAAGGCACCCGCGCCTACGCAGTCAGGACCGTGCTGGTGGTGGACGATGACCACTCCGTCCGCACGATAATCGCCGAACAACTCCGCGAATTCGGCGTCATGGTGGAAGAGGCGGCAAGCGGCGCCGATGCGGTCGAACGCGTGATATCCGCAAAGACGCCCTTCGACCTGCTCCTCACCGATTTCGCGATGCCGGGTCTCAACGGGTTGCAAACGATAGAGCGGCTGCGCGCGCTGGGAACGGACATTCCCTGCGCGCTCATGACGGGATATGCCGACGACCGGATAGATACCACCGGCGGCACGCAAACCCGGCTGCTGCGCAAGCCCATCGCCTTCGAGGATCTCGAAGACCTCCTGATCCATCCGACATGACGCGATGAACCGTTGCGTTTCCCTCTCACAGGCCGTTTCGTCATGAAGGAGCCGGCGAAGGCCGAAGTGCTTTCCTTCATCGGGGCGACATTCCGCTCCGCCTGGTCGCTCGACCTGCTGTGCCTGCTGCGGACCGAGCCGCGCCGCGCGTGGACGCAGGCGGAACTCGTCCGCGCACTTTGCGCCAGCGATCTCGTCGTGCGGCAAAGCCTCGACGAACTGTCCGCTGCGGGTCTCGTGCTGACCGAAACGGAAGGCGCTGTCCGCTATGGCGCGGCGCCTGGTCTGGAACTCATGGTCGTGGCCGTCGAAAAGCAGTATCGCACCGCGCCCGCAACAGTACGGCGGGCCATCGTCAAGGGCAACTCGCCCACGATCACCGCATTTGCGGATGCCTTCAAGCTGAGGAGCGAGGAATGACGGAGTCCCTTTCCTCGGCCGTGTACCTGCTCTGCTTCCTGACAAGCGGGATGTGTTCGGTACTGCTGGCGCGCAGCTATGCCCGCACCGGCGTCAGGTTGCTGCTGTGGAGCGCAATCTGTTTCGCGTTGCTGGCCGCGAACAATCTCGTGGTGATCTTCGACATGCTGGTCTTTCCGGGAACCGACCTGCGGCTCGTGCGACACGCGCTCGCCCTTTCCGGCATTCTCGTCCTGCTGTTCGGCTTCATCTGGGAACGGGAGGATTGATGGAAACCCTGCTCGATTTCGCCGCCGGCGCCCTGACGCTCGGGTTCCTCATCGTCGGACTGTTCTTCCTGCGCTTCTGGCGCAGCACCGGAGACGGCCTCTTCGCCGCCTTCGCCATCGCCTTCGCGCTGCTCGGCATCGGCCAGGCCATGCTGACCTTCATGGAAGTGCGCGACGAGGAGCGCAGCCTGCTGTTCCTGTTTCGGGTGGCCGCGTTCCTCTCGATCCTCGTCGCCATCTGGCGCAAGAACCGCCAGACCAACTGACCGCTACCATCCGCCGCCAAGCGCCATGAACAGCGTGATCTGGCTCTCGACCACGGCCTCGCGCCCTGCATGGGCACGCGCCTGCGCGGCCAGCGCGGTGGTTTGGCTGTCAAGGTCGGGCAAGGCGGCCGCGCGTCCCGCCTGGCGCAGGCGCGCCACCTGCTCGGCTCCGCGCTGCGCCGCCCCTGCGGCAAGGTCCAGCTCGACCGAACGGTCGTGCGCCCCCGCATAGGCGTCGAGCGCGGTGTGCGCCTCGCGCAGCGATGAAAGGACCACCCCGTCGAACCGGGCAAGCGCCGCGTCGGCATCCGCATTGGCCGCCCGGACCCGCGCCCTCGCCCCCGCGCCGGGGAAGCTCCAGTGGATCAACGAGCCGATGCTCCAGCGATTGGCAGGCGCCTCTCCCAGATCCGAGAGGAACCCGCTGGACCCGGCGGACAGGCCAAAGCCGATCTGCGGATACAGGTCCGCCGTCGCAACCCCGATGCGTGCCGTCGCCGCCGCCAGTTCCCGCTCCGCCGCCCGGATGTCGGGCCGTCGCGCCAGCAGTGACGCGCCATCGCCCGCCGGTAGCGGGCGGGCAAGGCGGGGAAGATGCGTGCATCCCTCGGCCTCGCGCGGATAGTCCGCAGGCGCCCGGCCGAGCAGGAAGGCCAGGCGGTAGAGCGAAGCCCTGATCCGCGTGCGTTCCTCCGGAAGACGCGCGCGCGCCGCAGCGAGGCGGGATTCGATGGCCGTCACCTCGGTCGCGCCAAGCCGCCCTGCCGCGTGCATCCGCCGCACGGCATCCGCCTGCGCCTCCTGCACGCTGACAGCGCGCTCGGCCAGTTCGAGCCCTTCGTGCGCGCTGCACACGCCAACATAGGCTCGCGCGACTTCCCCCGCGAGAGTGACCTTGACGGCTTCCAGCAGCGCCTGACGCGCCTCTTCCCCGGCCTTCGCGGCCTCGACCGAGCGGCGGACCCGGCCAAACAGGTCGAACTGATAGCGCATCGAAAGGCCCGCATCGCCCAGCGTTGCCACAGGCAGCGCTTCGTCCAGCAGGAACGTCTCGCCCGAAAGCCGTGCCCGTTCCGCCGCGCCCTCGACCTCGAAATCAGGCTCCGAAGCCCCTTCCGCCGCCGCCGTCACAGCCCTTGCCCGCTGAAGGTTCGCCGCCGCCTCGCGCAGGTCGGTGCTGCCGTCCAGCGCCTCTTGCTCAAGCCGATCGAGGACGGGATCGTCATAGAGATGCCACCAGCGCGGCGGGAGATCGGCAGCCGTCGCGACGTTCCCGTCCGCCGGCAGGGGCGCGCTCGCCGACGGCGTCCGGATCGCTGCGGTCTCTGGCAAGTGGTAGTCCGGCCCGACGGTACACGCCCCCAGCGAAGCCACCATGCCAAGCGAGAGCAGCCCGCGCCTCACGACGTGTGTTCCTGGTCGAGCGAGACCGAGGCGGTGCGCCCGGCAATCAGCGCAATGCCCGCCGGCGGCCGGTCCAGCCGGACACGAACGGGTACGCGCTGGGGCAGACGGACCCAACTGAACGTCGGGTTGATCGCGGGCACGAGGCGCGGCTCCTTGCCGCGATCCTGATCCGCGATCGCCCCCGCGATGGAAACCACCCGGCCAGTAAGGACAGTATCTTCGCCCATCAGGTGGATCGTCGCGCGCTGCCCGGCATGGATGCGCGGCAACTTGGTTTCCTCGAAGTAGCCTTCGACCCGAAGGCTCGCGCTGTCGATCAGGGCAAGGACCGGGGCACCCGCGCTCACGTAGTCGCCGGGACGCAGCACCACGTCCGACATCTCGCCATCGACCGGGGCAACGACCTTCGTCCGCGCGCGATCCAGTCTGGCAAGGTTCAGCGCATTGCGCGCGGCCTCGACCCTTGCTTCCGCAGCCGCGAGAGCGGCGCCCGCCTCGGCCATCTTCGCCTGGCCCTCGCCCACGCGGGTCTCGCTCTGCTCGGTCAGCTCGCCCGCGACAAGATCGCCCAGGCCCCGGTTGCGCGCCGCCTCGCGCCGAGCCTCGGTCAGCGTCACGCCGGCATGGCCGATGGCCGCCCGCGCCTGCGCAACTTCGGCCTGCGCCTGCCGCAACTGGGCCTGCGCGCGCGCCACCGCCAGGTCGAAGCGCGAAGGGTCGATCTCGAACAGAACGTCGCCCTTGTGCACCTGCTGGTCATGCGTGACGCGAACCGCGACCACGATCCCCCCGACATCGGGCGACACCTGCACGATGTCGGCCCGCACCCTGCCGTCGCGGGTCCAGGGATCGGCCTGGTAATAGCCGACAAGCGCGCGAACGGCGAGGATGGCTCCGACGACGAAAGCAGCGGTCACGGCAAGGCGCAGCGCCTTGCGCACGGGCGGGGAAATGCGGGTCTGGTCGGTCATGGGATTCTCTGCAGGAAGAGGGGCAACCACAGCGCGATCAGCGCCCAGGCAATCGCGAACATCGCGCTGTCGACAAGCACCGGGTGCCAGACCCAGCGATAGAACCGCGTACGAACCAGCATACGGTGGATGAGCAGGACGAGCGCGAGGGCCACCAGCGCGTGGAGCGGCGCTGCGGCGACGAATATTCCGGCGATGGCATATTCGCCCGTCATGCGGAGGCTCCTGCTGAAAACGGCTCGGCCCGGGAGAAGAGGCTGCGCCGCAGGGCGACGAGCGCGGGGCGGCCCTGGTCGGGGCCTGGGCGGAACAGGTGTTCCAGCCCGCCCGGGCGCGGTGGCGGATTGGCCAGCGTCAGGCGCAACGCACCGTCAAGCCGGTCCAGCATCCGCCGCGACGGTCCCTCGGCCGTGGGCGGCGCGGCGAACCAGTGCGCCGCTTCTTCCAGCACATCGTCGAGCGCGGCGCGCAGCGGCCCCGAAGACGACGCCCGCAGCCTCTGGATCGAGACGAGATTCATCGCGAGGCGCACTTCGCCAAGCCCCATCGACGCGGCGTCGGTCGCCCCGCCCAGCCTCTGGGCGATAAGCGCGAGCTGGTCGGTCACGCGGCTCAGCGTCGCCAGCGGATCGGGTGCGGAAGGGGCGCGGGCAATGTCCACCAGCCCCCGCTGCATGCGCCGGTTCAGCCGCGCGATGGCAACGTCGCCGCCAGCCATCCGGAAGCATGCCGTGGTCCCGGCGGCAAGGATCACCGCCACGATCTGCGCGAGGTTGGAATTGAGGAAGCGCGCGAAATCGGCGACGTATTCCTCCTGTATCGCCATCGCGCTGCAGAAGCCGACAAGGCACGCCATCGCCGGCAGGCCAAGGCGGGGGTGCGTCATCAACGCGCCGATGGCGACGAGCGGTATTGCCAGCAGGAGCGCCAGCGCCGCGAACCCGTCCACGCCCGGCAGAACGAAGAAGAGGTACAGCGCCGCAATCGGAATGCCCGCCACGATGGCCCCGCCGAACGAGAGGATGGCGGGCACCGGGTTATCCTGCGCGGCGAACAGGCAGCAGAAGATGCCGGTCAGCACCGCCGCGACGCCGCCGTCCGCCCACCCGGTAAAGATCCATAGGGCGCAGGCCGCAAGCGTTGCCACCAGCGCAGATGCGCCGGACAGGATCGCGCCCGCGGGCTCGGCGTGAAACCTGACCGCGCCCTCGCGCCAATCCGGCAGGTCGGGGCGCGGCGATGCCGGGTCCGCCAGATGCGCCAGCAGTGCATCGCATTCGCCGAGCAGCGTGCGCGCCTCGCCATCGCGCTGGGCAAGGCTTTCCCGGAGGAGCATGGCCCAGGTCGCCCCATCCCTGCCCTCGTCGCCTTCACCGTCCAGCGCCGCCTTGCGATCCGCAAGGCCCGACAGCACCGGCAACAGCAGCAGCATCCGGCGCAACAGGGCCTGCAAGGTCGCCGTCGCCTCGCGCCAGTGCGAGGTGTCGAACGGCACATGCGTCGCCAGCAGCGCACAGTCCATGGCGTCGACGGCAAGCCTGCGTTTGTCCGTAAGCAACCTGGCATTGTCGCTGCCGCCGACGATATCGCCGTGCCATTGCCGCGCATCGGCAAGCCACGCGCGCAGGCGTGGCTGCATCGCCTCTGCGACCGAGCGGGGCCAGAACAGGCTGTGGACGACCGTGCTGCATCCGATGCCGAGCGCGATCTCGGTCACGCGCGCGACGGCGATGGAAAACACCGCATCCGGCCGGTCGACCGCCGGGAAAGCGACAAGCGCTGCGGTATACCCTGCCAGCATCACCACATAGGCACGCGGCGAGCGGTCAAGCAGCGCGACGGCCAGGCAACCGCCCAGCCATAGTGCGATTGCAAGGCTCAACAATTCGGGCCAGTCGACCAGCGCAGGAACGAGCGCCACCGCCACCGCCGCGCCCAGCACCGTACCACCCACCCGGTAGACCGCCTTGGAGCGCGTCGCGCCGGACATGGGGCTGCTGACGATATAGGCCGTGGTCATCGCCCAGAACGGCATCGACAGGCCGACCCACAGGCTGATCCAAAGCGCCAGCAGCGCCGCCGCCGCTGTCTTGGCTGAATAGGCCAGCGCGAACCGGCGCGCCGCGGTCATTGCGGCACCGGCCCGTGAAGGGCACTTTCAATGGCTTGCGAATCGAACATGGAGCCTGCGCGCAGGAGGGAGGCCGACGGGCTACATAGCGGCAACGCAGGGTACAAAACAGATCTGTGGCGGTGATCCATAAAGTTGGTTATGGATGCGGTTATGTCACTGCCCCAGCTTCGTACCTTCGTCGAGGTTTACCGCCAGCGTTCGATCACGGCCGCCGCGCGCAGCCTCGGGCTGACCCAACCTGCCGTGTCGCAACACATCGCCACGCTCGAGGCAGGGCTCGAACGCGAGCTGTTCGAGCGCCACGCCCGGGGGGTGACGCCGACCCAGGCCGCCGACGAACTTGCCGCCGGCATCAGCGACAGCCTCGACATCGCCGAGGCGGCACTATCCTCCGCGCGCGCCCGCTCGACCGATATGTCGGGTGCCGTCCGCCTGATCGGCAACGGCGATTTCCTCGCAGAAGTCATCGCCCCCCGACTGCTCCCGCTGCTCCGCTCGGGCATGCGCGTCCGGCTGCAGGCGGGCGACCGGGACGAGACCCGCGCAGGATTGCTGGATGGACACCATGACTTGGGCCTGCTTGGCTATGCGGTGCAGGACAAGCGGCTGCGGGGGCGGCTCATACACCAGGAACGGCTCCACGCGGTCGCCTCGCCCGCCGTTGCCTCCCGCATCGCAGCCGCACCGGATCTGGCGCGCGCGCTGATGGCGGAACCGATGCTGGCCTACAATCTCGAAAGGCCGCTGGTGGACGATTGGCTCACCGCCAACAGGCTTGGCACGAAATCGCCCGCACCGGCGCTCATCGGGCAGGATCTGCGGTGCCTGCGGGGCATGATGGAACAGGGCTTCGGCTGGACCGTACTGCCGGGCTACCTCTGCGCCCGGCAGATCGCGCAAGGCTCGCTGGCGGAAATTCCCGCGCCGGTCGCGCTGCCGGTCCACGACTATTTCCTCGCCTGGCTGCCAAGCGCCCTCAGGCATCCCCGCATTGCCTTCGCCCACCATGCCCTGGTGGAAGGTTTCGACGAGCAACCGCAACCTATCGCCGTCCGGCCCGGGTAGCCGGTCAGGCCCGATCCAGCGCCTGCGCGAGGTCGGCGACGATATCGTCCGGATGCTCGATGCCGATGGACAGGCGAACTGTCGTCTCGTGTACGCCGATCCGCTCGCGCACGTCGGCCGGAACGCCCGAATGCGTCGTGGTCCCCGGATGGCTGGCAAGCGACTCCGTGCCGCCAAGGCTCACCGCCAGTTTGAAGATCTGGAGTGCGTTGAGGAAGCGGAAGGCGGCATCCTGACCGCCAACGATATCGAACGAGAACGTCGATCCGGCCCCGGTACATTGCCGGGCAAAGAGACGAGCCTGGGGCGAATCCGGTTCGTTGAACAACGGATAGGAGACATGCCGCACCTTGGGATGGTCGCGCAGGAATGCCGCCGCGACCGCAGCGTTGGCATTCGCCTTTTCCATCCTCAGCGCCAGCGTCTCGAGCGAGCGGCCAAGCATCCAGCAACTGTGCGGATCGAGCTGCGTGCCGATGGCGCTGCGCAGCAGCCGGATCTCGCGCATGATCGCCGCCGAACCCAGCGCCGCACCGGCAACCAGGTCCGAATGCCCGCCGACGTACTTCGTCAGCGAATAGAGCGAGACGTCCGCGCCATGATCGAGCGGTCGCTGGAAGACCGGACCGAGCAGCGTATTGTCGCACATCAGCAGCGGCCGGTGCCCCTGCGCCTCGCCGATCGCATCGCAGACGCGCCGGGCCAGCGCGATGTCGACAAGGCTGTTGGTCGGGTTGGCCGGCGTCTCGATCAGCACGACCGACACCCTGCCGCGCCCCATCGCCGCATCGGCCGCCGCCGCGATCTCTTCATCGCCCAGCCCGTCGGCAAATCCGACCGCGCCGATGCCGAGGTTGGCGAACGTCTTCGCCAGCAGCGTCTCGGTCCCGCCGTAGAGCGGCTGCGAATGCAGGATCACGTCGCCCGGTCGCGCGAAGGCAAGCAGCGCAGTGGTGATCGCCGCCATGCCAGAGGAGAACACGACGCCCGCCTCGGCGCCCTCGTAGACGGCCAGCCTGTCCTCGACGATCTCGCTGTTGGGATGGTTGAAGCGCGAATAGACGAGGCCCCGGCCCTGTCCCGGCGGCGGCTCCTTGCGGCCGGCGACATAGTCGAAGAAGTCGCGCCCCTCCTCGGCCGTGGGGAACACGAAGGTCGAGGTCAGGAACACCGGCGGCTTCACCGCGCCTTCGGACAGGTGCGGGTCGTAACCGTGGTTCAGCATGAGCGTTTCGGGATGGAGCGGATGGTTGCCGATGGCCTTCCGGCTTTCGCGGGGTGCGCTCATGCTGGTCTCCTTCACGATGGGGGTGGCGGACGCACCCGGTTGGCAGACAAACGTCTGTAAACGTTCGCAGTTGCCTCCCCCCGTATCGGGGTGCATGCCATGGTCGGTCAACAGGGATGCGGCTGCGATGAGCGATTGCCACCATCATCACCATGCACACGCCGCAATGCCGGATGTGCCGCGCGACCCTGTCCCTGGCCCTGTCCCCGAAGGCACGGTCTGGACCTGCCCGATGCACCCGCAGGTGCGGCAGGACCACCCCGGCCCCTGCCCGATCTGCGGCATGGCGCTGGAACCCGAACTGGCCCGCGCCGACACCGGCCCCAGCCCCGAGCTTGCCGACATGACGCGCCGCTTCGCCGTGGGCCTGGCGCTTGCCCTGCCAGTGTTCCTGCTGGAAATGGGTGGTCACCTGTTTCCGGCCATCCACCACGCGGTGCCGATGCGCCTGTCGATCTTCATCCAGCTCGCGCTGTCCACACCGGTAGTCTTGTGGGCGGGCTGGCCGTTCTTCGCGCGCGGCTGGGCCTCGTTGCGCAACCGCAGCCTCAACATGTTCACGCTGATCGCGATGGGTACGGGCGTCGCCTGGGCCTACAGCATGGTCGCAGCCCTTGCCCCCGCGCTCTTCCCGCCGGCGTTCCGCAATCCCGATGGCAGCGTCGCGGTCTATTTCGAGGCGGCGGCGGTCATCACCGTCCTCGTTCTCCTCGGCCAGGTCCTGGAGCTGCGCGCGCGGGAACGCACGTCGGGCGCGATCAAGGCCCTGCTTGGCCTCGCGCCCAGAACCGCGCGCCGCCTGCTCGCAGACGGCAGCGAGGAGGAACTCGGCATCGACCTGATCCAGCCAGGAGACCGCGTCCGGGTGCGCCCAGGCGAGAAGGTCCCTGTCGACGGCACGGTCGTCGACGGGCGTTCCTCGGTCGACGAATCCATGGTCACCGGCGAATCCATGCCCGTTGCCCGCCAGGTGGGCGACGCGGTGATCGGCGGCACGATGAACCAGACCGGGGCGCTGGTCGTCGCCGCCACCCGCACCGGGCGCGATTCGATGCTCGCCCGGATCGTGCGGATGGTGGCCGACGCCCAGCGCTCGCGCGCACCGATCCAGCGCATGGCTGACCAGGTGGCCGGTTGGTTCGTGCCGGCGGTGATCGCGGCCGCCCTCCTTGCCTTCGCCGCGTGGAGCATCTGGGGCCCGCCGCCGCGCCTTGCCAACGGTCTGGTGTCGGCTGTTGCGGTGCTCATCATCGCCTGCCCCTGCGCGCTGGGCCTCGCCACTCCAATGTCGATCATGGTCGGCGTCGGCAGGGGCGCGGGATTGGGCGTGCTGATCCGCAACGCCGAAGCGCTGGAGCGGATGGAGAAGGTGGACACCCTCGTCGTCGACAAGACCGGCACGCTGACCCAGGGGCATCCAGCGGTGACCGCCATCGTCCCGTCGGAGGGCTTCAGCAAGGACGAGATTCTGCGCCTTGCCGCAGCGGTCGAGCGCGCATCCGAACATCCGCTCGCCCTTGCCATCGTCGAGGCCGCCACGGCCAGGTCGCTCTCGCTGCCGCCGGTCACCGGCTTCGATTCCCCCACCGGGCGCGGAGCGCTGGGCACGGTCGAGGGACGGCGGATCGTGCTCGGCAACGCGCGCTTCCTTGCCGACCACGGGCTCGACACCGCCGCACTTGCCGCCCGTGCCGACGCCCTGCGCGCAGAAGGCGCGACCGCGATCTTCGTCGGCATCGACACTGCGGTCGGCGGGGTGCTAGCCATTGCCGATCCGGTAAAGCCGACCACCCCCGAAGCGCTCGAGGCACTGCGCCGCGAAGGCATCCGGGTGGTCATGCTGACCGGCGACAATCGCACCACCGCGCACGCCGTCGCCGCCCGGCTAGGCATCGGCGAGGTCGAGGCCGAAGTCCTTCCCGACCAGAAAAGCGCAGTCGTCGCCCGCCTCAGGTCCGAGGGCAGGGTCGTCGCCATGGCCGGAGACGGCGTCAACGACGCCCCCGCGCTCGCCGCCGCCGACGTCGGCATCGCGATGGGATCGGGCACCGACGTCGCGATCGAAAGCGCGGGCGTCACCCTGCTCAAGGGCGATCTCAACGGCATCGTGCGGGCGCGCAGGCTCAGCCAGGCTACGATGTCGAACATCCGCCAGAACCTCGTCTTCGCGTTCGTCTACAACGCCGCTGGCGTGCCCGTCGCGGCGGGATTGCTCTATCCCTGGTTCGGCATCCTGCTCTCGCCCGTGATCGCGGCGGCGGCGATGGCGCTATCCTCGGTCAGCGTCATCGCCAATGCGCTCAGGCTCAACCGGCAGGCGATTTGAGGAACACCCCGGTGCAGTTAGGTGCCGTTAGGTGCCGTTAGGTGCCGTTAGGTGCCGTTCGCGTCATGCCGCGCTTTCAGCCCTTCCGGCCCTCGATCCAGTCGTTCAGCACCTCGTGGAAGAAGCGGATGCGGGTCTCCTGGTCCGAGAGGTAGGCATCTGAATATCCGCGAGAATGCATGCCGGCCTGCATGTTTTCGGCCAATTCCATGTCCTGGTAGACGATCTGCCCGGCCAGTTCGGGAATGCCGCGCCCGCCATCGAACACCCGATGCTCGCACTCCGCCACCTCGCGCAGAGGGCGCACCCCGGCCATGATCGATTCCACCTCGCTCTGCCCCTCGACCGGGAAGGCCATGCACCACAGGTCGAAGTAGCACTTCTCGGGATCGGTCGCGTGCGGTTCGCTGCGGAAAAGGATGAGATTGTCGGGCAGGAAGCTGATGGTGACATTGGGGAAGATCACCGTGTGCGGGCTGTCGGTGATCTCCTCGTCGTCCATGTTCTCGTAGTGGACATAACCCCGCTCGCGCCACAGGCGGCGCTTCGCCTGCTTCAGGTCCTTCCACCCCTGGAGCGCGAATTCCTCGTAGCTGGAATACTTTGCCGGATCGATGTCCCACGCGCGCAGGATGTGGGCGAACATGTGTTCGGTGCCATCGGCGGGCCGGTCGGTCAGCGAGGGCCGCATCGGCTGGACCGTGCGCCCATGGCCGGCGGGCCACATCTCATGCCGGGCGGAATCGACGTCCTGGTCGATCCACGGCGGGACCTGGGGATGCGCGGTCCGGGTGTGATAGCTTTCCGAGAAGTTGTCGGTGACGAACTTCCAGTTGGCGTTGAGTTCGATGCGATACCACGCGACCCGGACCGCGGTATCCATCGGGTAATTCTTGTACAGCGCGGGCATCGGCGCGAGGTATTCCTCGAGCGAAGGGCCTTCCTCGGCCATGGTGTACCAGACGAAGCCGCCCCAGGTACCGCAGCGCAGTTCCTTGAGCTTCAGCTTGCCGCAGGGGTTGCCACGCTTGAAATCGACGTCGGCGTCCTGCGCGTGTTCGAGCACGCCGTCGATGCCCCAGCGCCAGCCGTGGTAGGGGCAATGGAACGCGGCGACCGAACTCGACTGGTCGACCATGCGCATCCCGCGATGGCCGCAGGAATTGTAGAAGGCGCGGACTGAACCGTCGTCCTGGCGCACGGCAATGACCGATTCCTTCATGAAGGTATGGACGAGGAAATCGCCCGCTTCGGGAATTTCGGCGGTGCGCCCGGCAATGTGCCAGATGCGCGTCCACAGCCCGTCCCATTCCTTCCGGGCGAATTCAGCCGAATAATAGCGGTCGCCGGTAATGGCATCGCCGCGCAGGTGCGAGGGATCGCGGCCGTCCATCGGCGGCGGAACGTCTTCACGCAGGGTCGTCATGACGAGGTCCTTTCGAAAGTCCTGTGGCCGAAACGCGCGGCCATGAGCATGAGAAGCGAGAGCGCCAGCCAGGCCGCGGCGAGGCCGGAAACCGCCGAGACGCCAAGACGCGCGACAAGGGGCGCGGCGGCAAGCGGGCCGATGACGGTGCCGGAAAGCTGCGCGGTTCCGACCAGCATGGCCCCCCGGCCCGTCGGGTCGACGCCGAGCACGGCGGGCATCTGGAATGGCGGCACGAAGATCCACACGAGGCCGAACAGCCCGGCGCCCAGCAGCATCGGCAGGGTACCGGCAGCGCCGACCAGCAGCACGATGGCGGCGAGCGCAAGGACGATGCCGCAGACCCACGCGGTTACCGCGCCCAGCCGGGAAGCGAGGAAAACCGCCAGCAGGCCGCCCGCGATCTGCCCGGCGATACCAACGGGCACCGCCATGCCAGCGGTGGCCGCATCGTGGCCGGAGGCCGCGAGCAGAGGCAGGAGATAGACCCAAAGGCCCATGATGCCGGCAAGGAACGCCGCCATTGCGAGAAGGACGAGCAGCGCACGGGGACCGGGCAGACCCATCGACCCCGCATCGGCGCCGGCAAACCCGTCCGCCAGGCGCGGAACCGCGACGAGCATGGCAAGGTTCAGCAGCACCAGCAGGCCATAGGCCCCGGCATGACCGAAGGCAGGCGCGACGAGCGCCGCGATGGCCTGCGACAGCGCCAACGCGAGGACGGACTGCGCGGTCACGTAGATCGCGAATATACGGGCGGGCGCATCTGACCGGGAAAGCATCCCGACCAGCAGCCACAACAGGATGCCTGAACCCGCACCGTTGACGAAGCGCAGCACGACCACCGCCTCGGCCCCTGCGAACACCGTGCCGGCATTGGCAAGGACCATCGCCGCGAGCGCAAGGACGGCCTTGGTGCGAAGTCCGGCAAGCGGCAGCCGCAAGGCGGCAAGCGTCGTCGCGATCGCCATGCCGGCGGCTTCTGCCGTAGCGGCCAGGCCCATCGCGGCCACGTCGAGCTTGTCCGACTGGCGCAGCAGGTCGAGGAGAAGCGGCTGGAGCGCTGAAATGCAGCCCGCGCCGATGCCGAGCAGGACGAAGGGCGGCCAGACCGGCCCCGACGCGGCGGGGGACTGGCCCTGCCCGGTCATTGCGCGGTCAGCCCGCCATCGACGGCAAGTTCCGCGCCGGTGATGTATCTTGCGGCAGGCGACGCGAGGAACGCGACGGCCTGCGCGATATCATCGGGTTCACCCATGCGCCCGGCCGGGATCGAGGCGTTGATCGCATCGTACTGGTCCGGGTTGTCGCGGATCGCGACCTGCTGCATCTCGGTCCAGATCACGCCGGGATGGACGGAATTGACGCGGATTCCCTCGCGCGCGCACTCCATCGCCAGCGACTTGGTGTAGAGCCGCACCCCGCCCTTGCTGGCGGCATAGGCGGAGGCCCCCGGAATGCCGACAAGGCCCGCAACCGACGAGATATTGACGATGGCGCCATCGCCCGCCGCGCGCATCGCGGGAAGGACTGCGCGGCAGCCGAGGTAGACGCTGGTCAGGTTGACATCGATCTGGCGCTGCCATTCGTCCGGTTCGAGATCGGGCGTCCAGCGCAACACGGCGATGCCCGCGTTGTTCACGAGAATGTCCGGTCCGCGACCGTCCTGCCGGGCGATGGCGAAAAGCACTTCGGCCCAGCCACTGGCGCTGGTCACGTCATGCCCCATGCCGCGCGCGGCAAACCCTTGGGCAGCCAGTTCAGCGGCACGGGCCTCGGCACCGGCGGCGTCGATATCGGTAAGCCAGACCGCCGCCCCGCGCCGCGCGAGCAGGCGTGCCGTGGCAAAGCCGAGGCCCGCCGCCGATGCGGCGCCAGTGACCAAGGCGATCTTCCCTTGCAATTCCATGATGATGAGCCTGATCCCGTTTCAAGAAAAAGTCCCCCGGCGAAAGTGTCAGTCGCCGGGGGCAGGGAGGATCCTCAGAAGCGGACGGTCGCCTGGACCTGCACGGTGCGCGGCAGCGAGACGAAGCCCATCTGGTCAGCAACCTGACCGACAACGGCAGGCGTGTTGGGCGCATCGACCACGCCGCCCACGATGAAGCGGTTGGTCAGGTTCTTGCCGATGAGCGCGAGTTCGTACTTGTCGTCGGCGGTGCGCAGGCGGACGCTGGCGTCGATGGTAAGGTATTCGTCCTGGCGCGACAGCGGGTGGGCGAAGCTGGATGCAAGGTAGGAGCCGGAGTAGCGGCTGTCGGCGGAAAGGCCGAAGTTGAGGTTGTCCGCAACCGGCGTCTCGTAGCTGAAGCCGAACGAGCCGGTCCATGCGGGCGCCACGGCGGTCGGCTTGCCGCTGAGGTCCTGGCCGCCCGCGCCCTGAAACACGGTGTCGCAGCCCGCATCCACGCTCTGCCCGCCATAGCAGGGGGCAATGTAGTTGGTGTAGCGGGCGCGGTTATAGTTCACCGTGCCATGCAGGTTGAAGCCATCGAGGGCGCGCGGTGCGAACTCGAACTCCAGCTCGACGCCCCTCGTCCGCACGCCGCCGGCATTGGTGGTGATGAAGGCGAAGGTGTTGGAATTGAAGAAGTCCACCTGCAGGTCGACGTACTTGTAGGTGTAGACGCCGAGATTGACGCGAAGCTGGCGGTCGAGCAGCGTGGTCTTGATGCCCGCTTCGAAGCCGCGCGCCTTTTCGGGATTGAAGGCGACGTCGCTCGGCACGGTGCCGGTGCTGACGAAGCCCGAGTTCGAGAAGCCGCCCGACTTGTAGGCGGTCTTGTAGGCGCCATAGACGGTGATGTCGCTGGTGGGCTTCCAGGTGAGCGTGGCTTCGGGCGACCAGTTGTCGAAGGCCTGCCCGGCGCGGATCACCTTGTCCTGCGGGAAGAGGAACTGGAGCGCCGCGTTGACATAGGGCTGGACGAGATAGCTGTCCTTCGTCTCGTGCGTGTAGCGTACGCCCGCGGTCGCCTCGAGCCCTTCGACCAGCTTCCACGTGGCCTGGCCATAGCCCGAAATCGTTTCGCCGTCGGTTTCCGACCGCTTCAGGTAGCCGAGATAGCGGTAGGCGGCGGGTGCGGTATCGTCCTCGACATTGCCGAACGATCCGGTCTGCGTGTGGTCGCGCCTGGTCTTCTGGTAATAGATGCCGGCAAGGACGTTGACCGGACCGTCATAGGAGGTCTGCGCCCGCAGTTCCGACGAGAAGGCGTGGTACTTCGACTTCTCCGTCGAAGGTGCGGCGGCGGCGTCCGACGAGACGAACGTGCAGTCGCAGGCCCACTGGTTGACGTTGCGGTTGAAGTTGTTGATCCACGTCAGCGTCAGATCGTCGAGCGCATAATCGAGCGTGCCGGTGACGGCCCAGCTGCGATAGCGGTTGTAGAGCCCCCCATCGGCGCGGCTGAACGGATTGGTGCCGGCGAGATCCTCGGGAAAGCGGTTCTGGTAGATCGTGAACTGCTTGCCGCACTTGATCGCCGGGTTCAGCGCATAAGTGCCATTGGCGCAGGCGACCGGAACGTAGTTCCAGCTGTTGTTGTCGTTGTCGTTGAACGAGGCATTGGCCTTGAGCGTCGCGGTGAGGCGATCGGTCGGCTTGTACTGCAAAGTCACGCGGCCCAGCACTTCGCGTTCGCCGGGATTGTCGCCGGTGAGCGCGGGGGCAAGGTGCGGGGTCACGACCCCGGTGTTGATGTTGGTGGTGTTGTAGGTCTTGTCGATGCCGCCATTCTTGAAATAGCCGCCGAACATGTTCGACCCACGCAGCGCGATGCGGATGCCGAGCGTATCGGACAGCGGGCCCGAGCCCATGACTTCGCCGACAAGGTTCTTCGCCTTGAACTCGTACCCCGCGCGGGCCATGAATTCCGGGCTGTTCGACGGATTGGCGGAACGCAGCGAGATCACGCCGGCGGTAGCGTTCTTGCCGAAGAACAGGGCCTGCGGGCCCTTCAGCATTTCCACGCCGGCAAGGTCGAGGAAGCCTTCGTTGATGACGCGGCCCTGGCCGTAGTAGACGCCGTCGAGAATGACCGCGACCGACTGCTCGATGCCGATCGAGGTCGACGACGAACCGATGCCGCGCAGGGTGAGCTGCGCGCCAGAACCGTTCGAAGCGCGACCGATGGTAAGCTGCGGCGTCTGCGTGGAGATCTTCTCCAGGCTGGTCATGTCATACTTGCGGATCTGTTCGGCCGAAAGCGCGGTGACCGAGACCGGCACGTCCTGGAGGCGTTCCTCGCGGCGGCGGGCGGTGACGATGATGTCGCCGATGCCGGAACCGTCGCTGGCCTGCTCGCTGTCGGCGGCGACGTCCTGCGGGGCCGCCTGCGCATGGGCCGATGCCAGCGGAAGCAGCGATGCTCCGGCAAGCGCGGCGAAGGTGAAAGCGGTGAACCTGGCATTGCTGATCATGTCTTGCCTCCCGTTGTCCCGCGCGCGGAGGCCGGTGGGGATGGCGCGCCATGCGGCGACGGAGTGCCGGCGGCACCCATGCAATCTCTCCCGGTCCCCGCTCTTGTCCGTGCGGTGTGGGCACAGAAAGACAGAACGACGCAGGGCCGTCAAAGAGAATTACAGCAGACTGTAAAAAGTCACAGGTCCTGGACGATGACCTCCGGAGCGATCATCCGCAGCGCGGCGTTGCGGGCCTCGATCCGCAGGACCAGCGCCCCTGCCGACGTGGCGAAGGGCAGGAGCGTTTCCGCGCAGCGACGGACGATGCAGGGCTCCAGTTCGGCGTCGGCGATCTCGCGGCGGGACCAGAACAGCACGGTCGCCACCACCGCCAGGCGGATCATGCGGACCATCGGTTCGCGCGGCACATCGGGGTCGAGCAGTCCATCGGCGATGATCGCGTCGAGCGCGCCACCGACTTCGGCCTCGTAGACCTCGTGCAGGCCGACGAGGTCGGCATGTTCGAGCAGGAGCGCGGCAAGCGCGCGGGAGAGGACCGGCGACTCGAGCGTGACTTCGGCGGCGGCGCGGGCGAATTCGACCAGACGGGGCCAGCCGTGACGCGGCTCGCGCCGGGCGGCGAGCGCGAAGACCTCGGCGCTTCGGTCGCGCGCGGCACAGGCGACGAGCCGGTCCTTGGTGCCGAAGATGTTGTAGAGCGTCTTTTCCGCAGTGCCGCTGTCCTGCGCGATCATGCGCATGGTCACCGCGTCGTAGCCCAGCCGGCTGACCAGCGCGATCGCGCTCGCGAGGATGCGGCGGCGGCGCTCGGCCTGGCGCGGAGTCAGCGGCTTGGATTGCGGGGCGGCCATGGCCCTGCGTTGCACAAACTGCACGCAGGGCCAAGCCGCTTCCTTGCTTCAGACCCGCGCGGGCGCGAGGCGCGGGCTGAGGAAATGGACAACGGCAAGCGCAAGAAGATAGGCACTGGCGCAGATCGCGAAGAGGATCTCGTAGCTGCCGGTCTTGTCGAGGATGTAGCCGGTGAACAGCGCCATGCCCATGCCGCCAAGCGCGCCGACCGTGCCGCCGATCCCGACCACCGATCCCACAGCGCCGCGCGGGAAGACGTCCGATGGCAGGGTGTAGAGATTGGCGGAAAAGGCCTGGTGCGCGGCCGTCGCGAGGCCGATTATGAGCACGGCGGCCCACACGCTGTCGAGGCTCTGCGCGAACCAGATCGGCAGGACGAGGATAGCGCAGAGCAGCATTGTCATCTTGCGGGCGAAGTTGGGCGTGCGGCCCGCCTTGATCAGGCGCGAGGACATCCAGCCTCCGAAGATCGAGCCGCCGTCGGAAATCAGGTAGATCGCGGCGAGCGGAAGGCCGAAGGTCTTGAGATCCATGTCGTAGCGTTCGAACAGGTAGCCCGGCAGCCAGAACAGGAAGAACCACCAGATCGGATCGATCAGGAACTTGCCCAGGGCATAGGCCCAGGTCTCGCGCACGGTGAGGAGGCGGCTCCAGCCGATCTTCTCAACCGGATCGGCGGGGTCCTGCTCGATCCAGGCGAGTTCGGCGGGCGTCACGCGCTTGTGCTCGGCGGGGTGGCGATAGATGAACCACCAGGCGACAAGCCAGGCCACGCCGAAGATGCCGGTCAGGAAGAATGCCGCGCGCCAGCCGAACCACAGCACCAGCACGGGCACGAGCAAGGGGGTGATGATCGCGCCGACGTTGGCGCCCGCATTGAACAGGCCGATGGCGAAGGCGCGCTCGCGCTGGGGGAACCAGTCGGTCACGGCACGGATGCCGGCGGGGAAATTCCCGCTCTCGCCCACGCCGAGGCCGAAGCGCGCGGCGGCAAAGCTGGCGACGCCGGTGGCAAAGCCGTGCGCCATGTGCCCGATCGTCCAGATGACGATGGCGATGGTATAGCCAAGCCGCGCGCCAACCGCATCGACGACGCGGCCAAAGCCGATGTAGCCGATGGCGTAGGCCATCTGGAACCAGAAGACGATGTTGGCGAAGTCGCTCTCGGTCCAGCCGAACTCAGCGACGAGAGTCGGCTTGAGGACGCCGATCATCTGGCGGTCGATGTAATTGACCGCAGTAGCCGCGAAGAGCAGGCCAACGATCACCCAGCGATAGCGGCCCGCCTTGGCCGAGGCGGCATCGAGCGTGGGGGCGGAAGCTTCAACCATCGGTAATCTCCCGGGGAAAGCGTCCGGCTTTACCGGTACGCCCGTAGAACTCTGTCAGCGCAAGGCGCCCTTTATCGAGGCTGGGCCGCGACCACGCTGCAACGCACTTCGCCGCAGCCTTCGAACACCGCGCGGAACGACTGGCCAACGCGGATCTCGTGGACGCCGGTGATCGCGCCCGAGGACACCCAAAGGCCCCCCGACACATCGAAACCGCGCTCGATCAGGTTGGCAAGAAGGAAGCGGACCGCACCATAGGGGCCGTCGAGCATCGTCGCCGCGGTGGCAGCGCCCACGACCTCGCCGTCGATCTCTCCCCGGACGGGAATGGCGCAAAGATCAAGGTCCCGCCATCTTTCGAGCGCCGGGCCACGCACCAGACCGGCATTGTTGCCGAAGTCCGACACGGTCACCGGCGGGCCATCGGCGTTGATGCCCGCATAGGGGGAGCTGGCGATCTCGATGCCGAGGCGCACTTCGTCGAGGATGGCGCGAGTGCCGGCGTCGTCGGTCGGGACCGGGCCGGCAAAGCCGGGGGCGACATGGAGCAGTATCTCCGCTTCGGCGGCGGCAAACCCCCCGGAAAAGACCGGCATCGCCGGCTCTTCTCCATCAGAGGCATCGACCACGCTGTCGGCGAAGATCGGACCGGAGAGGCGGTTCGCGCCGAGCGTTCCGTCGAGCGGCGGATTGATGCGACCGACCTTCCAGCCGACAACGCGGCGACCATCGATCACGATGGCACGATCCTGGATGGTATAGGCGCAACCGAGTTCCGCGGGGACGGGGCCGGGATAGGTGGCCAGCGCCCGCGCTTCGCGGCGCGCGCTGACAAAGGCCCTCGCGACTGCTTCCGCCTGTTCGTTCAATTCGATCCCCATCCCTTGGTCCTTCATTCGTCCGGCTCACTATAGGAAACCGGTGTCATAAGCAAGTGGCAGCGAGTACCGGAAGGGTTCCCCAGCCAAGATCGGCTAGAGCGTCACGCCCTTCTTCCAGATCGCAATGGCCCGCTGCCCGGCGCGTTCAGCGGCGGTTTTCCGCCCGCTGGCGATGGCCAGCAGGTCGGCCAGGAATGCCTCGTCGGTCGCTTGTCGGCCCTCATCGAGGACACGCGACGCGTCAAAATCGATCCAGTGCGGCTTGGCCGTGGCGAGCGCGCGATTCGAGGCGACCTTGACGGTCGGCGCAGGAAAGCCGAGCGGCGTTCCCCGCCCCGTGGTGAAAAGCACCAGCACCGCACCCGCAGCCGTGAGCCCGGTCGAGGAGACGGCATCGTTGCCCGGTGCCTCCAGCAAGGCCAGACCCGGGCCTGCGGCCTGCTCGCCATAACGGAGAACCGAGGCGAGCGGCGCGTTCCCGGCCTTCTGCACGGCCCCGGCCGATTTTTCCTCGAGCGTGGTGATGCCCCCGGCGATGTTGCCGGGCGAGGGGTTTTCGGAAACGGGCAACCCCTGATCGAGGTAATGGCGCTTGAACCCGTTCACGAGCGCGGCGGCGGCCTCGAAGGTCGGTCCATCGACCGCGCGTTCGAGCAAGCCCTGCTCCGCGCCGAAGATCTCGGGAATCTCGGTAAGGATCGGCGTTCCCCCGGCGGCCGCGAGCCTCTCGCTGAAACGACCGAGCAGGGGGTTGGCGGTAAGGCCGGAGAAACCATCGGAGCCGCCGCACTTGAGACCGACCGTGAGCGCCGAAAGGGGAAGCTCCTCGCGCTCGGCAGTGGCCGCCTCGGCGACGAGTTCGTCGACCAGCGCCGCCGCTTCCGCAAGCTCGTCGCCCGCGCCTTGCGAGGAAAGGACGCGAACCTTGCCGCGGGAAGCTGCGGGAATGGCGGCCAGGAGATCCGCGAGCTGGTTCGATTCGCAGCCCAGGCCAAGCAGGAGCACGCCCGCCGCGTTGGGATTTGCCGCGAGGCCCGCAAGCAGCGCACGGGTTCCGCCAAGGTCGTCGCCAAGCTGCGAGCATCCGTGGGGATGGGCGAAAGCGAGGACTCCGTCGATCCGGCCCGCCTCGATCAGTCCGGCATGGCGCAACTCGGCGGCGCGGGCTACCTGCTCCGCCGTGAGGCCGACGCAGCCGACCGTCGGCAGAATCCAGATCTCGTTGCGGGTGGCGGCGCGGCCATCGGCACGCCGATACCCGCGCCAGGTCGCCTCGGAAGAGGGGAAGGCCTGCGGTGGCGAAGCCGCCGGGGCGGCTGGGGAATAGACGACTTCTCCCTCCAGCGCCGTGGCCAGGTTATGGACATGGACGTGTTCGCCCGGCGCTATCGACGCCGTGGCCCGGCCGATCGGGAGTCCGTACTTTACCACCGGTTCGCCCGCGACATGCGACCGTACGGCAAACTTGTGTCCCTGGGGAATTCCGCTTTGCAGCGTGATCCGCACGCCATCGACCGCCACGCTCTCGCCCTGCGCCAAGGGACGCAGCGCCACGGCAACGCCATCGGCGGCGTGCACGTGAAACGCGGCAGGCATGACGGCGGTATGCGGCGGCAAGACGACTCTCCTCGTGCTGGCAATCTCGATTGCCTGTCCTTATGGATACCGTTTAGGTAACCGGTGTCAATCGGGCAGGATTGCAAACGATACGACGAAGAGGCTAGGAGCATTCCAGCACTGACACCGGTGTAGTCACGGACGGGACGGGACGCGCGTGAAGAAGGCAAAGGACGGCAAGCCGACGATCAACGACGTCGCGCGCATCGCCGGCGTTTCCAAGAAGACGGTCAGCCGGGTCATCAACCGCTCGCCCCTGCTGAACGAAGCCACGCGCGAAAAGGTCGAGGCGGTGATCGCGGAACTGGGCTATGTGCCCAATCCCCAGGCGCGCGCGCTGGCGCTGCGGCGCAACTTCCTGATCGGCCTCATCCATGACAACCCGAACGCGCAAATGGTGCTGGGCGTGCAGGAGGGCATCCTCTCCGCGATTCGCGACACCGAGTTCGCGCTGGTCGTGCGCCCGGTGAACCGCCGCTCGCCCGACATGCTGGACGACGTTCGCGCCTTCCTCGAACAGCAGCGGCTGTTCGGCGTCATGCTGCTGCCGCCGATATCCGAAAACGACGCACTGGCCGACCTGTGCGAGGACCTTGGCGTGACCTACGTGCGCATGGGTTCGGTCCGGCTGGACGACGACGAGCACATGGTCGCCTCGAACGACCGCGAGGCCGTTGCCCGGGCAGTGGCCTATCTCGTCGATCACGGACATCGCCGCATCGGCTTCGTCGCCGGTCCCGATGGCTTCCGCTCCGCCGCGGAGCGCGCGTCGGGCTATGTGGACGCGCTCGAAACTGCCGGCATCAAGCAGGATGCGACGATCATGGCCGAAGGCAACTATACCTTCGAGACCGGCATCGCGGCGGGCGAGAAGCTGCTCGCCGCCTCCCCTCGCCCCACCGCGATCTTCGCCAGCAATGACGAAATGGCGGCGGGTGTACTTCACGCTGCCCGCAAGAAGGGGCTGTCGGTGCCCGAGGACCTGTCAATCGTGGGTTTCGACGACACCGCAATCGCCGCCCATATCTGGCCGCCACTGACGACGGTGCGGTGGCCGATCCAGGCCATGGCCAAGGCGGCGGCGATCAAGCTGATCGACCCTGCCGAGGCGCGGCGGCAACCTTCCCACTTCCTCTCGGACCTCATCGAACGCGCCTCGGTCGGCACGGCCTGAGGCAACCGGGCGGCCCGAACGGCCCGGCAAGAATCGGCTTGCGCGATTTTATGACACCGGTTACCTAGAGGCCAACACCTGACAACGACCCACCGGCCGAGAGTGCCGGAGCAAGAGGGGAATCCCATGAAGATCGCGCTCATCATCGAGAACAGCCAGGCCGCCAAGAACGCCGTGGTCCACGAAGCCCTGACCACCGTGGCCGAACCGCTGGGCCACAAGGTCTTCAACTACGGAATGTACACGGCAGAGGACAAGGCCTCGCTCACCTACGTGATGAACGGCCTTCTCGCGGGCATCCTGCTCAATTCCGGCGCCGCCGACTTCGTGGTGACCGGTTGCGGCACCGGCATGGGCTCGATGCTCGCCGCCAACGCCATGCCCGGCGTATTCTGCGGCCTGGTGATCGATCCGACCGACGCGTTCTTGTTCGGCCAGATCAACGACGGCAACGCAATCTCGATGCCCTATTCCAAGGGCTTTGGCTGGGCCGCCGAACTGAACCTCCAGGACGTCTACCGCAAGCTGTTCGACGGCGAGCGCGGGCTTGGCTATCCCCGCGAGCGCGCCGAGATCATGCGCAAGAACCGCGGCATCCTGCGCGAGCTGAAGGACGCATCCTGCCGCGACATGCTGACCGTGCTCAAGACCGTGGACCAGGACCTGCTGCGGGCCGCAATCGCCGGCGAGAAGTTCGCCGAACTGTTCTATCCCAACTGCAAGGACGACGCGATCGCGAACTACCTGCGCAGCCTGGACGCCTGAACGCCCGGCACGACCAAAACAGGCCCCGATCGGCGGGGAGAGGACATTCGATGAGCATTTTCGACCTTTCGGGCCGCGTCGCGGTCGTTACCGGCGCGAACACCGGGATCGGACAGGGCATCGCGGTGGCGCTGGCCGAGGCGGGCGCCGACATCGCCGCCGTGGGTCGCACCCCGGCCGAAGAAACCGCCGCCAAGGTGCGTGCGCTCGGCCGCAAGTGCGAACTGGTGAGCGCCGACCTTTCGACCATCGCCCCGGTACAGGACGTGGTCGACGAGGTGCTGTCGTCGCTGGGCGGGCTCGACATCCTCGTCAACAATGCCGGGATCATCCGCCGGGCGGACGCGGTCGACTTCACCGAAGAGGACTGGGACGCGGTCGTCGACACCAACCTCAAATCGGTGTTCTTCCTCTCGCAGGCTGCGGGGCGCCACATGATCGCGAACCGCGAAGCCACCGGGCGGCGCGGCAAGATCATCAACATTGCATCGATGCTGAGCTTCCAGGGCGGCATCCGCGTACCCAGCTATACCGCTAGCAAGAGCGGCGTTGCCGGGCTGACCAGGCTGCTCGCCTGCGAATGGGCCGCCAGGGGCGTGAACGTCAACGCCATCGCGCCGGGCTACATCGCCACGAACAACACGTCCGCCCTCCAGGCCGACGAGACCCGCAACCGCCAGATCATGGAACGCATTCCCGAAGGCCGCTGGGGCGATCCCGCCGACATCGGCGGTGCGGCGGTGTTCCTTGCCAGCGGCGCCGCCGACTATGTCCAGGGTCACGTCCTGGCCGTGGACGGCGGGTGGCTGGCGCGATGACCGGCGCCGTGGTCTGCTTTGGCGAGATGCTGCTTCGGCTCTCGCCACCGGGCGCGCGGATGATGATCCAGGCGCAGAGCCTGGAAATGGTCGTGGGCGGCGCGGAAGCAAACGTCGCCGCCGCCCTCGCCGCGCTCGGCCACGAGACGCGGATGGTCACGTTGCTGCCGGGCAATCCGCTCGGCGACAGGGCCCGCGCCGAGCTGGGCGCCGCCGGGGTGGATACGCGCTTCGTCGTGCGCGGCGCGGGGCGCATGGGGCTCTACTTCATGGAGCCCGGCGCCGGAATGCGGCCGTCCTCAATCACCTATGACCGTGCCGGATCGGCCTTTGCGCTGGCCGATGTCGGCGCGTTCGACCTCGACGGCGCGCTCGCCGGTGCGGCGCTGCTCCACGTGTCGGGCATTACCCCCGCGCTGGGGCCGGGCGGCGTTGCCCTGGCACGCGCGGCGGTCGCGGCGGCCCGCGCCGCGCAAGTGCCGATCTGCTTCGATGGCAACTACCGAGCGCAGCTGTGGGAAAGCTGGGACAGCGACCCGCGCTCGATACTGACCGAACTTGTCGGCGCGGCGCGGGTGCTGATCGGCAACCACCGCGACATCTCGCTCCTGCTTGGCAGGACATTTTCCGGCGACGGCGCGGAACGGCGACGCGAGGCGGTGGATGCGGCCTTCGCCGCCTTTCCGAACCTCGAACTCGTGGCATCGACCGCGCGGCACGTGGTCAGCAGCGACCACCATCGCCTTGCCGCGCGCGTCGATACGCGCACGGGCAAGCACCAGACCGGAGAGATCGACGTGACCGGTATCGTCGACCGCATCGGCACCGGGGATGCCTTTGCCGCCGGCGTGCTGCACCAGTTCCTCAAGGGTGGCAACGAACAGGCGATGGCCGAATGCGGACTGGCGCTTGCCGCGCTCAAGCATTCGCTGCCGGGCGACTTCTGCCTGATCGACGGGGCGGAACTTGCGGCCTTCTCGGCCGATGGCGGCGATGTCCGGCGCTGACCTTACCCGGCGCGCCGTGCTCGGCGCAGGCGCCGCGCTGGCCGCAACGCCGGTGCTGGCCCGCGCGCGCGATCCCAGGGTCGGGCGGTTCACCGGGATGCGTGAGGACGGCGTTCTCGCCTTCAAGGGCATACGCTATGGCCGTGCCGCCCGTTTCGAGCGAGCGCTGCCCGAGCCGTGGAACGGAAACCCGGCCAAGGCGCAGACCTTCGCACCGATCGCCCCCCAGCGCGGCAATCCGGACCTGCCGCAGTCCGAGGACTGCCTGTTCCTGAATGTCTGGACGCCCGACGCGAACCCCCGGGCAGGCCGCGCGGTCATGGTCTATTTCCATGGCGGCGCCTATTCCAACGGCACGGTGACGGACCCGCTCACCCACGGCGGCAAGCTTGCCGCGCAGGGCGATGTCGTGGTCGTGACCGTCAACCACCGGCTCAATGCGCTGGGCCATGCCTGGCTCAAGCCCTTCGGCGCACGGTTTGCCGACAGCGGCAACCTCGGCCAGCTCGACCTTGTCCTCGCGCTGGAATGGGTGCGCGACCATGTGCGCGATTTCGGCGGCGATCCGGCGCGGGTCATGGTGTTCGGCCAGTCCGGTGGCGGCGCGAAGATCGCGACGCTCATGGCAATGCCCGCCGCCAGGGGCCTGTTCCATTGCGCCGCGACGATGAGCGGGCAACAGGTCGTCGCCAGCGGGCCCAACAATGCGTGGAAGCGCACGCAGGCGCTGTTCGCCGCGCTCGGTCTCCAGCCCCGCGACGTCGAACTGCTGCGCACCCTGCCGGTCGAGCGGATCGTCGATGCGCTGGGCGCGACCGATCCCGTCATGGGCGGCGGTCTCTACATGGGCCCCGTGCTCGACATGACCAACCTGCCGCGCCACCCCTTCTGGCCGGACGCCGCGCCGCAGTCCCTCGAAATTCCGATGATCCTGGGCAACGTGCGCGAAGAGACGCGCGCCTTCATCGACCCGCGCGGGCCCAGGTTGCGCGGTCTTGACTGGGACAATCTCGCCGCCCGCATCGCGCCGGAGATCAAGATCGATCTCGACGTCGACTGGGTCGTCGCGCAATATCGCCGGCAGCATCCGCAGTGGACGCCCGAGCAGGTGTTCTATGCCGCCACGACCGCAGGCCGCTCGTGGCCGGGGCAGGTGATCGAAGCCGATGAACGGGCAAGGGCAGGCGCGACGAAAACCTGGGTCTACCAGTTCGACCGGCCTTCGCCGCTCGATCCCCTGCGCGGCGCGGCGCACACCGATGACATTCCCTATGTGTTCGGCACGCTGGATGCGCCGGGCAGCATGAGTGGAACCGACTTGGGCGCACGGATGACCCGGGACCTGATGATGGGCGCCTTTGCGGGCCTTGCAAGGACAGGCAGGCCGGGTCTCGCCGACTGGACCGCCTACACGCTTCCGGACCGTGCCACGCTGGTCGTAGGCGATGGCACGGCCTCCATCGCCAGCGACCCGCGGAAGTGGGAGCGCGAGCTTTGGGCTACTGGCCCTTACGTCCAGCCAGGGAGCTGACCGGCGCTTCCTTCACCGGATAGGCGATGATGAGCGCGAGCGGCCTGTCGCCCTTCTGCCGGATCCCGACTATCGCCCCTTCATAGAGATAGGCGGTCATCCCGGGCTTCAGCGTGGCGCGCTGGCCGTCGGACACGACCTCGCCCTCGCCTTCGAGCACGTAATAGACCTCATCGTGCGCGATCGGATGTTCGCCGATGGCCGCCCCGGGATCGAGCGTGCGGCGGCGGAACTCCATGCGGCGAGGCTGCGGCGCAAAGTCGCTGATGCGCCAGGCCGTGCTCATGCCGATGGCCCCGTGCGGCGGAGGCTCGCGCCGCACGGTATCGGCCTCGTCGATCACGGCCATCGGCGGAGCGGCGGCCATGAACAGCGCGAGCATCGCGGTCATGGCTGGCGCATCTGCTGGTCGCGGGTGGACAGCTTTTCCTGCGCACCGGCCTTCTGCCCCGGATAGCGCCCCGACCTGGGCGTCATCGTGTCGAGGTTCCAGTCCGCCTCGACGAAGGGCGCGAACGTGGCAACCGGGTGGGGATAGCCGCCGACCTGCTTCTCGTCGTCGATGATGTCGCCCCGCCCTTCGGCGACGAAGAACATGACGCGGATGTCATCGGGCGCGCGGTCCCAGGGGCGGGCACCGGCGGTCTGGAGAACCGACGTCTCCACGTCGTTCGAAGGCAGCACGCTATAGCGGGAAATGTCCACCAGCGGCGACTTCGCGGCAATCAGCCTTGCTTTCGTCTCGCCATAGCGACCGAACTGGGGAAGCGGATTGCCGTGACGATCCACCGCGCGGTTGTCCTTGCCGAAGTACTGGAGATCGCCGTCGCCGCCGAGCATCAGGAACGGCAATCCCGGATCGGTATCGTTGCCGCCCCGCATGACATTGCCCACGGCGGTGATCTGTCCGGTCACATAGTCGTGCCCGGTCCACTCGAGGTTCATCAGGTTGTAGTGCACCGCGCGATGGCCGGGGTTGTAGATGACGTTGTTGATCATCGCGACCTGCGCACCGCCCTTGACCAGAGGCGAACGCTCCACGTTGTGCGCCCAGATGTTGCGGTAGAAGGTGATGTTGGTGGCGTTGTCGTGGATAAGCGAGCCCTTCGAATGCTCGCCCTTCGGATGGCTCGAATTGGCGAGGCCTTCGGCGGCAAGGTTCTCGCGGAAGACGATGTCGTGGCTCGTTCCGGCGCGCCATTCCGCCACGGAGTTACCACTGAAACGAGGTCCGGACGCGGACATGTTCTCGTCCAGCGCCCAGAGGAAGCTGCAATGTTCGACCACCACGTTGTGCGCGGCGACGGTCGAGAAGGCATCCGCTTCCCAGCCCGAAAGCTTCGCCTGCCCGTCGGCCCCGGTCATGACCCTGATGTGCGAAAGCACGACGTCGTGCGTCCGAAGATCGATCCCGCCCTTGACGATGGTGATGCCGGGCGACGGCGCCGTCTGCCCCGCAACGGTAAGGTAGGGCTCGGTGATATCGAGCGTATCGCGCCCGAGATCGATCACTCCGCCGACCTCGAAAACGACGATGCGCGGCCCCTTGGCCGCAAGCGCTTCGGCGAGCGAGCCGGGACCGTTCTTCGCCAGAGTCGTGACCCGGATGATTCGACCGTTCACACCGCCCTTCGTCGGGTCCGCCGGATGGGGCTCCGCCCCTGCGACAGTTGCCGCCATGACCGTGAGAATGGCTGAAAACGTGGCTTTTTGCAGTATCTTGCGCATTAGCGACTCTCCCATTGCTACGGTTATTGACAGAGCGGCGATGCGAGGGCAATAAATAATGACACCGGTTACCCAATGAGACACGAGAGTGCCGAGAGGGAAACGGACAGAGCATGCCAGGCCCGCCGCGCGGTGGGTCGAGGCACGTGGGAGCAGTGGTGGCTGGGAGAAATCGGCGCAAGCGCGCCTTCCCCTTTGACACCGGTAGCAATAGCCCTGAAAAGGGCATCGAGGGGATTGAAGATGCCTAGTCACGTTTCGCGCGTTTCGCTTTTGAAGATGGCCCTGCTGGCCGGTGGCGCATTTGCCGCGCCGAGCCTTGCTTTCGCCCAGGACGCGACCGCCGCTCCCGAACCCCAGGCCGTAGCCGAAGATGCAGCGCCCCCGACCGACGCCATCGTCGTCACCGGCTTCCGCCAGTCGCTCCAGGCTGCGATCAACGTCAAGAAGAACGCCGTCGGCGCGGTCGACGCCATCGTTGCCGAAGACATTGCAAAGTTCCCCGACCAGAACCTTGCCGAATCGCTACAGCGCATTCCCGGCATCTCGATCTCGCGCGATGCCGGCGAAGGCCGCGCGATCACCGTGCGCGGTCTGTCCAGCCAGTTCACCCGCGTCCGCGTCAACGGCATGGAAACGGTCGCCACCTCGACCGACGGCGCCTCGGCGAACCGCGACCGCGCGTTCGACTTCAACGTCTTCGCTTCGGAACTGTTCAGCTCGATCGTCGTGCACAAGACCGCCGAAGCCAGCCTCGACGAAGGCTCGCTCGGCGCGGTGGTGGATCTCAACACCGGCAATCCGCTGGGTGGCAAGGCCGGCTTCACCGGCGTCGCATCGGTCGTCGGCACTTACAACGACCTGTCGGACTACGTCGGCCCGCGCCTTGCCGGGCTGCTGAGCTGGCGCAACGACGCCGGCACTTTCGGCATCTCGCTGTCCGCCGCGTACCAGAAGACCCGCGTGCTGGAGCTTGGCAACAACTCGGTCCGCTGGGCCCAGGCGCGCTTCGACTCGGTCGATGGGACCCCGTGCTTCACCCGTCCCAACAGCGGCGGCACTTACGTCGAGAGCGATGCCTGCGACGAGGCCGCCCTCGCCTTCCACCCGCGCATCCCGCGCTACGGCGAAGTGAAGCATGACCGCGAGCGCCTCGGCATCACCGGCTCGGTCCAGTTCGCGCCAACCGATGCGACGAAGTTCTCGATCGACGGCCTGTTCTCCCGCTTCGACGCGAAGCGCGAGGAGCAGTGGGGCGAAGTCCTGCTGCGCTCCAACGAGCGTTCGATCGACGTGGTCGACCCGGTCTACGACGACAACGGCAACATGGTCTCGGCCACGCTGAACGATGCCTGGGTGCGTACCGAGCACTACCTGCGCAAGAGCCGCACCGAATTCTATCAGGTGGGCGGCACCTGGGACCAGGACATCGGCGACAGCCTGCGCTTCACCCTGCTCGGCGGCTTCTCCAAGTCGAATGCCGAAATCCCGGTCGAGACCACGATGATCTTCGACGACCGCGATGCCCAGGGCTATTCGTTCGACTACACCGACATGAAGCACCCGAAGCTGACCTTCGGCACCAGCGTCACCGATCCGGCGAACTTCCAGCTCGCCGAAATCCGCGACCGCCCGTCGAGCGTCGTGAACCGCTTCAAGACCGTGCAGCTTCGTACCGAATGGGACGTGGCCGAAGGCTTCACGATCAAGGCGGGCGGCATGTGGCGCCGGTTCAACTTCGATACCGAAGCCTTTACCCGCGACACCGCGGTCTGCGGCAACGGCGGCGTCGACCGCATCTTCGGCACGATCAATTGCTCCGCCTCCTCGGTGTTCGGCCCCACCGCTGTCTATGGCATCCCGGTGACGGCGGCGCTTGGCCAGGTGTTCAACCTCGGCAACGCGGGTCAGCCCGCGGGCAACACCAATTCGTGGCTGGTGCCCAATCTCGACGCCACGACCGCGCTGACCAAGCTCTACGAACGCCCGCTGGCTCTCGATGCCGGCAACAACCGGGGCGTGCAGGAGACCACCAAGGGCGGCTATCTCCAGTTCGACGCCAAGGGTGAGCTGCTGGGCCTGCGCTATGCGCTCAATGCAGGCATGCGGTACGTCAAGACCGACCAGTCCTCCTACGGTCTCGTCGGCTCGGTGCAGACCACGGTCAAGCGCAGCTACGAAGACTGGCTGCCCTCGGCCAACCTCGCGCTCTACCCCACCGAGAACGTGATCGTGCGCGCCGCCATCGCCGACGTGATGACCCGCCCGACGCTCGGTTCGCTGACGCCCGGCGGCTCGGCCGACGGCTTCAACTACCGCGTCAGCACCGGCAACCCCTATCTGGAACCCTATCGCGCCACCAACTACGACCTCGGCGTGGAATGGTACTTCGCTCCCCAGGCCGTGCTTTCGGCGGCATGGTTCAAGAAGGCGGTGCACACCTTCACCCGCAGCGCCTCGATCACCGGTCTGACCTACGCCCAGACCGGCGCGCCGATTTCCTCGCTCAGCCCGAACTCGCCGGCTGCGCTGAACCCGTCGCAGTTGCTCGAGGATCGCTGGACGCTGGCAACCACGGTCAACGGCGAGGGTGCCACGCTCAAGGGCTGGGAATTCGCCGCGCAGGTGCCCTTCAAGATCTTTGCCGAAGGCTTCCTCGGGAACTTCGGCGTGATCGCCAACGCCACCTTCATCTCGTCGAGCGCGGAATACGAACTCCAGGGCCCGATCACCGTCGCCCGCCTGCCCAACGGCAACCTCGGCCCGCTCAACAACGTGACGCTCACCAGCACGCTCGCGAACGTGTCGAAGCGCGCCTACAACGGCACGCTCTACTACGATGACGGCCGCTTCTCCGCGCGCGTCATGGGCACCTACCGCAGCGCCTACCACGAAGGCGCCAGCGGCACCGGCAACCTGCTCGAAGGCTACGGCTCGATGTGGAACGTCGACGCTTCGGTTCGCTACAAGGTGAACGACTGGCTGGAAGTCTCGGTCGAGGGCAACAACCTCCTCGACACCTATCGCTACCGCTACACCGACATAGAAACGCAGCGGAATTACGAGAACAATCACTTCGGGCGCAACATCCTGGTGGGCGCGCGCCTCAAGTACTGATCCCGATCCACCACTCCCTCTGGCCGGGCGCATCCCTCCCTTTTCGCGCCCGGCCAATCCCCTTCGCGAACTTCCGCTTGCCAAACGGAGCCGCCGTGACCGTCGACCGCCGATCCTTCATCGCCGCCTCGCTCGTCTCGGCCGCCGCCGCGAAGACTGCACTGGCCCAGACGCCGCCACCGGTCGCGCCCGGCTCGCTCCCGCCCGGCCTGCCGCAGCCGGCCGAGACGATGGATCTATGGCCCAGGGGCGCGCCCGGCCTTCCGGCAAGGTCGCTCACCGAAACGGTGCAGGAACGGTCGGCCGACAGCCTCGTCACGGACCGCGCGGTCTGGGGCATAAGCCGCCCGCGCCTGGCGGTATTCCGTCCGGATCGGCCCAATGGCGCCGCGATCCTGCTGACACCGGGTGGCGGCTACCGCTGGGTCGTGGTCGACAAGGAAGGCTATGAAATGGGCCGCTGGCTTGCGGCGCGCGGCTTTACCGCCTTCGTCCTGTTCTATCGCCTCCCTGGCGAAGGCTGGGCCACGGGACCGGACGTCGCGTTGGCCGATGCCCAGCGCGCGATGCGCCTGATCCGCCACCGCGCGCGCGACTTCGCCATCGATCCCGAACGCGTATCGGCCATGGGCTTTTCGGCCGGCGGCCACTTGTGCGCCGATCTGGCCACGCGCTTTGCCGCGCCGGTCTATGACGCGACCGATGCGGCGGACCGTCTTTCGGCAAGGCCGCACAGCGCCGCGCCGATCTATCCGGTCGTCTCGATGTCGGCACCCGATGCCCACCCCGGCTCGCGCGAGTTGCTGGTTGGCAAGGCCGCTTCGCCCGCAGTGGAAGCGGCGCATTCGCCGCACCGCAACGTGCCGGCCGATGCCCCGCCCTTTTTCCTGCTCCACGCAGAGGATGACGATGCCGTGCCGGTAAACAATACACTGCTGCTCCGTTCCGCCTTGAAGGAACGGGGCATTCGCGTGGAAACCCATCTGTTCGAACACGGCGGCCACGGCTTCGGCCTTCGCAAGGCGGTGGGCAAGCCGGTAGAGGTCTGGCCAGAACTGTGGCGCGCGTGGGCCCGCACGACGGGGCTGGCGCTGTGAGCGTGGACCGGCGCGATGCGATGAAGTCGGCCGCCATTGCCGCGCTCGGCCTTGCAACGCCGCTGCCCGCGCTTGCCGGGCCGGCTACCGCTGCCACCGCTTCCGCGCCCCGCTGGAAGCGCGGGCTCGACAACCAGCGCATCGCCGACCTCGGGGATGGCACGTTCCTCAATCCGGTCCTCGCCGGCGACCGCCCCGACCCCGCCATCCTCAAGGACGGCAAGGACTACTACCTCACCTTCTCCGGCTTCGAGAGCTATCCCGGCCTGCTCATCTGGCACTCGCGCGATCTTGTGAACTGGGCGCCGAGGAAGCCCGCGCTTCACAGGAACATCGGCTCGGTCTGGGCGGTCAGCCTCGACCGGCACAAGGGTCGCTACTACCTCTACATCCCGGTCAAGGCCTCTCCGCAGAACGACACCTTCGTGATCTGGGCCGACCATATCGACGGACCGTGGAGCGAACCCAAGCCCCTCGGCCTGCCCAACCATATCGACCCGTGCCATGCGGTGGGCGAAGACGGCTCGCGCTGGCTGTTCCTATCCGGCGGAGACCGCGTGCGTCTCTCGGACGACGGCCTCAGCCTCGCCGGCCCCGTGGAACACGTCTACGATCCCTGGCGCTATCCCGAGGAATGGGACGTCGAGGGCTTCGCGCCCGAAGGCCCCAAGATTCACCGCGTCGGCAAGTGGTTCTACATGCTGACCGCCGTGGGCGGAACCGCAGGACCACCCACCGGCCACATGGTCATCGCCGCGCGCTCGCGCTCGATCCACGGGCCGTGGGAACAGCATCCCGGCAATCCGCTGGTGCGCACCACCGACATCCGCGAAGCCTGGTGGTCGCGCGGCCACGCCAGCCTCGTCGAAGGGCCGGACCGCACCTGGTGGAGCCTCTATCACGGCTTCGAGAACGGCTTCTGGACGCTGGGTCGCCAATGCCTGCTCGATCCGGTGGAATGGACCGCCGATGGCTGGTTCCGCATGACGGGCGGCGACCTCTCGCGCCCCCTCGCCAAACCGAAGGGCGGCGAGGCGCTGCCCCATGGCATGGCGCTGTCGGACGACTTCTCCCGCCTGCAACTGGGCACCAAGTGGTCGTTCTTCCGTCCTTCGCCGGACGAGGCAAGCCGCGCGCGCGTGGTCGGCAACACCCTGCTCCTCAAGGGCAAGGGCCTCGCCCCATCGACCGGTTCGCCGCTCCTCCTGATCGCGGGCGACACGTCCTACCGGTTCGAATGCGACATCGAACTCGCGCCCGGCGCCACGGCGGGCCTGGTGCTGTTCTACGACGACAAGCTCTACGCCGGCCTCGGCTTCGATGCCGAACGCTTCGTCACCCACCAGTACGGGATGGAACGCGGCCGCCCCGCCAATCCCCACGGCACCGCCATGCGCATCCGCGTGACCAACCGGCGACATATCGTCAGCTACCACACTTCGGGCGACGGCGGGCAGACGTGGCGCAAGTTCGACCGCGGCATGGAAGTGTCAGGCTACCACCACAACGTGCGCGGCGGTTTCCTCATGCTCCGCCCCGGCCTCTACGCTGCGGGCCCCGGCGAGACCAGGTTCCGCAATTTCACCTTCACTGCACTGGAAGACTGATGCCTCGCGAACTTGAGCTTCATCCGGACCGGTTGCTTCCGGTGGATCCATCGGTGCGTGGGTTGGCGCGGGAGTTGTATGCGAGCGTGCGGGGTCTGCCGGTGGTGAGCCCGCACGGGCATACCGATCCGCGCTGGTTCGCGGGGAACGGGACCTTCGGCAACGCGACCGAGCTGCTGCTGGTGCCGGATCATTACGTGTTCCGCATGCTCTACTCGCAAGGGGTGGCGCTGGAGGACCTCGGCGTGCGCAACCGGCAGGTCGACCCGCGCGCGGCGTGGCGGCTTTTTGCCGAGCGCTACTGGCTGTTCCGGGGAACGCCGTCGCGCATGTGGCTCGACTGGGTCTTCGCCGAGGCCTTCGGCATGGGCGTGCAGTTGTGCGCCGGGACCGCCGACCTCTACTTCGACACGATCACCGAGATGCTGGCCAGCGACGCCTTCCGCCCGCGCGCGCTGTTCGAACGGTTCAACATCGAGGTCCTGGCCACGACCGAGAGCCCGCTCGACAGCCTCGAGCATCACGCCGCGATCCGGGCTTCGGGCTGGAAGGGCCGCGTGATCACCGCCTATCGCCCCGACCCGGTGGTCGATCCCGACTTCGAGGGCTTCGGCGCCAACCTCGACCTGCTCTCGCACCTCACCGGCGAGGATTGCCGCACCTGGACCGGCTATCTCGCCGCGCACCGCCAGCGCCGCGCCTTCTTCGCGTCGATGGGCGCGACCAGTACCGACCATGGCCACCCGACCGCGGCGACCGCCAACCTCCCTGCCAGCGAGGCCGAGGCCCTGTTCGGCAAGATCGTCGCGGGCGCCTTCACCCCCGCCGAGGCCGAGCTGTTCCGCGCCCAGATGCTGACCGAGATGGCGGCGATGAGCCTCGACGACGGGCTCGTCATGCAGATCCATCCCGGATCGTTCCGCAACCACAACGCGCAGGTGTTCGAACGCTTCGGGCGCGACAAGGGCGCCGACATCCCCACCCGCACCGACTTCGTCCATGCCCTGAAGCCGCTGCTCGACCGCTTCGGCAACGAGCGCGACCTGTCGATCATCCTCTTCACGCTCGACGAGAGCGCCTATGCCCGCGAACTCGCGCCGCTTGCCGGGCATTATCCCTGCCTCAGGCTCGGCCCGGCCTGGTGGTTCCACGACAGCCCCGAGGGCATGCGCCGCTTCCGCCGCATGACCACCGAGACGGCGGGCTTCTACAACACCGTCGGCTTCAACGACGATACCCGCGCGTTCCTCTCGATCCCGGCGCGGCACGACGTGGCGCGGCGGATCGACTGCGGGTTCCTCGCCGAACTGGTCGCCGAACACCGCATCGAGGACTGGGAAGCGGCGGAGCTGGCCCGGGACCTGTCGTACGATCTGGCGAAGAAGGCGTACCGCCTGTGACGCAAGCCGCGAGACTTTCGCCCGAAGCCCTGGCGAGCCTTCCTCCCGCCGTCGCGCGACCGCTCTACGACAGGGACGCGCAGGCCGTGGGCATCGTCCACTTCGGCATCGGCGCGTTCCACCGCGCGCACCAGGCCTGGTACACCGACGCCGCCATGAACCTGGGGGACCGCGACTGGGCGATCACCGGCGTCTCGCTGCGCTCGCCCGGCGTGGCGCGGCAGATGAACCCGCAGCATGGGCTCTATGCCCTGGCCGAGCGTTCGGGCGAGGGCACGCGCCTTCGCGTCGTGGGATCGGTGCGCAATGTCCTCGTCGCCAGCGAGGAGCCGGAAAGCGTGATCGCCGCGGTTGCCTCGCCCACGACCCGCGTGGTCAGCCTGACCGTGACCGAGAAGGGCTATTGCCGCGGCGAGACCGGGGATCTCGACTTCGAACTCGCCCATTCGCTGAGCTTCTACTACTTCGTCGCGCAAGGCCTGCTCGCCCGGCGCAAGGCGGGGCTGCCCGGCGTGACCCTGCTGCCGTGCGACAACCTTGCCGACAACGGCGCGAAGCTCGAGCGGCTGATGCGCCAGTACCTCGAACGCCACGAGCCCGATCTCGTCGCATGGTTCGAGGCGAACTGCACCTGCCCCTCGACCATGATCGACCGCATCGTCCCCGCGACAACGGACGAGGACCGCGCGATGGTGGCGGACGCGCTGAACGGGCTGGACGATCAGGCCTGCGTCGTGACCGAGCCGTTCAGCCAGTGGGTGATCGAGGACCGCTTCGCCGGCCCGCGCCCCGGGTGGGAAGCGGTCGGCGCGCAGCTGGTGCACGAGGTCGGCCCCTACGAGACCGCCAAGCTGCGCATGCTCAACGGCGCGCATTCGCTGCTCGCCTACTGCGGCCTCGCGGCGGGCCATGCCTGCGTCCACGAAGCGATTGCCGATCCGGCCCTGCGCCACCTCGCCATCCGCCTGATGCGCGAGGAAGCCGCTCCGACGATCACGCCCGCGCCCGGCCAGGACCTTGCCGCCTATGCCGACGCGCTGATCGACCGCTTCGCCAATCCCGCGCTCGACCACCGCCTGATCCAGATCGCGATGGACGGCAGCCAGAAGATCCCCCAGCGCTGGCTCGAGACGCTCGCCGCCAATGCACGGGCCGGTCGCCAGTGCCCCGCGATCCTCGCCGGCATCAAGGCCTGGCTCCACCACCTCACCGGCGCCAACGGCCCGGTAGACGACCCCCTCGCCACACGCCTCACCACCCTCGCCACACGCCACCCAAACCCCGCCGACACCGCAAAAGCCATCTTCACCCAAAACGGACCTCTCGACGGAACATGGCTACCAACACAACATGACCTCAACACACTCAAGGAAACCTGAAGGGGCCGGTCCGTCACCGTTCCGTCACGGCTATGACCCTGATCTGTCGTCAAACTTGCATGATGCTGCAACAGCGAAGGCCTAGCGGCGATCCCGCCACACTCAAGTGGCATGAGGGATCAAATCATGCGTATCGTCGCCGTGCTGCTCGCCAGCACTTCGCTTGTCGCCGCCCCGGCCTTCGCCGCCGAAGAAGCCGCACCTGCACCGGTCGCCCCTGAAGCCATTTCCGATGCGGCCGCCGCCGAAATCGTCGTCATGGGCCAGGGACAGACCCGGCAGGTGCAGGAACTTTCCACGCAGGAGCTGACCATTCTCGCCTCGGGCACCAGCCCCTTGAAGGCGATCGAGAAGCTGCCCAGCGTCAATTTCCAGTCCGCCGACGCCTTCGGCACCTATGAATGGTCGACCCGCGTCACCATTCGCGGCTTCAGCCAGAACCAGCTTGGCTTCAACATCGACGGCATCCCGCTGGGCGACATGTCCTATGGCAACGCCAACGGCCTGCACATCAGCCGCGCGATCAGCCCCGAGAACATCGGCGTCACCCGCGTCAGCCAGGGCTCCGGCTCGATCACCGCGCAGTCGACCAACAATCTCGGCGGCACGCTCGAGTTCTTCTCGATCGATCCCAAGGACGCCCTCGGCGTTACCGCCAGCGCATCCTACGGTTCGGAAAACACCTGGCGCGGCTTTGCGCGCATTGGCCTGGGCACCACCGATGGCGCCCGCGCCTTCGCTTCGGTCCAGTACCAGGACGGCGAAAAGTGGAAGGGCGACGGCAAGCAGCGCACGCTGATGGTCAACGCCAAGGGCGTGCTCCCGCTGGGCGGCGGTACCGAACTCGACGGCTACGTCAGCTATTCCGACCGCGCCGAGCAGGACTACCAGGATCTCAGCCTCGCGATGATCCAGCGTCTCGGCTATGACTGGGACAACTTCGGCCCCTCGCGCTATGCCGAAGCGGTCCGCGTGGCCGACATCGCCGCCAACCGCGGCGACACCGGCACCGCCCCGCTCAACGCCGCGGCGGGCACCACCTACCCCAGCCCGATCGCTTCGGCGGACGATGCCTATTACGATGCCTCGGGCCTGCGCAAGGACACCCTCGCCTCGCTCGGCCTCACCACGCCGCTGGGCGATGCGCTGACCTTCAAGGTCAAGGGCTACTACCACGAGAACGACGGCCAGGGCACGTGGGGCAGCCCATACGTCAACAGCCCCACCGGCGTGCCGATGGCGCTGCGCACCACCGAATACGACATCAAGCGCAAGGGCGTGTTCGCCGCGCTTTCGGGCACGTTCGGCATCAACGAACTCACCGTCGGCGGCTGGTACGAGAAGAACGACTTCATCCAGTCGCGCAAGTTCTATGCCTATGAGAGCCGGACCAACCCCGGCCGCGACCACCTGAAGTTTCAGCACAACCCGTTCTACACGCAGTGGTCCATCGCCTTCGAGACCGACACGCTGCAATACTACGTCTCCGACGACGTCGACCTCGGCGATCTCAAGGTGAACCTTGGCTGGAAGGGCTATTCGGTCGACACCAACGCGTTCGCGCTGGTCAACGTCAGCGGCCTCGCCACCGGCGACATCAAGGTCGAGGACTGGTTCCAGCCGCACGTCGGCCTGAACTACAAGCTTGGTGACGGGCTCGAGGCTTTCGCGGGCTTCACCCAGGTGACGCGCGCCTACCAGGCATCGGCCACCAGCGGCCCGTTCTCGACCACGCAGGCCGGCTTCAATGCGATCAAGGACAAACTCAAGCCCGAAAGCTCGGACACCTGGGAGGCGGGCCTGCGCTACAACACCGGCGTCATCAACGCCTCGCTCGCAGGCTACTACGTCAACTTCCGCGACAGGCTGCTGGTGATCCCGACTTCGGTCGGCGTCGTCGGCTCGGCCAACGTGCTGCAGAACGTCGGCTCGGTCCGCGCACTCGGCATCGAGGCGGCGGTGGACGTGAAGCTCCCCGGCGGCTTCGGCGCGTTCGCTTCGTACAGCTACAACGACACGACCTACCGCGATGACGTGACCATCACCGCGGGCGGCACCACGGTGGTCCGCGCGACCGCTGGCAAGACCGTCGTCGACACGCCAAAGCATCTCCTGCGCGGCGAACTGTCGTATGACAGCCAGACCGTGTTCGGCCGCGTCGGGGTCAACTACATGTCCAAGCGCTACTTCACCTACCTCAACGACCAGTCGGTCCCCGGCCGCGCGCTGGTGGACGCGACCATCGGCTACCGCCTCGACATCGGCCAGCGCCAGCCGGTCGAACTGCAGCTCAATGCCGTGAACCTGTTCGACAAGCGCTACGTCGCCACGATCGGGTCCAACGGCTTCGGCTTCAGCGGCGACAACCAGACCCTGCTCGCGGGCGCACCGCGCCAGGTCTTCGTCACGCTCAAGGCGGGGTTCTGACAATGCGCGGCCTTTCGACCGCAAAGGCCCTCGTCGCGGGCGTCGTGCTGCTTGGCAGCACGGCGCCCGTCGCGGCGAGCGCCGCGACCCGCACGACGCCGGTCCTGCTCATCTCGATCGACGGCCTGCGGCCCGGCGACGTTCTGGAAGCCGAACGGCGCGGTCTCAAGATCCCCAACCTGCGCCGTTTCCTCAAGGAAGGCAGCTACGCCACCGGCGTCACCGGAAACCTGCCCACGGTCACCTATCCCAGCCACACCACGCTGATCACGGGCGTCGCCCCGGCGCGCCACGGCATCGTCTCGAACACGACCTTCGATCCGAAGCAGGTGAACTATGGCGGCTGGTACTGGTATGCCGAGGACATCAGGACGGGCACCCTGTGGGATGCAGCCCACAAGGCCGGGCTTTCCACCGCCAACGTCCATTGGCCGGTGAGCGTCGGCGTCAAGGCCTTGTCCTACAACCTTCCCCAGATCTGGCGCTCTGGCCACGCCGACGACCGCAAGCTCGTCCGCGCGCTGTCCACGGACGGCCTCTATGACGCGCTCGAACACGATTGCGGCGCCTATGCCGATGGCATCGACGAAGGCATCGCCGGCGACGAGACCCGCGCCAGGTTCGCCGCCCGCCTGATCGAAACGAAGAAGCCCGATTTCGTCACCGTCTATCTGGCCGCGCTCGACCACGAGGAGCATCTTTTCGGTCCGGGGTCAGCGCAGGCCAATGCCGTTCTCGAACGGCTCGACGCGGCGGTCGGCACATTGGTATCGGCGGAACTGGCAGCACGTCCCGATGCCACCATTGCCGTCGTCAGCGATCACGGCTTCGTCGCGACCGATACCGAGGTCAACCTCTTCCGCCCCTTCATCGACGCGGGCCTGATCGCGCTGGGACCGGACGGCAAGGTTGCTTCCTGGGAAGCGATGCCATGGCCGTCGGGTGGCTCCATCGCGGTTGTGCTTGCGCGGCCGGACGACGCCGCGCTTGTCACCAGGGTAGAGGCCCTGCTCGCCGGCCTCGCCGCCGATCCGCAGGCCCGCATCGCCAGCGTCATCGGCAAGGCCGACATCGCGCGGCTGGGCGCAAACCCTCAGGCATCGTTCTATGTCGACCTGAAGCCCGGCGCACTGGCGGGCAACTTCGCGGCCGATGCACCACTCGCCAAGCCGTCGCGCTACAAGGGCATGCACGGCTATTTCCCGGCGATGCCGGAAATGCGCTCGACCTTTCTGGTGATGGGCAAGTCCGTCGCCCCGGCACGCAACCTTGGCGAGATCGACATGCGCGCGATCGCACCGACACTGGCGAAGGCAATGGGGGCCGAGCTGCCCGGCGCCGAAGCAAAGGCCATCCCGCTCGGAAAGTGACGCGGAAACGGGAATGCGTCGAGACCGCGCCGCCCCGGTCCCACCGGGGCGGCGGCGTCCGGCCAGTTCAGTCCGCGAACACCGTCCGATAGGAGCGGCGGGTGAACTTCCACGCGCCATCGATGCGGCGCAGTTCGTCGTCGTAGCGACCGGTAGCGTGGATGCGCTTGCCCGAGCCGGGATCGTCGAAGATCTCGATGGTATAAGCCACCGCCTTCGCCGTATCGCCCTCCACCTCGATCGAGCCGGGCTGCATGAAATAGACCATCTGCTTGGTGCAATTGTCGAGGCCGTAGTACTTCATCGACTCGACCCAGCCGGCGACAATCGCCGCCTTGCCGGAAAAGCCGCCGAGATCGGGATATTCCGGCAGCTCCCAATAGGCGTCTTCCGCCCAGATCGAACCCCACAGCTCGGCGTCGAGCGCCATCACCCCGTGGGCATGGGTATCCATCAGTTCGCGGATCGCGGTGCGGTCCTCGATCGGTCCTGTGAACGGCATCGTGTCGCGCTCCTTACCAGGCGTGCTCTTCGCCGTTCCACTTGAGGAAGTCTCCGGAACGCTCGAGCGTCCAGTCGGAAGCGACCTTGCGGATGCCGGCGGCGCTTTCGGCGGGAGTGATGTCGGCGCCTTCGCCGCCCATGTCGGTCTGCACCCAGCCGGGATGGACCAGCCCGACGATCACGCCACGGTCCTTGAGGTCGATGGCGACCGAACGCATCATGCGGTTCAGTGCCGCCTTCGCGCCCGAATAGGCATAGTAACCGCCATAGGGCCAGGTCGAAGCGGCAAGCTGGCTCGAGATGTTGATGACCTTCGCGCCGGCGCCCAGTCGCGGCAGGAATGCCTGCAGCACGCGCAGCGGCCCCTGCACCATGATCCGGAACGTCTCGTCCCAGGCATCCCAGTCGGCGCTTTCAAGTTCCGCGCCTTCGGGCCCGCTGACCCCGGCGACGTTGTAGAGGACGTCTACCGGCTCGCTGCCGGTGTCCGCCGCGCCCGCACGGACGGACGCATCGTCGCCCACGTCCATGCGGTGCACGGTAAGCTTGCCGGCCGATGCCGCGGCGAGGTCCGCCAGGGTCTTCGCGCCGGCGGGATCTCGCACGAGCGCCAGCACCCGGTCGCCCGCTTCGACATGCTGGCGGGCCAACTCCAGGCCGATGCCGCGCCCTGCGCCGGTGATTGCAACGGTTGCCATTAGATCATCTCCCACTCTGCCCCGCGCCGGGCGCTGGGGCTTTCGCTGAATGTCTGTCCGCTCCGACGCGGCGCGCATACTGGTCTTTCGGAGAGCAACCGGCAGTCCGGCCGGATTTGCGCCTCAGGTTATCGGATCGTAGAGCCCGCGCACCGTCGCGATGGTCAGCCTGAGCACCTGCTCGATGCGCTCGGGCCCCAGCACCGGCCGGTGCAGCAGCAGGCCCGAATGGACCGCGATGGCGAAATCGCTGCCCAGTTTCATCGCCTGCCACTGGTCCTGCCACTGCGGGAAGGATTCGATCATCTCCGCCGTCCACACCTCGTCATAGCGGCGGGCGGCGGGTTCGAAGGCGGCATTGAGTTCGTGGTCGGTCCGCGCCGCCACCGCCAGTTCCAGGTAGGCCGCATATTCGCGCGTCTGCACGCTGCGCCAGTGCGCGTCGGTGGCAAGGTCGATCAGCAGCGCGCCCCGGCTCTGCGCCATCGCGGCGATGTAATCGTCGAGGAACACGCGCATCCGCTGGTAGAAGATGTGCTCGACCACCGCCGCCACCAGGTCCATCCGCGTCGCGAAGTGGTGGTGCATGGCCCCGCGCGAAACTTGCGCGCGCTCGGCCACCTGCGCGGTCGTCAGTCCGGCATATCCGCCCTCGACCAGGCAGTCGACCGCCGCCTCGAGCATCTTCTCGCGGGTGCGCGCCGACTTGCGCTGCTGCCAGCGCTTGGGCTCCCCTTCTTCCATCGCGCTGGGGCGCATTGCCTGGAGCATGCGCTTCTGCATCGTCGAACCGGCCATATACATTCTCCTGTCATGCCTTCCGCACCTCGGCAAGACCTCCTGACAAAAGGATGAGTAGCCGGATCGGCTGGCTCTGGCAGATAAAACCGGCAGCATCGCCTGTTATTGGCGAGTCTGTTCAGGACCGGGTGACTGGCGCGAACGCCGGGGCCCTTGGAGGGGAGGAAAGCAATGAAAGTGTCACGTGCAATCCAGTTGATGAGCGGTCTTTCCGCCATCGCGCTCGCGGCTGTTCCCGCCGGGGCAATGGCGCAGGCCGCGCCCGATCAGGCCCAGGCCGCTGATGCGCCCACCGGCGGCATCGGCGAAATCATCGTCACCGCGCAGAAGAAGGCGGAAAGCATCCAGACCGTGCCGATCTCGATCGCGGCGGTCGGCGGCGAACAGCTTTCGGCAATGAACGTCACCACGCTCCAGGCACTTCAGGGCTCGGTCCCGAACGTCCAGATCGACAACTTCGCCAATACGCCCAACAACGCGGTCTTCACCATTCGCGGCATCGGCGTGATCGAACCCGATCCCTATGCCGGCAACACCGTGTCGATCGTGGTCGATGGCGTGCCGCAGTTCTTCTCGATGGGCGCGCTGCTCGACACCTACGACACCAACCGGGTCGAGATCCTGCGCGGTCCCCAGGGCACCCTGTTCGGCGCAAACACCACCGGCGGCGTCGTCAACGTCGTGACCAACCAGCCGGACGGCAAGTTCGACGGCTACGTCAAGGGCACCTACGGCAACTGGAACCGCTTCGACATCAGCGCCGCCGTGGAAGCGCCGCTGGTCGAGGACACCCTCAGCCTCAAGGTCTCGGGCATCCACACCCAGCGCGATGGCTGGACGACCAACGTGTGGAACGGCGAAGACATGGGCCGCAAGAACGTCGATGCGGTGCGCGGCCAGCTCTACATCACGCCCAACGCCGATCTCAGGATCACGCTCCAGGGTGAATACGTCGCCGCGCGCAACGGCGCGCCCATCGTCGTCAACGGCGGCCTGCCCGGCGAAGGCAACTACGTTCCCGAAGGCACGTTCTGGAACGGCGCCAAGCTGCCGATGTACCAGAGCCCCTGCTCGGTCGAGGGCCAGCCCTGCAAGGCGCCCGACAAGTACTACTCCGGCAACAACGAAGTGCCCGACCAGTCGGACATGACGACGAAGTTCTTCGTCGGCACGATCCAGTACGACAACACCCCGCTGGGCGACATCACCGCGATCACCGGCTACAAGCGCTTCACGCTGTTCGAATACACCGACCAGGACGGCACCGCGAAGACCAACAACGCAACGCGCCGCCGCACCCGCGGCTGGCAGTTCAGCCAGGAACTGCGCAGCGCCTTCGAGGCGGGAGACAATTTCAACGCCGTCGCGGGCCTGTTCTACCTGAAGACGCACTACAACCACTACCAGATGTACCACCTGGACTTCGCCCTTCCCGGCCTCGTCCAGTACAACGAACAGGACCAGGGCACGGAATCGTTCTCGGCCTTCCTGCAGACCTACACCCAGCTTACCGACCAGCTGAAGCTGTCGGCCGGCGTGCGCTACACGCATGACAGCGTGAACGCCCGCTCCACGCTCGACTACGGCGTCGGCGCGCCCGCGCTCACCGATCCGAACTGGGCCATCATCCCGACCATCGTCGTCGATGGCGAGACTCTCCAGGTCGGCCGCGACCTTCGCACCGGCCCGCACGACATCGACGTCGGCGGCAAGAAGAGCTGGGACAACGTCGGCTGGAAGCTCGGCCTCGATTACGAGATCGGCCAGAACCAGATGGTCTATGCAAGCTGGGCGCGCGGCTTCAAGTCGGGCGGCTTCACCGGCCGCATCGGCACCGCGTCGGACGGCGACACGCCCTACGGCCCGGAAAAGGTCGATACCTTCGAGGTGGGCCTCAAGGCCGACTTCCTCGACCGCCACGTGCGCACCAACCTCGCGGTGTTCTACACCAATTACCGCGACATGCAGGTCGCCCAGATCTATTTCGATCCCGATACCAACACTCAGGGCAACCGCATCCTCAACGCCGCCAAGTCCGAGATCAAGGGCTTCGAACTTGAAGTCCAGGCGATCCCGTTCGAAGGCCTCACCCTGCGCGGCTCGCTCGCCTACCTCGACACGAAGTACAAGAGCTTCCTCTACTTCGATCCGGTCGCGGAAGAGTACCTCAACCTCAAGGGCTACGCGCTCCAGAACGCGCCGAAGTGGGCTTCGACGCTTGGCCTCAACTACACCAAGACGATGGACAACGGGAACTCGATCGTTGCCGATGTAAGCTGGATGTACACCGGGCAGAAGTTCTACACTGCCGTGGTCAACACCCCGCGCTCGTCGATCCAGCCGACCTACTACGTCGACGGCATGCTGACCTGGTACGGCCCGGACAAGCGCTACTCGATCGGCCTGTGGGGCAAGAACCTGTTCGACAAGCGCTATATCTCCACCGTCTACGACAGCCCCGGCTACATGGGCCTCGTCGGCTACGCACCGCCGCGCCAGTTCGGCGTTTCGGTCGGCTACAACTTCTGACCTCCTGAGATCCTCCCTGGCCCCGGTCGACAACTCCAGCGCGACCGGGGCTCTTTTTCGCAAGAAGCCCGAGGACAATGGTCACACCCGACGATCTCATCGCCCGCCACGGCATCCTCAACGCCCTGGCCAACCACAGCCGCGGGGTGGACCGCGCCGATGGCAACCTGCTCGGCTCTGCCTATCATCCCGGCGCCACGGTCGATTACGGCTTCTTCGCGGGCCCGGCCGCAACCCTGGTCGACATTCTGGCAGGCGCGCAGAAAACTGCCCTGCCCACGCTCCACCGCACGTCCAATTGCTGGATCCGGGTCGATGGCCGCCGCGCCATCTCGGAATCAAGCGTGATCGCCTATGTCGAGGAGGCGGACCTGCAACGCTGGGTCTTCGGCCGCTATCTCGACCGGCACGAATGCCGGACGAACGAAGCCGGCGAGGACGAATGGCGCCTCGTCCACCGCACCTACGTGCTCGACGGCAACGTCAACCGGCCATCCACCGCCGCGCGCTCCGATCCGCCCGTCGGCCTTGCCCATTTCGTGCCCGCCGGCGGCAAGGGCGCCGCCGATCCGGGCCGCGCGCTGCTTGCCTTCCACGCCGCCTGCGCCCGCCCCAACGGTTCGAGGAACACTGCCATGTCCGCACCTGAAACCCGCGAAGCCGCGCTCGACGCCGCGCTTGCCCGCGCCGAGATCCACGACCTGTGCATGGCCTATGCGCGCGGCGTGGACCGCGCCGACGCCGATCTTCTCGCCTCGATCTTCACCGACGATTCCACCGTGATCTCGGGTGTCGTGAACGGCTCGGGCAAGGATTTCGCGCGCGATATCACCGCCTTCGTGCGCGACAACCTCGAGATGTGCTTCCACTCGGTCGCCAACGAATGGATCGAGGTTCGCGGCGACGAGGCCGTGGGCGAACATTATGCCCTGGCCCAGATGGTCCAGGCAGGCACCGAAATCCTGACCGGCGGCCGCTATATCGACCGCTACGTCCGGCGCGACGGCAAGTGGCTGATCCTTAGCCGCACTTTCGTCGCCGACTGGACCCATTCACACCCCTCGACGATGGAACGCGACGGCTTCTACGAGGCGCTCAGCATCCGCGGCTGCTTCGGCCACGAAGACCCGATCTACGCCCACTGGGCGGCATAAGGAGAGACACCATGGGCAAATTGGCCAACGGGCAAATGGACGGCAAGGTGGCACTGGTCACCGGCGGCGCGTCGGGCCTGGGTGCAGAGGACGCTCGCGTCCTCGCCCGCGAAGGCGCGCGGGTCGTCATCACCGACATGCAGGAAGACCTCGGCCAGAAGGTCGCTTCCGAAATTCCGAACTGCGTGTTCCTGAAGCAGGACGTGCGCGATGAAGCCCGCTGGGGCGAGGTCGTGGCCGAAACCCTGCGCCTTTTCGGCCGCCTCGACACGCTGGTCAACAACGCCGGCCTCGTCCGCTTCGGCACGGTCGAAGACCTCTCGTGGGACGACTACAAGCTCCAGACCGATGTCATGGCAGGCGGGACCTTCCTCGGCTGCAAGGCGGCAATCCCGCACATGAGCAAGGACGGCTCGGGTTCGATCATCAACATGGCGTCGGTCGGCGGCATCAAGGGCATCAGCGCGATCCCCGCCTACGCCGCGGCCAAGGCCGGGATCATCGGCATGACCCGCTCCATCGCGGTCCACTGCCGCGAACAGGGCTACCGCATCCGCTGCAACTCGATCGCGCCGGGCGGCATCGTTACCCCGATGACCGCACAGGCGCTCGCCGAATTGCCCGCCGACAACGCCGGGCTCGACCAGGCTCACAACCACGGCATGGGCCAGCCGATCGACATCGCGAACATGGTCCTCTACCTCGCCTGCGACGATGGCCGCCACATCACCGGCACCAACATCGTCATCGACAACGGCGAGACGATGGCCTGACGCGCAGGGGCCTGAGGCGCAGGGGCCTGAGGCGCGCGGGGCGGGAAAAGGCAGCTCGGACTGTCCCTCCCGGCCCTATCCTTATCGCCAAGCGCCAAGACCCCCGTGCTGCCGCATGATCGCGGGCAAAACAGCACGAGGAGGATTACCGCCATGGAAGCGCCCGCTCACGTACCCGCCGACCGCGTCGTCGATATCGACATCTACATGCCGCCCGGCCTTGCAGAACACGGGTTCCACAAGGCGTGGAGCGATCTGTCGGCCGGCAATCCCGCCGTCGTCTGGACGCCCCGCAACGAGGGACACTGGATCGCGCTGGGTGGCGAGGCCCTGCAGGAAGTCCAGTCGGACCCCGAACGCTTCTCCTCGCGCATCATCGTCCTGCCCAAGTCAGTGGGCGAGATGCACGGCCTGATCCCCACCACCATCGACCCGCCCGAGCACCGCCCGTACCGTCAGCTCCTCAACGCGCATCTCAATCCCGGTGCGATACGCGGGCTTTCCGAGAGCATCCGCCAGACCGCGGTGGACCTGATCGAGGGCTTCGCGGCGCAAGGGCACTGCAACTTCACCGCCCAGTATGCCGAGCAGTTCCCGATCCGGGTGTTCATGGCGCTCGTCGGCATCGAAGCATCCGAGGCGCCCAGGATACGCCACTGGGCCGAATGCATGACCCGCCCCGGCATGGACATGACTTTCGACGAGGCCAAGGCGGTCTTCTTCGATTACGTCGGCCCACTGGTCGATGCCCGGCGCGAGACGCCGGGCGAGGACATGATCAGCGCGATGATAAACGCCGACCTCGGAGATGGACGCCGCCTCACCCGTGACGAAGCGCTGTCCGTCGTCACGCAGGTGCTGATCGCGGGGCTCGATACCGTGGTCAACGTGCTCGGCTTCATCATGCGCGAGCTGGCCGGGAACCCCGCCCTGCGGGCCGATCTCCGGCAGCGCGGCGCGGACATCCTGCCCGTCGTCCATGAACTGTTCCGCCGCTTCGGCCTTGTCTCCATCGCCCGCGAGGTGCGCCGCGACATCGAGTTCCACGGCGTTCACCTGAAGGCCGGCGACATGATCGCCATCCCGACCCAGGTTCATGGTCTCGACCCGCGCGTGAACCCCGATCCTCTCGCCATCGATCCGTCGCGCAAGCGCGCGCGCCATTCCACTTTCGGCTCCGGCCCGCACATGTGCCCGGGCCAGGAACTCGCGCGCAAGGAGGTGGCGATCACGCTCGAGGAATGGCTGCGCCGCATCCCCGATTTCGCGCTCGGGCCGAACTCGGACCTCTCGCCCGTGCCCGGAATCGTCGGCGCCCTGCGCCGCGTGGAACTGGTCTGGAATACCTAGCGGAAGGACTAGGTTGAGGCGACTCGGGGGAGTGCGGCATAAAACAGGCAATGCTGCCGGTTTTAGTGCGGCACCCCGGAGAGACCCGATGCTTGACGCCATCAATCCCCACGGCCTGCCCGAGCCGGCAGAGGCTGAAGACCTCTCCGCCATCCGCTGCCCGGATGCGCCCAGCGTCCAGCAGATCGTCGCCGGCGACCTCATTCCCCCGCCACCGGTCCTGGCGATGGAAGAGCCGCTGTACCTGGGGAGCGAGCCGGTCTCGGTGGATCGCTACTTCGACCAGTCGATCTTCGAGCAGGAGATCGAGAAGATCTGGAAGAAGACCTGGCAGTGGGTCTGCCGCGAGGATCACATTCCCGAACCGGGCGACTTCTACACCTACGAAGTCGCGCACCTGTCCTACGTGGTCGTGCGGCAGGACGACATGTCGGTCCGCGCCTTCGTCAATTCCTGCCTCCACCGCTCGACCAAGTTCAAGCGCGGCGAGGGTGTGGGTTCGGGCGACAATCTGCGCTGTCCCTACCACGGCTGGACCTGGAACAACGACGGCACCCTCGCCTCGGTCCCCTGCGCCTGGGACTTCCGCCACGTCGACGCGAAGAAGTCCAACCTCCCCGAAGCCCGCGTCGGCCACTGGGGCGGGTTCGTGTTCATCAACCCGTCGCAAGAGGGGCCGAGCCTCGACGAATTCCTCGCTCCCCTGCCCGAACACTTCAGGGACTGGGACATCGCGAACCGCTATGTCGCGGTGCACGTCGCCAAGGAGCTGCCCTGCAACTGGAAGACGGCGCAGGAAGCGTTCCTCGAATCCTACCACGTGCTCGAAACCCACCCCCAGCTCCTCAAGGGCGTGGGCGATGCCAACGTGCAGTACGACTGCCATTCCGACACGGTCACGCGGTTCTATGCCGCCAGCGGCGTAAACTCCCCCCACCTCGCCAGACCCCTCAGCGAGGAAGAGCTCCTCGCCACGATGATCCTTGGCGACAAGGATTCGCGTGGCGAGGGCCTCACCGTCGGCCCCGGCGAGACCGCGCGCACCGTCATGGCCCGCCATCTGCGCAAGGTCATGGGCGAGGCCTACAAGTGCGACCTGTCGAACGTCTCGGACAGCGAGATGATCGACACGATCGAATACCATGTCTTCCCCAACATGGTACTGTTCCCCGGCCTTTCGCTGCCGATGGTCTATCGCTTCCGTCCGATCGGGCTCGACCCCAACCGCACCTTGTTCGAGATCCTGTTCCTGCGACCCAACCCGCAGGACGGCCGCGCACCCGAACCGCCCGAGCCCTATCGCGTGGCCGAGAACGAGAGCTATGTCACCGCCCCCGGCTTCGACCCGGCGATGGGCCACGTCTACGACCAGGACACCGACAACCTGCGCGCCCAGCAGGCCGGTTTCCGCGCCAGCGCGACCGGCGTCCAGCAGCTCGGCAACTACCAGGAATCGCGCATCCGCCACTTCCAGATGGTGGTCGACAAGTACCTTGCGGCGGAAGGCTGACCCGATGGCATTCGACCTCGAAGCGGAAGTGCGCGACCTGTGCGCCCGGCGCGACATCCAAGACGCGCTGTGCCGCTACATGCGCGGGCAGGACCGGCTGGACCCCGAACTCCACCGCAGCGCCTTCCACGACGATGCTTGGGTGGACTGCGGATTGATGCAGGGCACGGCGGACGAGTTCGTCTCGTTCGCGCAAGGGTTCCTCGGCGATCTCGACGGCAGCCAGCACATCATCGGACAGGCGCAGATCGCGGTGAATGGCGACAAGGCCAGCGGAGAGGTGTACTTCTACGCATGGCACCGCACCCGCGAGGACGGCGAGCCCAAGGACCTCGTCGTCGCCGGACGCTATGTCGACGAATACACCTGCAAGAATGGCGAGTGGCGCATCAGCCGCCGCCGGGAAATAGTGGACTGGGCGCGTACCGACCCGGCCGCGGATGGTTTCCTCGAAGGAAACCCGCTCGTCCGGCCGGGAAGGCGCGGAACCGACTTCAGCCAGACCCGCGACTGGCCCGCGTGAAGTCCAAACGATCGAGGACGCCGAAATGACCGCACAGGACAAGATTTCCCGCTACTCCCCGGAGTTCGACGTTGCCGTGCGCGGCGACACGATCACCGCCGACCGCTACATCACGCGCGAGTGGATGGAACTGGAGAACAAGCACCTCTGGCCCAAGGTCTGGCACCTTGGCGGCGTGCTGGCGGACCTCGAGGAAGAGGGCGATTTCATCCGCCACAACTTCGGCAAGGAATCGGTCGTCATGGTCCGCCAGGCCGATGGCGGCGTGAAGGCGTTCTACAACACCTGCCCGCATCGCGGTAACCGCCTCGTCCTGGGCGACGTAGGTTCGGCCCCGCGCCTTACCTGCGGCTATCACGGCTGGCAGTTCGATCCCGACGGCACACTGGTCCACGTGCAGGACCCGGACGATTTCGCCGGTGGCAACCCCTGCGGCAAGGTCACGCTGTCCGAACTGCGCTGCGACACCTGGGGCCCGTTCGTGTTCTGGTGCATGGACGACGACGTCGCCCCGCTGCACGAATGGCTGTGGCCCTATACCGAGCGCCTTGCCGGCTACAAGCTCGACAACTGGGTGCGCGTGCTCAACGTCTCGGCGGACTGCGACTTCAACTGGAAGATCATCCGCGACAACTTCAACGAGAGCTACCACCTCCCCACGATCCACCCCGAACTCGCCACCTTCATCAACGATGGCCTGCCGACCACCGTGTTCGAGATGTACGAGAACGGCCACAACGCAATGTGGATGATCGGCCACCAGGCCACCAGCCGCAAGGACTACGTCAGTGGCGACGTGCCACCGGGCCTCTACGAAGCGGCGGAAGCCTGGGGCATCGATCCCAAGGAATATCGCGGCCGCACCGCCGATATCCGCGAGGCCGTGATCAAGGCCAAGCGCGAACGCGGCGCCGAAGCCGGCTATGACTACAGCACGATGACCGACCAGCAGCTCGTGGACTACTTCCACTGCACGCTGTTCCCCAACCTGACGATCACCATGTCGCCCGAACAGTGCCAGATCCTGCGCACCGAACCGCATCCGACGGACCCGGAGAAGTGCGTGTTCCAGCACTGGTGCCTCTATCCGCCCAACGCGAAGATGGCCGAGGTCGTCACCCCCGTGGGGCCGGCGCCGCTGCGGCACGACGCGATCCATCGCCACTCGGTCTATGGCGACGGCGTCTCGCTGGGCTTCGTGGCCGACCAGGACCTGTCCATCGGTACCACCCAGCAACAGGGCCTCAACTCGCGCGGCTTCAAGGGCTGCCTGCTTCCGGGCCAGGAAAAGCGCGTGCAGCGCTTCCACGAGAAGCTGAACGACATGGTTCTGGGCCACCCGACCAAGGCGCGGGAATAGAGCGCCTTTCTCTCGTCATTGCGAGGAGGCGAAGCCGACCAAGCAATCCAGAGCATGGGCAAACCGCACTGGATTGCTTCGCGACGCTCGCAATGACGACCGAAGAGAGTTGAGTACGGAATTGAGAGGACAACGATGAACGGCACTACCATTACCCCCGGCCAGGTCGGGCCCCACGTCATGCAGGCAGCCTTCATCGTCGAGGACGTGGAAGCCGCCGCGAAGGCCTGGATTGCCGCGACCGGGATCGGTCCGTTCTTCATGGTCCCGCACATCGAACTGGCCGAAGCGACCTATCGCCGCGCGCCGTCCGAGGGCATCGACTTCTCGGTCGCGCTGGCGCAGTCCGGCGGCATCCAGATCGAGCTGATCCAGCAGCACTGCGACCGCCCGAGCGCCTATCGCGACACCATCGCCAAGGGGCAGACCGGCTTCCACCACTTCTGCATCTACACCGGCGACTACGATGCCTGTCGCCAGCGCTATGTCGACCAGGGCTTCGCGGTCGCCATCGACGGCAAGTTCGGCGCGATGCGCTTCTGCTACGTCGACACCTCGGCGGCGCTCGGCTGCATGATCGAGATCGTCGAGGAGGACGAGAACCAGACCTCGGCCTTCACGCGGATTGCCGAAGGCGCTGCTGCCTGGGACGGCGTGACCGACCCCATCCGGCCCCTGTTCGGATAACGTTGTTCACGAAATGTTCTTTCAAATGTTTCCCCGGGGAAACATTTGCGCAAAAGTTCTAAGTGTTTGAGAGGATTGTATAAATGCAGTGCCCGATCGAAGATCGCCTTGCCATTCAGGACCTGATGATCGCCTATGCCCACGCGGTCGACACGGTCAGCGACATCGACGCGGTGCTCGACGTTTTCACCGAGGACGCGGTGTTCGACCTTTCCGGGATCGGCCTGACGCCGCAGGTCGGCCACGCCGGCATCCGCGAGTTCTTCACCAACGTCTTCGCCAACATGTCGCACCACGCGCACTACCTGACCAACTTCGCGGTCACCGGGTACGAGGGCGATACCGCATCCATGCGCGCCTATGTGATCGGCATGGGCGTGGGCAAGGACGGGCGCGCCGTGACGGTCAATGGCCGCTACTTCTTCGAGGTGCGCCGCACGGAAAAGGGCTGGAAGGCCACGCGCTATACCATGGACTTCCTGATGCCGCTTTCCGGCACGCTCGATAACGCCAAGTAACGACAAGAAAACGACAATACGATCAACCAACCCATCCGGCGCATCGGGGAGATCGCCGGATTGCAGGAGAGCTTTGTCATGGCCACCTACATCCAGGTCCCCGAAACCGATGCCCCCTACCCGACCGATGCCCGCGCGCAGTTTCCCGCCGCGCGCGGCGATGCGATCACCGGCGACCGCTACTGGTCGAAGGAATTCGCCGCGAAGGAATGGGAACACATGTGGAAGCGCGTGTGGCACGTCGGCGGGCGCACGGCGCAGCTTGAAGAGCCGGGCGATTTCATCACCCACAACTTCATGCGCCAGTCGGTGGTCATGGTCCGCCAGAAGGACGGCGGCATCCGCGCGTTCCACAACGTCTGCCGCCATCGCGGCAATCGCCTCGTCACCGTGGAAGAAGGCGGTGTCGGCGAACACTTCACCTGCCCCTACCACGGCTGGAAGTGGAACATAAACGGCGCGCTCGACCATGTGCAGGACGAGGAGGATTTCCCCCAGGGCAGCCCTTGCGGCAAGCTGCGGATGAAGGAAGTCCCGTGCGAGACCTGGGGCGGCTTCGTTTTCTACAGCTTCGATCCCAACGCGGTGCCGCTGATGGAATATCTCGATCCCATCCCGTCGCTGCTCGGCAACCGCGATCTCGCCAACTGGAAGCGCGTGGTGTGGCGGACGCTGCGGGTGAACACCAACTGGAAGTTCGCGTCCGACAACTTCAACGAGGCCTACCACATCCCCGCCGTGCATCCGCAGTTCGAGGGGATGATCGACGATCACTACTCGACCACCGTGTTCGAGATGTACCCCACCGGGCACAACCGCATGATCGAGAAGCTGCAGCCATCGAGCCGCTATCCCGATGCCCAGCAGATGAAGCCGCTGTGGGCGCAGGTGCTCAAGGAATGGGACCTCGATCCCGCCGAGTTCGAAGGACGCGCGCAGGAAGGCCGTCTGGCCCTGCAGCAGGCGCGGCGCAAGCTGGGGCCGGCACGCGGATTCACGCATTTCGCGGCACTGACCGACGACGAGCTGACCGACCAGTTCCACCACACCTGCTTCCCCAACCTGACGCTGACCGGCACGCCTGAAGGGCTGCACGTGTTCCGCACCGAGCCGGACATGGAAGACCCCAACTGGTCGACCTTCGACTACTGGTACCTTGCGCCGGAAGTCGCGGGCGGAGCGGATGTGCCGACGCTATATGGCCTGCGCCCGTGGAAGGAAGCCGAGCACCAGACCGGCGACTTTACCGCCTACAGCGCCGAGATTCCGCAGGGCGACTTCCTGATCCAGGACCTCGACGTGGCGGTGACGCAGCAGCAGGGGCTGCACTCGCTCGGCCATGACGATGCCTACCTCGCCGGCCAGGAAACGCGCGTGCGCAGGTTCCACGAAGTGATCAACGACTACATCGAGGGGCGGCGCTGAGCCGCCCTCGCAACTGACAGAACGACGGGAGAAGCATGACATGACCCAGCCCACCAAGGGTATCGACCGCCGGCAGATGCTTACCGGAGCAGGCGTGGCGGCGGCGGTCGCCGCGACCGGCGGCATCGCCACGGCGGCACAGGCTGCGGACGCGCCCGCTTCGGGCTGGGACCATGAATGCGACGTCCTGTGCGTCGGCAGCGGCGCGGCGGCGGGAACGGCCGCCGTCACCGCGCTGGCGGCGGGCGCGAAGGTGATGATGGTCGAGAAGATGCCGATCCTTGGCGGCACCACCGCCAAGTCGGGCGGCGTGACCTGGATCTTCAACCACTTCGTGTTCCGCGAACAGGGGATCGAAGACCCCAAGGCCGATGCGCTGCGCTACACCGTGCGCTATGGCTATCCGCGCCAGTACAACCCCAACAGCCCGACGCTGGGCCTCGACGAAAACCGCTACAAGGTGGTCGAGGCGTTCTACGATCACGGTTCGGCGGCGGTCGATCACCTGCGCGAACTGGGCGCGGTGCAGTTCAAGCAGTTTCGCCTGTTCCAGGTGGACAAGCCCGCGCCCGACTATGCCGACCACCTGCCCGAGAACAAGGTGCCGACTGGCCGCGCGCTGGAGCCGGCGGTCGGCTCCGGGTCGACGCAGGGCGGCGGCAGCCTTGCCTCGCAGATGCATGCCTATCTGAAGGGCAAGGGCGTGCCGATCCTGACCCGCACCCGCGTGACCAAGCTGGTCAAGGACGCATCGGGCCGGGTCATCGGCGTCGAGGCGAGGCAGGGCGACAAGACCATCCGCATCAGGGCCGCCAGGGGCGTCGTTTTCGGCACCGGCGGGTATAGCCACAACGTCCAGCTATGCGACGTGCACCAGCCTGCGGTCTATGGATCGTGCTCGCTGCCCGGATCGACCGGCGACTTCATTCCGATCGCGCAGGAAGCCGGCGCGATGATGGGCAATCTCGGGCTTGGCTGGCGCACGCAGGTCGTGCTGGGCGAGGCGCTGAAGACGCGCGGCATCGGGCTGGGCGCATTCGTGCTGCCGGGGGATTCGATGATCCTCGTCAACAAATACGGCAAGCGCGTGGTCAACGAGAAGCGCGACTACAACGACCGTACGCAGGCGCACTTCAGCTACGACCCGGCGCACGAGGAATACCCGAACCACCTGATGTTCATGCTGTTCGACGAACGCAGCATCGATGCCTTCGGCGGGGCCTTCCCCTTCCCGGTCAACAAGGCCGAGCAGCCGCACCTTGTGGAAGGCGCGACGTGGGACGAGGTCTTCGGCAAGATCGACGCCCAGCTCGCCCAGTGGCAGGACCGCACCGGCGGCGTGCGCCTTGCGCCGGAGTTCGCTGGCAACGCGAAGCAGTCGATCACGAGCTTCAACGCCTATGCCAAGAAAGGCGTCGATCCGGAATTCGGGCGTGGCAAGTATCTCTACGACCGCGAATGGCACCTCCTGTTCTCGGCCCGTCGCGCCGGCACGGCGCAGCCTGAAAATCCCTATCCGAACAAGACGATGCACCCCTTCGCCGCCAAGGGTCCGTTCTATGCGCTGATCCTTGCCCCGGGTACGCTCGATACGGCGGGCGGGCCGCAGATCAATGCCGATGCGCAGGTTCTGGCCGCGAACGGGCAGCCCATCCCCGGCCTCTACGCCGCGGGCAACTGCATCGCCGCGCCCACCGGGCAGGCCTATCTCGGCGCGGGCGGCACAATCGGTCCGGCAGTGACCTTCGGCTACATCGCGGGCAAGCACGCGGTGTCGGCATGAAAGCCGTGATCCTCGGCGCGGGCCTGCTGGCGCTGGCCTGCGCGGTGCGGGCGGAAGAGCCCGCGCCGGCCGCTTCCTACCAGCCTGCCGTTTCCTACCAGAAGGACGTGGTGCCGATCCTCGAGCAGAACTGCGCGACATGTCATCTCACCGGAGAGGAAGCGGGCGGCATGTCGCTGGTGGGGGATGCGGCCATCGGGTTCCTTGTAGGCCAGCCTTCGCAGGAAGCGCCCGCGATCATGCGGGTGACGGCCGGAGAGCCGGACAAGTCCTATCTGGTGATGAAGCTTGAAGGCACGCACATCGACCATGGCGGGTCGGGCTCGCAGATGCCGTTCGGCGGACTTCCGCTGGCCGCCGAAGACATCGCCAAAATCCGCCAATGGATTGCCGAAGGAGCAAAGCCTTGAATCCGAACCAGGTTTTCCTTGAAGGGAAAGTCGCCATCGTCACCGGCGCAGGCGTCGGCATGGGCGCTGCAACTGCCCGCCTGCTCGCCGCGCGGGGGGCCAGGGTCGTCGTTTCGGACATCAACCCCGACACCGCCGCCGCGACCGTCGAGACGATCCGCGCCGATGGCGGCACCGCCCACGCCGTGCGTACCGACGTGTCGGACGAAGCTCAGGTCGAAGCGCTGGTCGCCGAGACCGTCGCCACGTTCGGCAGGCTGGACTGCGCGGTCAACAATGCCGCGATAACGCCCGACGTGCTGCCCATCCACGAAGCGGACATGGCCGTGTTCGACAGGGTGCTGAACGTCGACCTGCGGTCGGTCATGCTGTGCATGAAGTACGAGATTCGCCAGATGCTGGCGCAGGAGGGACCAGGGTCGATCGTCAACATCGGATCGGTCAGCTCGTTCCGCCCGCAGCCGAACAACGCGGCCTATGTCGCGGCCAAGCACGGCGTGATCGGCCTGACCAAGACCGGGAGCCTCGAATATGCGGGGCGCGGCATCCGGGTGAACGCCGTGCTGCCCGGCGCCATCGACACGCCGATGCTGCGCGGGGCGCTGGAGACGACGGGCTTTACCGAAGCGGACTTCGCCCCGGCGCTGAGCCTGTTCGGGCGCTTCGGCAAGCCGGAGGAAGTGGCCGAGGCCAGCGCCTGGCTCTGTTCCGATGCAGCAAGCTACGTGACCGGGCACAGCCTCGCGGTCGAAGGTGGCTACCTGACGCGGTAGCGGGTTCGGGGTGGGCGCGGGCCGCCCACCCCCCGTTTCATCAGACCTGGCTGAAGCCGCCGTCCATCACGAATTCCGTGCAGGTGACGAAGCTTGCTGCGTCGGAGCAGAGATAGACCACGCCGCCGCCCATTTCGGCAGGGCGACCCATGCGACCGATCGGGTGGCGCATTTCCATCGCGGCCTGGGCCACCTCGCGCGAGGGGGCAGCGCCGAGTTCGACGTACTTGTCCATGATCGAGCCGAGCATCGGGGTATCGATGCCGCCCGGATGCACGGAGTTGACGCGGATGTTGTAGCCGAGCGCCGCGAATTCCGCGCCGAGGCACTTCGAGAGCATCTTCACCGCCGCCTTGCTGGTGCAATAGGCCGCATTGAACGCCGCGCCGCGCAGGCCCCCGACGCTGGAGAAGTTGACCACCGAGGCGCCCCCTGCGCGCGCCTTGCCGCCTTCCTTGAGCAGCGGCAGCAGGACCTGCGTACCGATGATGATGGAATCGACGTTGACCGTGTTCACGCGGTGGAAATCGGACAGCGGAGTGTCTTCGAACTTCGTGACGATCGAGATGCCCGCGTTGTGCACCAGCGCATCGACGCGCCCGTACTTTTCCTGGGCCAGCGCCGCGACGGCCTTCCAGCCGGCCTCGCTCGTCACGTCGTGCTGGAGATAATGGTCCGCGCCTTCGACATCGGCCGAGGGGGCCATGTCGGTGGCGATGACGATGGCGTTGGCGGCCTTCATCGCCTTGACCAGTTCGCGGCCGATGCCTCCCGCCGCGCCGGTGACGACGGCGACCACATTGTTGAGAGCAATCGTCATTTCAAGCGGCATCCTTCTGAAGGATCGTCACCCTGAACCTGTTTCAGGGTCCATCTCGCAACACGCACGGACCGCGTTGGCTCAAGCATGGATGCTGAAACATGTTCAGCATGACGAAGTGAGTGTTGATGGGTCAGCGCTGCATCACTGCGCGGTCCAGCCGCCGTCGATGACCAGCTCCGCGCCGGTCATGTAGCTGGAATCCTCGCTGGCGAGGAAAAATGCGGCCGACGCCAGTTCGCTCGGCTGCGCGAGGCGGCCGATGGGCGTGGCGCCGACGACGCCCGCGACGAGATCATCGGGCTTGTCGGCAAAGCCCTGGTCGACCCAGCGCTGGAAACCGGCCTTTAGCAGCGGCGTTTCGACGAAACCGGGGTGCAGCGAGTTGGCGCGGATCGGCGTCTTCTTCTGGGCGAACTCGATCGCGATGCCCTTGGTGAACAGGCGGACCGCGCCCTTGCTGGCGTTGTAGGCCGAGACCTCGTTCATGCCGACAAGGCCCATGATCGAGCTGACGTTGATGATCGAGGAACCGCCCCGGAAATCCTTGCCGCTTTCCGCCATGAGCGGAACGAAGTGCTTCGTACCGAGGAACACGCCGTCGACGTTGATCGACATGATCCGCCGCCAGCCTTCCATGCTGAGCGTCTCGACAGGGCCGGTGAGATCGATGCCGGCATTGTTGACGAGGACATGGCACTTGCCATGGCGCTCCTTGACGAGGGCGACCGCGCGCTCCCAATCCTCTTCCCTTGCGACGTTGGCGCTGATGTAGCTGGCAGCCTGGCCGAGGCGGGCCATGACGTCGCGCGCGGTATCGCTGGCTTCGGCGTCGAGGTCCGACAGGACGACTTCGGCGCCTTCGGCCAGGAAGCGCTCGGCGCAGGCGAGGCCGATGCCGCGAAGGCCGCCCGAGACGAAAGCGACGCGGCCCTTCAGGCGCTGTGCGGACAATTCCATGTTCTTCAGACCCCCATCATGCCGGCGGTGGTCGCGCCGTCGATCGCGTATTCGGCACCGGAGATGAACCCGGCCTCGTCGCTGGAAAGGTAGGCCACGAGACCGGCCACTTCGTTGAGCTGCGCCATGCGCTTCATCGGGGCCATGCCTTCGTACATGGCGCGGGCCGCTGCCGGATCGGGCTGGGCGTTCATGATCTGCTGGATCAGCGGGGTTTCCACCACGCCGGGCAGGATCGCGTTGACGCGGATGGCATAGCCCTGCTGGCCGCAATGGACAGCGGCAGACTTCGCCAGCGCGCAGACCGCGGCCTTGGTCACCGAATAAGTCACGTAGTTGCCGAGAGGGCGCGTGGCGTTCATCGAGGAGTTGATGACGATCGAGCCGCGCGGACCTTCGGGATTGCGCTTCATGCCCTTTATCGCGTTCTGCACGGTGAGCATGACGCCGGTCTGGTTGACCGCGACGACATTGTCCCAGCCCTCGATGGAAACGTCCTCGATGCTGCCATCGCCGCTTTCGGTGCCGGCATTGGCGAAGACGATGTCAAGGCGGCCTTCGGCGGCGATGATCTCGTCGATGAGGCCGGGCCAGCCCGCGGCATCCTGCACGCGCAGCTTGCGGAACACGGCGCCGGTTTCTGCGCAAAGCGCGGCGGCTGCCTCTTCCTTAGATCCGGTAAACCAGACCTTCGCGCCTTCCTGGGTCAACCGCGCGACGGTAGCCGCGCCGATGCCGGTGGTGCCGCCGGTGATGAGGGCGACCTTGCCTTCAAGCCTCTTGGACAATTGTTCTCTCCCGCGAGAATCCGCATGAAATTATGCATTGAGTGGTGACGCCGCGCGGCCAAGCGCGCAACCTATGCTTTCAGCAAGGTGACGCGCGCGCGAGGGACCGGCAAAACCGGCAGCAATGACTGAATTGTGGGTGAGGAATCGGAAAAATGGCTGACAGTGATCCGAACGTGGCCAAGGGTCATCAGGGCGGAAAGGCCCGCTGCGAAGCGATCAGCTGGCAGGAACTGCTGGCGCAGGATTCGCGCCCTGCCCCGGCGATGCTGACCGAGGAAAGCTACCAGTATCGCGGGTCCGAGCCGCTCGCGGCCGAACGCTATACCTCCGAAGATTTCGCCCGCCTCGAGCGCGAGCGGATGTGGCCGCATGTCTGGCAGTTTGCCGCGCGCGAGGAGGACATTCCCGAAGCCGGCGACTATACCGTGTTCGAGAACGCGGGCCGTTCGTGGCTGATCTCGCGCCAGGAAGACGGCAGCGTCAAGGCGATGCACAACGTGTGCCTCCATCGCGGACGCAAGCTGCGCACCGAGGACGGGACGGCGGACACCTTCACCTGCCCGTTCCACGGCTTTGCCTGGAACAAGGACGGCAGCTTTGCCGGAATGCCCTGTTCGTGGGACTTCAAGCACTTGTCGGCCGACAAGATGGCGCTGCCCGAGGCCGAGGTCGGCCGTTGGGGCGGCTACATCTTCCTGCGCGAGGAAAAGGGCGGGCCGAGCCTCGAGGAATACCTCGCCCCCCTGCCCGAGTTCTTCAAGCGCTGGCGCCACGAGGAATGCACCACGGTGATCTGGGTGGCCAAGGAAGTGCCGGCCAACTGGAAGGTGACCGCCGAGGCGTTCATGGAAGCCTGGCACACGGTCGTCACCCATCCGCAGCTCCTGCCCTTCACCGGCGATGCCAACGCGGCTTACTGGACCTATGGCGACAACGTGAACGTCAACCACGTTCCGTTCGGCATCATGAGCCCGCACGTCGACCCGAACGGCAAGACGCAGCAGTGGATCGTCGACGAGTTCTGCAAGTACAACGGGCGCAGCGCAGACAACTACGAGGCATCGGGCGATCCCTTCGCGGTGACCGTGCCCGAGGGCATGACGGCACGCGCCGCGCTGGGTGCGGCGATGCGCGCGGGCTATACCGCGCAGACCGGCTATGACCACGACCATGCCACCGATGCCGAGCTGCTGGACGGCCTCGTCTACAACGTGTTCCCGAACTTTGCGCCATGGGGCGGGTTCATGCCGAACATCGTCTATCGCTGGCGCCCCGGAAAGACGCCGGACACCTGCCTGATGGAAGTGCGCATCCTGGCCCGCGTGAAGAAGGGCGACCCGACGCCGCACGGCGTGCCGATGAAGCTGCTGACGCCAGAACAGCGCTGGACCGACGCGCCCGAGCTGGGCGTGCTGGGCCACGTTTTCGAGCAGGACATGGACAACCTGCCCTATGTGCAGGACGGCCTCCACGTATCCAAGACCGGCGAGGTGAACCTGGGCGACTACCAGGAAATCCGCATCCGCCAGTTCCACCAGACGCTGGACAAGTACCTGAACGGCGAACTGGGGGCGAAGAAGTGAGCGGAGAAGTCAGCGAGGAAGCCCGTCCTCCGCGGATCGACTGCGTCCTCGTCTGCGGCGGGGTATGGCATGACATGGACTTCGCGCGGCTGGAGCTGCTCAAGCTCCTTGCCGAAGACCCCGCCGTGCGCACCCGGGTGTTCGAGGACTACGAGAACATCGAGGCGATCCGCGCCGCCGACATCCTGATCACCTATACCTGCGACGTGACGCCATCGCTCACGGCGCAGGAAGCCCTGCGCGACTGGTTGCAGGCGGGCGGGCGCTGGTATGCGTTGCACGGCACCAATTCGGTGCTGCGCTTCCTGACCGAAGGGCCGAACAAGGACCTGTGGGATGCGCCGCGCTGGGCGCCGCTGATGATGGACCTGCTTGGCAGCCAGTTCATCAGCCACCCGCCGATCGCGCCATATACCGTGACCGTGGCCGACCCCGACCATCCGCTGGTGCGGGGCGTGGAGCCGTTCGAGACGACGGACGAGCTCTATCACATGGAATACCACGGCGACCTGCACGTGCTGCTGGAGACCGACTGCACGGTGGAGGGCACCGGCTTCGTCGAGGCGAAGGACGCCATCGGCAAGCACGCGGTCATGTACCTCAAGGACCATGGCAAGGGCGGCGTGCTCTACAACACGCTTGGACATTGCCGGGGGCACTACGACCTCCAGCCCATGCTCGACTGGTGGCCGACGGTGGACCGTTGCGCCTGGGATCTGCCGGTGTTCTACGACCTTCTTCGGCGCGGGATCGGCTGGCTCAAGGAGCGGCCGGCCAAAGGCTGACCAAAGGCACAGCGAAACGAAAAAGGCCGGGAGCGATCCCGGCCTTTCTTTCGGTTTGCCGTCAGGCCAGGACCCCGGCGTAGCGATCGAGCGCGACTTCGGGGCTTTCGGGCCAGCGCGACAGGACCAGCAGGCGCTTGTGGCCGTGGCCGATGAACAGTTCGTCCGTCACGCCCATTCCGCCGTGGAACTGGATCATCTCGTGACCGAGTTCGACCGAGGCCGGGGCGACGAAGGCGCGCAGGCCGTGGACGGCGGAGGCGAATGCGTCCGACCCTTGCGAGACCATGGCAAGATTGAGCAGGGCCCGCGCCTGTTCGATGGCAGCATACTGGGCCGACATGCGGTGCTGGATCGCCTGGAAGCTGCCCAGCGACACGCCGAACTGCCGGCGCGTGCGCAGGTAATCGAGCGTGGCGTCGAACAGGAGCTGCATGATCCCGATCGCTTCGGCCGAGCGGGCCAGCGAGGCGAGAAGGTCGTTCTCCCGCACGTCCGCCAGCGAGCCGACGAGGCGGGTGGCGGGCGCCGCATCGAGCGTGAGCGTGACCGCGATCGACCCGTCGGCCATGCGCCAGGGATTGACCGCGACGCCGGGCGCGTTCGCTTCGACCAGGAAAAGGGCGATGCCGGCCTCGTCGGTCGCGCTGCCGCTTTCACGGGCGGTAACGATGAAGGCATCGACCCCCGCCCCCGCCGGCACACACGACTTCACGCCGCAGAGCGAACCGTCGGTGCGAACCGCGCATTCGACGAAAGTGAGGCCGCCACGCGCGCCGTGTTCGGCGTGGGCCAGCGCGACCCGGCGCGTGCCCATCGCGAGGGATTCCATCCACCCTTCGGCAAGATCGGCCGGCGCGACGCGTTCCAGCAGGCGCGCGGCGACGAGGATGTTCTCGGTCAGGGGTTCGACCACGAGGCCGCGACCCAGCGCTTCAAATACCGTCGCGATTGCCGTCGCATCAAGCGAAAGGCCGCCACTCTCCATCGAAAGCGGCGCGGCGACGAGGCCAAGTTCGGCCAGCAGCGACCACATCGCGGGCGAAAACCCGTTGGGATCGGCCAGGTAGCCGCGGCGGCGATCAAGATCGTAATGGTCGTCGACGAAGCGCTCGGCCAGGGCCTTCAGCATTTCCTCGTCTTCGTTCAGGTCGAAATTCACGTCCCTCTCCTCGGACCCGACCTCTACCATTGTCGAAGGCGACGCCACGCTGCGCAAAAGACTAGGCATTTGGGCCAATACCGTCGTTGTTTCATGGGCCTATGACCGGTATGTCATGTCCATAAGGACAGGAGAGGAAACGCAGTGCAGCTTTCGGTGGAATCCATCGACTCGGTCAGGATCAGCGGGCCACAGGACGTGCGCCGCGCGGCCGAGGCGCTGCACCAGATCGCCCTTGCCGCAGGAATGCGCGCCGCGCCCGCCCACGACATTGCCGACAAGCGCACGCCGGTCGACGCGGACGGCAACATCCTCGCGCGCGACGTGTTCGGATGGAACGACGAGAAGGTGTGGTGGCGCAACTCGCGCATCGCGCTCGACTCGCCCCTCACCTCGGCCTGCCGCTTCGAAAGCGAGCCCTTCTGGGTCAACGCCAACGGGTTCCACACCCGCCAGCCCAACCATTACCTGACCGCCATCGACCTCACCAACTTCGAGACGCGGGCCATGACGCGCGCCGCCATCGTGGTGCCGGTGCACCTGCCGTTCGGCCAGATCGGCGCGGTCAGCTTCAACCCGCTCGACCCGGACCTGACCGAGCTCGACGACATCTTCCTCGAGAACGGCGACGCCTTCGGGATCTATGGCCGCACCTTCATCGCCAGCTATGTCCACGCGATGGGTTCGGTCCAGGCGCTGCCGCCGGGCTCGCGCCTGTCGAAGCGCGAGGTGGAGTGCCTGCGCTGGGCCGCGATCGGCAAGACCGACCTCGAGATCAGCATGATCATGGGCCGCAGCCGCGCCACCGTGCGATTCCACATCCACAACGCATCGATGAAGCTGAACGCGGTGAACCGCAGCCAGACCGTCTTCAAGGCGGCGCAGCTCGGATACATCTCGCTCGCCACCTGACGCCCACCCAAGGGAGAAGCCATGTCGCAAAAGCCGTTCGATCCCGTCGCCGCCTGGCAGGACATGGTCCAGAAGTGGGAGCAGGAGATCAACGGCTGGTCGGGCAAGCTGACGGAAAGCGAGCAGTTTTCCGCGCTGATGGGACAGGCCACCAAGGTCCAGCTCGTAGCCCAGCGCGCCTTTTCAGAACAGATGGAAGGCCTGCTCCGCAACCTCAACCTGCCCAGCAAGAGCCAGGTCGAGGCGCTGTCGGAGCGGATCGACGGGCTGGAGGATTCGATCGACCGGGTAAGGCTGGCGATAGAAGCACTGGCCGCGAAATCCGCCGCCGCCCCCACCCCGCCCGAGCCGCGCCGCACCAGGAAGCCGCCGCAGGCCAAGGGCTGACATGGCGGAGTCCGATCCGCTTTCCCCCGAAGCCGTGGCCGAGCGCGTCCGCCGCGAGGTGGACCGCGCGCTCAAGCGCAACATCAAGGGCCTGGAATTCCTCGCCGCGCCCCGCCAGGAAGTGGGCGCGATGGAGAAGGAGCTGGTCCACCGCGAGGGGACCGCACTGCTCTATCGCTATCGCCCGGTGGTGGACGAGATCTACCGCCTGCCGCTGCTGATCGTCTCGCCGCCGAGCAACAAGGGCTATATATTCGACCTCGCACCCGGGCAGAGCATGGTCGAGTACCTGCTGAACCGGGGCTATGACGTGTTCAACCTCGACTGGGCGCCGCCTCGCCGCGACGAGGCGCACCTCGGCCTGGCCGACTACGTCGACCGCTTCATCCCGGACAGCCTCGCGAAGATCGCCGAGATCACCGGCGAAGAGGAAGCGAGCCTTGCCGGCTATTGCATGGGCGGCACGCTGGCGACGATCCACGCCGCGCTTCATGCCGGGAATGGGGTCAGGAACCTTGTCCTGTTCGCGACGCCTGTCGATTTCACCCACATGCACCTGTTCCAGAAGTGGTCCGACAAGCGTCACTTCGACGTGGACGAGGTTGTCGACAAGCTGGGCGTGATCCCTCCCGAGATCATGCTGGGCGCATTCGACCTGGCCCGCCCGGCCAACCGCACGGCGGGCCGGATGCACCTGTGGACCAACATGTGGAACGACGAGTTCGTCCGTTCCTATCGCATGTTCGACCGCTGGGCCGCCGAGACGCTGCCGGTGCCGGGCGAATATTTCCGCGAGCAGATCAAGCACCTGATGTGGGACAACGCGCTGGCATCGGGCACGCTGGAGGTAGGCGGGCGCAAGGCCGATCTCGCGAACATAGCTGTTCCCATCCTCAACGTGGTGGCGCAGCACGACCATATCGTCAGCCACGAGGCTACGCAGCCGCTCAAGCTGCTGACATCGAGCGACGATTACGAGGAAATCGTTTCCAAGGGCGGCCACGTGAGCCTTGTTGCCGGCCCTTCGGCGCTGAAAAGACTCTGGCCGCTGATCGACGGCTGGCTTGGCAAGAGGTCCGTGTGATGCCCGATACGCTTACCTATCCCCGCACCGTGACGGCCGGCGCGCGGACGATAACGCTGCGCCTGATGGAGCGCGACGACGCCCCGGCGCTTGTCGCCTTTGCCGAGGCGCTGCCGCCGCACGACCTGCTGTTCCTGCTGCGCGACATCCGCAATCCCAAGGTCGTGGCGGCGTGGATCGAACAGGTGGAGCGCGGGCAGATCCGCAGCCTGGTGGCGCTGGAGGACGGGCGGATCGTCGGCTGCACCGCGCTGGCCCGCGACGAACTGAGCTGGTCGCCGCACGTTGCCGATATCCGCATGCTGATCTCGCCCGCGATGCGCGGCACGGGGTTCGGGCGGGTGCTGGCGCAGGAATGCGTGGCGATGGGCATGGCCGACGGCGAATCCAAGCTGACCGCGCGCCTGACGCCCGATCAGGGCGCCGCGCTGAAAGTGTTCGAGGACCTGGGCTTCCTGCCCGAAGCGCTGCTGCGCAACCACGTGCGCGATGCGCAGGGCGAGCTGCACGACATCGCGATCATGGCGCTCGACCTCGAGCGGCAGGGCGGGATGAAGGCGCTTTACGGGATGGGGTGAGCCGTCTCGGGGGACGAAGAAGAAGAAGAAGAAGAAGAAGAAGAAGCCTTACCCCGGGTCGAGCCCGGGGTGACGCAGGGTTCGGCGTTTACGGCCCTCCGCCCCCGTCAGGGATAGAACGCGGCGAAGCATCCCTTGGGGTCGAACTTGCGCCACTGGCCTTCGGGCTGGGCGAGCCGGTCGGCCACGGCCCAGAACACGCCGGGGTTGGCGACGAAGCCGAAGTGGCTGCAATGCACCTCGATGTTCTCGGTCCTGTCGTCGGTCTCGCTCACGCAGTTCTCCCAGGCGGTGATGCCATCCGTGCGGGAAAATATCGCGGTCGAGGGGACGGGCAGCGGGTGATGGCCCCTGGCATAGCGGGCAGCGGACTTTTCGGACGACGCCTTGTTGCCGGTCAGCAGTTCGTAGAGCGAGGTGAGGCTGGTCGCGCGCGGATTGCCGGTGAAGGGGCTGCCGAGGGTGACCACCTGACGCAGGCCGCCATGATCGCGCCGCGCCGCCTCGCGCGCGATGACCCCGCCAAGGCTCCACCCGACAAGGCTGACCTTGCGGCCGGTCTCGGCAGCGATGGCATCGATGCGCGCGGCAAGGTGTTCGCCGTTCTCGCCCGCCGAATGCTGGTCGAGATTCCAGCCAAGGTCCCACGGGAAGACCTGGTAGCCGAGCCTAGCGAGGAACGAGCGCAGCAGCACGGTCATCGTGTCGTTGGTGGCGAAGCCGGGCAGGACCATGACCGGGTGCCCATCGCCCTGCGGCGCCTTGGCCAGCATGGGCCAGGCGAGCGCCAGCAACGCCGTCTCGCTGAGAAAACGGGGGGTCTCCAGCATGGTCCAGCCAAGCTGGGGGCGGCGGATTTCGGGAGTGGTTTGCGCGGCGGCGTTCAAGCGTTCATCCCTTGCGATCCTCGAGGATCAGGTTCCCGGCACGATAACCGAGGGCCATGGCCGGCGCGTTGGTGTTGCCGGTGATGTGTCCGGGCATGACCGAACAATCGACGACGCGCAAGCCATCGACCCCGCGCACCCTGAGGCGCGGATCGACCACCGCGCGCTGGTCCGAGCCCATGCGGCAGGAGCCTATGGCATGGAGGCCGCAACTGGCGAGGTGGCGGAAAGCGTCGAGAATGGCCTCGTCGCTTTCGACCGCGGCGCCCGGTATCATTTCCTCTCCCACCACCTCGGCAAGCGGCGCGGTGCGCACGAAACGGCGCATGGCGCGAACCATGGCGACGGCGGACTTGCGGTCGTGTTCGGTCGAGAGCCAGTTGGGCAGGATCACGGGCGCGGTTGCGGCATCCGGGCCGGCGGCGCGAACCGACGCCTCGCTGGTCAGGCGCAGGAGCTGGCCGTAGATCGTCATGCCGGGGCGCGAGGAGATCTTGTCGAGCGGCACCGGGTTGCCATCGTCCGAGACTTCGAAGGTATAGCCGCCAAGATAGAGCTGGGCATCGACGCGGCCATCGGGATGGGCGACGTTGCAGAAGGCGCCGACCTCGAACGGACCGGTCGCCATGATGCCGCCGCGCGTCAGGGCATAGCGCAGGACTGCCGCGACCAGGCCCGGCCCCCGCAGCAAGCCGCCGGTACCGCGCTCGCCGACGAGGCGGTGGGGCATGGAAAAACCGAGATGCTCGACCAGGCGTTCGCCCACGTCGGGCGACTGGACCAGAGGTTCGATCCCGACGGCGCGAAGGCGGGCGCCATCGCCGATGCCCGAGCGCTGGAGCAGGAGCGGGCTTTCCATCGCGCCGCCGCTGACGATTACCTCGCCCGCGCAATCGAACCGGGTGAGGACGCCGTTGACGCGCGCCTCCACCGCGACCGCGCGGCCATCGCGTGTCACGACGCGTTCGGCAATCGCGCCGGTCACGACCCTGACGTTGGCGCGGCGGCGCGCCGCGGCGAGGAAGGTGCGGCCCGAGCTTTGGCGGCGGCCCTTCCGGATATTGTGGCTGTAGAGGCCGACACGCGGACCGCCGCGTTCGTTGAGATCGGCCACGCGGGCCATGCCACAGGACTCGCCCGCCGCGATCATGCGATCGGCCAGCGGATAGGTGTAGATTGCCGGATCGACGTGGACGAGGCCGCCGCTGCCGCGCATCGGGCCGGGACCGGCGGCGTGATCCTCGAGCGCGAGGAAGGCCTCGGTCATGGCAGCGCCATTCCAGCCGGTGGCGCCGGCCTGCTCCCACGCATCATAGTCGGCCGGCTCGCCCCGGCTCCAGATCATGCCGTTGACGGCGGACGAACCGCCAAGACCCTTGCCCCTGATCCAGACCTCGTTCGCGGGCATCCCCGCCGCGCGGGGCTGAGCGACCGGATAGGCCCAGATGTGGTCGGGATTGGTGACGAGCCTGGCCACACCCTTGGGCAGGGTCACCCAGAAACCGTCGTTCTCGCCGCCCGCCTCGAGCACGAGCACGCGGTGGCGGCCATCGGCGCTCAGCCTTTCGGCCACGACGCATCCGGCGGAGCCCGCGCCGACGACGATGTAATCCCAGCCCTGTTCCATGGCGAATGCCCCCCCTCCTGCGGCGACATTGGCACACTGGTAAAAGGGACAACCCTAGCGTTTTGCAGAGTCGGCAAAGTGGCATCCGGGGTGGCTTATGGGAAACAGCAGGATTCGATTGGAACGGGAGAGCAATGCGCGTCATCGCCGAAGGGCTGTTTACGGACGGGAATCCGCCGCATTTGATCGGCGGACGCGAACGCGAGAGCGGGCGCGTGGTCTTTCCGTGCCCGCCCGGAGACCGCTACGAGCCCGTCGCGCTTTCGCGCACCGGCACGCTCTGGTCCTATACCATCCAGCGCTACCGCCCGAAATCGCCGCCCTACGCCGGGCCGGAAGCCTTCCGTCCGTGGCCGGTGGGCTATGTCGAACTGCCGGGCGAAGTGATCGTCGAGGCGCGGCTGGCCAATGTCGCCTTCGAGGACATCCGCATCGGGATGCCGCTTGAACTGACGCTGGTCCCGCTCGATCCCGACGCGGCCGAACCGGTGATGATCCACGCATTCCAGCCAATCGAAGGAGCCGGAGCATGAGCGGCGACGTCTGCATCGTCGGCATCGGCATCCACCCGTTCGGGCGCACCGACGGGCTATCGGGGCTGGAGCAGGGCGTCTTTGCCGTGCGCCAGGCACTGGGAGATGCCGGAATCGAGTGGGGCGACGTCCAGTTCGCCTATGGCAGCTCGGATTCCGCCGGCAACCCCGACACGATGGTCGACCGGCTGGGCCTTACGGGCATGCAGTTCATCAACGTGCGCAACGGGTGCGCTGCGGGCGGATCGGCGCTGTTCTCGGCGCAGATGGCGATCAAGAGCGGCGAGTTCGACATCGGCCTTGCCGTCGGCTTCGACAAACATCCGCGCGGCGCGTTCAATGCCATGCCGAGCGAGTACAACCTGCCCGACTGGTACGGCGAGGCGGGCTACATGATCACCACGCAGTTCTTCGCGAACAAGATCATGCGCTACATGCACGATCACGGCATCAGCCAGCAGACGCTGGGCCGGGTGGCGGAAAAGGCTTTCCGCAACGCGGTGCATGCCGATCACGCCTGGCGGCGCGAGCCGGTGGACCTCGAGACGATCCTCGAGGCGCCGCTGGTTTCCGACCCCTATACCAAGTACATGTTCTGCTCGCCCGCCGAAGGCGGCGTCGCGCTGATCCTGGCGAGCGAAAAGAAGGCGCGCGAACTGGGCAAGCCGCTGGTCCGCCTGAAGGCCGCGACGATGCGCACCCGGCCGCCCAAGTCGTTCGAGGTCTTCGCACCCTCGATCGATATCGGCGGCGGCAAGGCGACCGCGACCCAGATCGCCAGCGCCGACGCGTTCCGCATGGCCGGCATCGGGCCCGGCGACATCGCAGTCGCCCAGCTCCAGGATACCGAGGCCGGCGCCGAGATCATGCACATGGCCGAGAACGGCTTCTGCAAGGACGGCGAGCAGGAGCGCTGGCTGGCCGAAGGGCTGACCGAGGTGGGCGGCAAGCTGCCGGTCAACACCGACGGCGGCTGCCTTGCCTGCGGCGAACCCATCGGCGCTTCGGGCCTGCGACAGGTCTACGAGAACGTCGTGCAACTTCGCGGGGACGGCGGCGGGCGCCAGGTGCCCGGCAATCCCAAGACCGCATACAGCCACGTCTATGGCGCCCCGGGCGTCTCTGCCGTGACCATTCTGGAACGCTGACAAAGACTTATGGACATCGAACTTTCCCCCGAAGACCAGGCCTTCCGCGACGAGGTTCGCGCGTTCCTGGCCGCGAACCTCCCCCGCGAGGTGATCGACGGCGCGGCCTCGTCGCCGACGGTCTTCGTCGAGCCGGACATCGGCCAGCGCTGGAACGCGATCCTCGCGGCCAAAGGCTGGCTGGCCTACCAGTGGCCGAAGGAAGCGGGCGGCACGGGCTGGAGCCCGGTGCAGCGCTACATCTTCGAGAAGGAATGCGCGCTGGCCGGCGCGCCCAACCTGACGGTGCTCGGGCTCAAGCTGGTGGCGCCGGTGATCTACACCTTCGGCACGCCGGAGCAGAAGGCCAAGTACCTGCCGCGCATCCTTTCGGGCGAGGACTACTGGTGCCAGGGCTTTTCCGAGCCGGGCAGCGGATCTGACCTTGCCAGCCTGCAGTGCCGCGCCACGCTGTCCGAGGACGGCACGCACTACAAGCTCAACGGATCGAAGATCTGGACAACCCATGCGCACTGGGCGAACCGCATGTTCGCACTGGTCCGCACCGACGCGACGGTCAAGAAGCAGGCGGGCATCTCGTTCGTGCTGGTCGACATGAACCAGCCGGGCGTCTCGGTGCGACCATTGCTGACGCTGGCGGGCGACCATGAGGTGAACCAGGTCTTCCTCGAGGACGCCATCGTTCCGGTCGAGGACCGCATCGGCGAGGAAGGCGACGGGTGGAAGCTCGCCAAGTTCCTGCTCGAGAACGAGCGCGGCGGCTCCTGCCATTCGCCCAAGCTGGAATACGACCTGGGCCAGATCGAGAAGGACGCCGCCGCCGAGCCAGACGGGCGCGGCGGACGCCTGGCCGACGATGCCGACTGGAAGCGCCGTGTGGCCAAGGTGCGCCTCGGCATCCAGAGCCTCGAGATGATCGAGCTGAAGATCCTGTCGGAAGTGGCCAAGGGCCGTCCGCCGGGGCCGCAGACCTCGCTGTGCAAGCTGCTGGCATCGAACCTGCGCCAGGACGTCGACCTGCTGGCGGTGGATCTCTATGGCACGGCGGGCCTCCAGCTCGACTTCGCGCGGCCGTTCTATGGCGACAACGCCCCGGCCGCGATCCATTCCAGGGGTGCGCAAGTCGCATCGGCACGGTACCTCAACAGCCGTGCGTGGACCATTTTCGGCGGAACCAACGAAGTGCAGGCGGGCATCATCGCGCGCACTGTGCTGGGACTATAAGGAAGCAAGAGGATGCAGCTGAGCCGTGAGGCGCTATTGCGCGCCTATCGCCAGATGAAGGTGATCCGCGAATTCGAGGAACGCCTACACGTCGATATCCAGACCGGCGAGATCGCCGGCTTCACCCACCTCTACTGCGGGCAGGAAGCCGTCGCGGTCGGGGTGTGCGAACATCTGTCGGTCGAGGACAAGATCGTCTCCACCCATCGCGGCCACGGCCACTGCCTTGCCAAGGGTTGCGACGTGAACGGGATGATGAAGGAGATCTGGGGCAGCCGCGAAGGCCTGTGCAAGGGCAAGGGCGGCTCGATGCACATCGCCGACGTCGACAAGGGCATGCTCGGCGCCAACGGCATCGTCGGTGCGGGCGCTCCCATCGCGGTGGGCGCGGGGATCGCCGCCAAGATCGACGGCAAGGGCAAGGTCGCGATCACCTTCTCGGGCGACGGCGCATGCAATCAGGGCACCACGTTCGAGGCCATGAACATGGCCGTGGTGACCAAGGCCGCGACGATCTTCGTGTTCGAGAACAACCACTATTCCGAACACACCGGCTTCGAATACGCGGTCGGCACGACCAAGGATATCGCCAGCCGCGCCGAGGCCTTCGGCATGAAGGTGTGGCGCGGTGACGGCACCGACTTCTTCTCGGTGTTCGAGACGATGCGCGAAGTGCTCGACTACGTGCGCGTCCCCGGCAACGGCCCGGCCGCTGTCGAATTCGACACCGAACGCTTCTTCGGCCACTTCGAAGGCGACCCGCAGCGCTATCGCGGCCCCGGCGAGATCGACCGCATCCGCGAGACCCGCGACTGCCTCAAGAAGTTCCGCGAAAGCGTGACCGCCGCCAAGCTGCTCACCCACGAAGACCTCGACGCGCTCGATGCCGAAGTGATGGAAGCGATCGAGGAATCGGTCCGGCAGGCCAAGGCCGCAGACCGGCCCACGGCAGAAGACGTCCTCACCGACGTCTATATCAGCTACTGACGGCAGGGAGCGCAGACATGGCAAAAATGATGTACCGCGACGCCGTCGTCTCGACGATCGCAGAGGAAATGGAGCGCGACGAGAACGTCGTCATGCTCGGTGAAGACATTGTCGGCGGCATGGGCACGCCGGGTGGGCCCGAGGCCATCGGCGGCATCTGGTCGACCTCCACCGGCCTGTTCGGCAAGTTCGGCGCGGACCGCGTGATCGACACGCCGATCTCGGAAAGCGCGATCATGGGCGCGGCGGCAGGCCTTGCGCTTTCGGGCAAGCGCCCGATCGCCGAGCTGATGTTCGCCGACTTCATCGGCGTTTCCCTCGACCAGATCTGGAACCAGCTCGCCAAGTTCCGCTACATGTTCGGCGGCAAGACCAAGTGCCCGGCAGTGATCCGCATGGCCTATGGCGCGGGCTACAACGCCGCCGCGCAGCATAGCCAGGCGGTCCACCAGATCCTGACCGGCATGCCGGGCCTCAAGGTGGTCATGCCGACCACGCCTGCCGACGTGAAGGGCCTGCTGCGCACCGCGATCCGCGACGACGATCCGGTGATCTTCCTCGAGCACAAGGCGCTCTACGGCGTTTCCGGCGAAGTGCCCGACGATCCGGACTTCATGATCCCGTTCGGCCACGCCCGCCTTTCGCGCGCCGGCCAGGACGTGACGATCGTCTCGACCGGCCTGCTGCTGGGATTCTGCGAGGCGGTGGCCGACAAGCTTGCCGCCGAGGGCATCGGCTGCGACGTGATCGACCTGCGCACCACCAGCCCGATCGACGAGGAAACGATCCTCGATTCGGTCGAGGTGACCGGCCGCCTCGTCGTCGTCGACGAAGCGCCGCCCCGGTGCAGCCTTGCGTCCGACATCTGTGCGACAGTTGCCGAAAAGGGCTTCGCCGCGCTCAAGGCTCCGCCGCAGGCGGTCAACCCGCCACACACCCCGATCCCGTTCGCGCGTGAGCTGGAATCTGCCTACCTTCCTTCGGTCGACAAGATCGAAGCGGCGGTGCGCAAGGTTCTGGCTTACCGCTGAGGAGCCGCGAAATGGCCAATATCCGCCCGTTCTGCATGCCCAAGTGGGGCATCGAAATGACCGAGGGCACCATCGCCGAATGGATGGTCAAGGAAGGCGAGGCCTTCAACAAGGGTCAGGTCCTCTGCCTGATCGAGACCGCCAAGATCACCAACGAGGTGGAAGCGGAATACGACGCGGTCCTGAAGCGCCTGCTGACGCCTGCGAGCGACGAGGCCCACCCCGTGGGCGCGCTGCTGGCGGTCTTTGCCGATGCCGACACGACCGACGCCGAGGTCGATGAGTTCATCGCCGGCTTCAAGCCCGCCGAGACCTCGGTTGCGGCCAAGAGCGGCGGCGGTTCGGCCCCGGCCCCCGCCCCGGCTGCGGCGGCGCCTGCTCCGGCGGCTCCCGCGCGCACGCCGACGAAGATCGTCACCAACCGCGCAATCAGCCCCGAGGCATTGAAGCTGGCCGAGGCCGAAGGCGTCGACATCGAACCCATCGAAGGTTCGGGCCGCAATGGCCGGATCACCTACCAGGATGTGGTTCAGGCCCTGCGCCCGGAGCGCGCCTTGTCATACAAGGGCAGCGCGCAGCTGGTGGAGGACAGCCCCGAGGCCTTCGCGTCGCCGCTGGCCCGCCGCATCGCGGCCCAGCACGGCATAGCGCTGGCCGGGATCAAGGGCACCGGCGCGCGCGGCCGTATCTCGAAAGCGGACGTGATGGCGCTGGTCAAGCCGACCACGGCCGCGGCACCGGTCTTCGGCGCGCCGTTCGAACTGGTTGCCAACCAGCCGCAGGTCCAGCCGTTCGACAAGGTACGCAAGGTCGTCGCGCGCCGCCTGACCGAGGCGAAGCAGACGATCCCGCACTTCTACCTGCGCGTCTCGGCCTCGGTCGACGCGCTGATGGACTTGCGCAAGACGGCCAACCTCGTGCTCGGCACCAAGGCTTCGATCAACGACTACCTGGTCAAGGCCGTGGCGCTGGCGCTGGTGCGGCATCCCGACGTCAACGTGCAGGTCCATGGCGACAGCGTCCACAGCTTCCCCCACGCCGATGTCGCCATCGCGGTTGCCAGCCCCAAGGGCCTGGTCACCCCGATCGTGCGACAGGCGGATCGCATGCACATCGCGCAGATCGCGGCCACTACCCGCGCACTGATCGACAAGGCACAGGCGGGCCGGCTCGGCTATGAGGACATGGACGGCGGGACCTTCTCGGTGTCGAACCTCGGCATGTTCGGGATCGAGCAGTTCGATGCGATCATCAACCCGCCGCAGGGCGCGATCCTTGCGGTCGGCGGGGTGAACCGCGTGGCGGTGGAAGCGGCGAACGGCGACATCGCTTTCGAAAACCGCATCCAGCTGACCATGTCGGTCGATCATCGCGCAATCGATGGCGCTGCGGGCGCGAAGTTCCTGCAGACGCTCAAGGGCCTGCTCGAAGCGCCGGAAGGACTGTTCGCATGACGCGCGCGATCACGCAGCTGGGGCCCGTGGGCCAGCTCGCCTACCTGCCGCAGGATTTCGACGCGGCGGTGCGCTACTGGACCGAGACGATGGGCGTCGGCCCGTTCTACCTGATGGAGAACGTCGCGCTGGGCGAGGCGAAGTACAAGGGCGTGCCCACCGGCGCGGTCTTCTCCATCGCCATCGCCTACTGGGGCGACGTGCAGATCGAACTGATCCGCCCCGAGAACCGCGAACCGTCGATCTACACCGGCGAATATGCGGTGACCGACGGCCTGCACCACATCTGCATCTTCGTCGAATCCATCGAGGAAGCCCGTGCGGCCTGTGCCGAGGCGGGCGCCGAGATCCTGGTCGAGGGCAAGGTCGGCGCGGACGGCGAGGTGATCTACGTCGATCCTGGCGCCAGGAACGGCGGTGGGGGCCCCGGGCATGTTATCGAACTGCTCCAGAACATGACCGGTGCCGACGCCATCTTCCAGATGATCAAGGACGCCGGCAAGGACTGGGACGGTACGGAGCCCTTGCGCAAGCTGGGCTGAAGCCGGGCTTGTCATGACAAGGAAAAGGGCGGGAATTTCCCGCCCTTTTTTATTTCCGTCACCCGAAAGGAAGGGGCGGCCCTGCCGAAGCAGGGCCGCCCTCGGTCAGGACACCGGGTTGTGAAGCATCAGAACTTCACGCCCGCGCGCACGCCGAAGGTACGCGGGTCGGAGAACGTGACCGAACCGAGCGTGCCGGTCGTCGCGCCGGTCAGGACAAGATTGTTCTCGAGGTTCTCGACGAAGGCGGCGAGATAGAAACGGTCCTGCGGAGCGTTGTAGGTGATCGACGCGTCGGTCTTCGAGAAACCGGGCTGGTAGAAGTAGGCGTAGTTGGCAAGGTCGGTAAGCTCGTACTTGCTGCGCGCCGCGGTCTGCGCATCCAGCACGATCCGGCCTTCGCCCACCGGCACCACGTAGTTCACGCCGGCAACCCAGCTCCACTTGGGGCTGCGGTTGAGCGCGCGGCCCGCGAAATTGACGTAGCTGAAGCCGCCCTCGGCATCTTCGTCCTCGTAGCTGGGCGTGAACTGTCCGTAGCGCGCGTCGAGGTAGTTGAGCGCGAGACGAACGGTGAAGTTGTCCACCGGCTGGATCGTGGCATCAAGCTCCACGCCATCGACCTTGGCCTTGGCCGCGTTCGAAGTGACCTGGCAAGGACCGCCGCAGGCATTGGACACCTGCGAAAGCTGCAGGCCCTTGTAGTCGTAGTGGAACACGGTCGCGTTCAGGCGGAACTCGGGGCTGATGCGGAACTTGAAGCCGGCTTCGTAGGCGGTCAGCTCCTCGGGCTGGTAGTAGAGGTCGCCGGCCGCGAGGGCGCAGTTGTCGCCCTTGCCGACTTCGCAGCCGTCGTTGAAGCCGCCTGCCTTGTAGCCGGTCGAGACCGAGGCGTAGATCAGGCCCAGCGGGCTGTCGTAGTCGATGCCCGCGCGCCAGGTGACCTTGGAGAAATTGCGCTTCGCGTCATTCACCTGGAACGTGGTGCGGTCCAGGAACTCGCCGATGTTCGAGGAGTCCACGACCGACGAATAGGAATCGAGCACCGTTGCGCCCACGCGCGACTTGAGGTCGTGCGAATAGCGGACACCGCCGGTCAGCTTCACGTCCTGCGCGATTTCATAGGTCGCCTGACCGAACACCGACTTGTTTTCGGCAATGGTCGGGTCCTGCGGGAAGCCGAAGCGGGTGTTGGCGCCCAGCAGGTTGTTGATGAAGAAGGCGATGCCCGACTTCTCCTTGAAGTAGTAGCCGCCGACCTGCGCCTGGAGCGGGCCGTCGCCGCCATAGGCAAGGCGCACTTCCTGCGAGGTCTGCCAATAGCTGCCGTAGAAGTCTGCGCTGATCGGCAGGGTGCCGACATTGCTGAATTCCTTGCGGTCGGATTCGCGATAGGACCCGACATAGGTCAGCGTGACGTTGCCCATGGTGTAATCGAGCTGCCCCATCACGCCACGGTCGGTGCTATCGCGGAATGCGTACTGCGCCTGAGTGGCAAGAAGGGTGCGCCCGGCGCGGGCCGACGGGTCAAGATAGGTCGGGCGCTCGAACGTCGGGCGGCCACCGCTGGTGATGTCGGAGAAGAAAGTCGAGGTCTCGACGCCGTTGGTCGGGCTGCCCTTCTGCCAGCTATAGTCGCCGACGAGCAGCAGGCTGAGATCGGGGGTCGGCTTGAACAGGGCCGAGAGACGGACCGCCTTGTTGTCCTTGAAGCGGCCGATACCGATGCCGTCGGCAGAATTGCCGTCGATCAGGTAGCTGTCGCGACGGTCGATGTTGGCGGCAACGCGGAAGGCGATGCTCTCGCTCGCCGGCAGGTTGATGGCGACTGTGCCATTGAGCGCGTCGTAGTTGCCATAGGACACGTCGGCGCGCGCGCCGAATTCGAACTTGGGCTGGACGGTCAGGATGTTGACGACGCCAGCAGTCGAGTTGCGGCCATAGAGTGTGCCCTGGGGACCGCGCAGAACTTCGATGCGTTCGATGTCGAAGAACGAGACTTCCTGCGCCTGGGGACGGGCAAGGTAGACGCCGTTGACCATGAACGCCGCCGAGGGATCGCCCTTTTCGGTGCCGTCGGTGCTGGTCACGCCGCGGATCGTGATCTGCAGGCCATTGCCGCGCACGATCGACAGGTTCGGAACGGTCTCTTCAAGCTGGGTCGGGTTGGTGATGCCCGACTGGATCAGGTCGTCGCCGGCGACCGCGGTCATCGCGATCGGGGTCTTGGACAGCAGCGACGAGGTGCGGTTGGCCGTGACGATGATGTCGCCGTCGTTGGGCTGATCGGCAGCGTCCTGTGCGAAGGCCGGGTGCGCAAGCGCGATCGTCGAAGCGATGCAAGCGAATGCGATCTTTCTGGTGTTCATCATTTTTCCTCCCTCTTTCGCGCGCAAGCATGCGCGCCTTGCAGGCAGCGCCTGCGCAGATCGACTGATTCAATTTGAGATGATGTGATGCCGGGACCGCGCCCCGCATGGCGCCATCCCGAACATGGCGCGACGCCGCGCCAGCTCCCTTGCTCCTCCTCTTCCCGTGCGAGTCGACGCTCGCTGCCGTTCATGCTGGAGTCAGTTGTCAACGCTGTCAAGACTGCGCTGTCAGTGCTGGCAGAAACAATAGCTCACGAAATGTGCACGGGCGTCGGAAGCTTGTCGGACGGCTCGCTGCGTGTGGCGCGATCGATGCCGCATTGTCTTGCAGCCAGCGCGCCCTCGTGGCGCATTGCGGCGTGAATGCGCCGAGATGGCTACGCACTTGCCCGGACCGAATATCCGGGCGCAGGCACGCGGAGGAGCGCCGCGGCAGACGCTCCCCCGGGCAGTCAGGCCAGATCGCGAACCTTCGGCTCACGCGCGAAGTGGCGCACAGGGCCGACTTCGAGCAGCTTTTCATTGGGCACCACGCCCTCGTCAGGCTCCACCCCGGCCTTCTCGAGGATGATCCGGGTGCCGTTGCAGTGGGCGATTGTCTTGCAGTGGCCATAGGCATCCATGAACCACTGCACGGCCGCACCCTGCATGGCGAGCTTCGCCGCCGCTTCCGGCATCAGCACCGATGCCACCGCGTCGAACAGGACGGAGGGCGATCCATCCAGCTTGCCATCGGCCTTCAGCGTGCCGCCCTTGACCGGGATGCCGCCGACCTTGGGCGCGACGAGGAAGACGGTGCCACCCGCCTCCTCCACACCCGCCTTCAGCTTGTCGATCGTCGCCTTGTCCGATCCTTCGGCAAAGAGAATGCCGACCTTGCGTCCGGCAAAGGTCTTCTTCGCCTGCTTCTGGATCGACAGGGCGTCCGATGGCTTCATCTTCACCGGCTGGCGTGCGGCAGGCGCCTTTTCCGGCAGGTCCATCGCAAGGCCATCGGCAACGCGCTGCGCCAGCGTCTCGTCAATGTTGCGCAACCGCGACACGACCCGCGCCCGGACATGTTCCAGCGCGACCTTGGACAGTTCGAACACCAGCGCAGAGGCGATGTGCGCCTGTTCGCTCTCGGTCTGCGAGTGGAAGAACAGCGCCGCCTGGCTGTAGTGGTCGGCGAAGAGATCCGCCCGCACGCGCACCTTTTCGGTCGGATCGTGGCGCTCGCCATTCTCGCGGAACGACGTGAAGCCGGTTTCCGGGCAGGCGCGCGGCCCGCTGTCCTCGCCCGCTTCGTCGAGCGAATTGGGCTCGTAGTTGGCGCGGCCTGTGGGCACCAGCGTCTGCATCAGGCCGTCGCGCTGCATGTTATGGAACGGGCACTTGGGCGCATTGACCGGAATCTGGTGGAAGTTTGTCGTGCCAAGCCTCGATTTCTGCGTATCGAGGTAGGAGAACAGGCGCCCTTGCAGCAACGGGTCGTTCGAGAAGTCGATACCCGGGATCACGTTCGATGGCAGGAACGCCACCTGCTCGGTCTCGGCGAAGAAGTTGTCGACATTGCGGTTCAGCGTCATGCGCCCGACGATCTCGACGGGGACGTCCTCTTCCGGAATCAGCTTGGTCGCATCGAGCACATCGTACGGCTGGCTCGCGGCGAATTCCTCGTCGAAGACCTGGACCCCAAGGTCCCACGCCGGGAAGTGCCCGGCAGCGATGGATTCGAACAGGTCGCGGCGATGGAAATCGGGATCGGCCCCGGCGACCTTCACCGCCTCGTCCCAGATCAGCGATTCCATGCCCAGCACCGGCTTCCAGTGGAACTTGACGAACCGCCCCTCGCCCGCCGCATTGACGAAGCGGAAGGTGTGCACGCCAAAGCCTTCCATCATGCGCAGCGTGCGGGGAATGGCGCGGTCGCTCATCGCCCACATGATCATGTGCATCGATTCCGGCATCAGCCCGATGAAGTCCCAGAAGGTGTCATGGGCACTGGCCGCCTGCGGATAGCCGCGATCGGCTTCCATCTTCACCGAATGGACCAGATCGGGAAACTTCATCGCGTCCTGGATGAAGAACACCGGGATGTTGTTGCCGACCAGGTCCCAGTTGCCCTCGTCGGTATAGAATTTGACCGCGAAGCCGCGCACGTCGCGCGGGGTGTCGATCGAGCCGGCCCCGCCGGCCACGGTGGAAAAGCGCACGAAGACCGGGCAGGTCTGGCCCTTTTTCTGGAACAACCCGGCCCTGGTCAGGTCGGGGATCGCGCGCGTCACCTCGAACACGCCGTGCGCACCCGATCCGCGCGCGTGGACGATCCGCTCCGGAATGCGCTCGTGGTCGAAGTGGAAGATCTTCTCGCGGAGGATGAAGTCCTCGATCAGCGTCGGACCGCGCATTCCGGCCCTGAGGCTATTCTGGTTGTCGGACAGGCGATGGCCGAAGTTGTCGGTCAGGAAGGCAGCCGCATCGTTTTCGGCAGCAGCCTCCTGGTGGATTTCCCCGGCATTGCCGAGAGCAGTCGCTTCATCGGTCTGGCCCGCTCCGGGCTGATGGTCGCGAAGCGCATTGTCGAGCGCGGGCGAGCGCTCCTTCGCGGCACGAGCGGGGGCCTTGCCTTTCGTGGGGGTAGCCATGAATTTCCATCCTTCCTGCAGGTCCTGCGCGCGACGCGGCGCACCTGCGGAAACGCGCATGTCCTTGGAAAGACCGGAAATCGGTCCGGGAAGACCCGAGATCGGAATGACGCGCTCCGCCTACCCGAGAACCGAGGGGCTTCGCGATGGTTCCTCCCTCCGACGCGAACGCACTTGACCTGACTCGCTCTTGATGAGAATATGCATTCCAATAAAGTAGCGGCACGCCTTGCCGCCAGGCAAACGGGTCCCGTGAGGGCCGCGGGGCCGCCGATTGGGAGATCGACGTGCCTGCCACCTACCCGCTTTCATCCTGTATCGAATGGCAATTCGCCGAAGCCGGGGACCTTGCGGCCCGCGTCCGCGCCGCCAAGGCGGACGGCTTCGACCTCGTCGAGTTCCACCTCTGGCGCGACAAGCCGGTCGAAGCCATCGGTGCAGCGCTGGCCGATACCGGTGTCGCGCTGACCGGCGTGTGCGTCGATCCGCGCCGCTCGATCGTCGATCCGGCGGAGCGCGCCGAAATGGTCGAGGCCGTGCGCGAAACCATCGCCGCCACCGCCCCGCTCGGCAAGCCGCCGCTGATCGTAGCCTCGGGCTTTCGGGTGGAAGGGATGAGCGAGGAAGACCACTTCGCCAATGCCGTCGCCGCGCTGAAGCAGGCCGCTGCCCTTGCCGAGGACGCGGGCGTCACCTTGCTGCTCGAACCGCTCAACACCCGTCTGTTCTCGGCCATGTACCTTGTCAGCACCACGCTGGGACTGGACCTGGTCGAAGCGGTCGGCAGCCCCAACCTGCGCCTGCTCTACGACGTCTGGCACAGCGCGGTCATGGGCGAGGACATTGCCGACGTACTGGCGGGCCGGATCGGCCTCGTCGCCCACGTCCAGGTCGCCGACATGGAAGACCGCAACGAGCCCGGAACCGGCACGGTAGACTGGGCCCACGTGATGAACACGCTGAAAAGCCTCGGTTACCAGGGCAGCATCGGGATGGAGTATTTCCCCACGCTCCCGATGGACCAGTCGCTCAAGCTGACCCGCGAAACGCTGGCGCTTTAACAGTACCGAAGAAGCGCCGCGATCCGGGAGAGGACAAGTGGCTACAGACAGACTGAGCTTTGCCGAACGCCTGAGCTATGGCCTTGGCGATATGGGCACCAGCCTTGCCTACAACATGGCGAGCGGGTTCCTGCTGTTCTACTATACGAACGTGGTCGGCCTGCCAGCGGCGGGCGTGGGCACGGTGTTCCTGATCGCGCGGCTTCTCGATGCGGTGATCGACGTCGTGGTCGGCATCGCGGTGGACAAGACGCGCAGCCGCTGGGGGCGCACGCGCGGATACTTCCTGTTCACCGCCCTGCCCTATGCGCTGGTCACGGTCGCACTTTTCCACGTGCCGGCATGGAGCGAGGGCGCACAGCTCGCCTATGCCTTCGTCACGTTCAAGGCGCTGGGCATCCTCATGTCGGTGCAGGCCATCCCCTATACCGCGCTGATGCCGATGATGACGCTCGACACGGCCGAGCGCCTTAAGCTTTCGGGCATGCGCTCGGTCGGAACCTCTATCTCGGTCGTCCTGGGCACTGCCGCCGTCCTGCCGCTGGTCGGCCTGTTCGGCGGCACCGACCAGCAGCGCGGGTTCCAGTCGGTCGCCGTGCTGTTCGCAGCCATCGGCTTCGTGTGCACGGTGGCGCTGTACCGCTTCTGCCGCGAACGCTTCGAGGACAGCTCCTCGCCGGACTTCGCGATCCTGCCCGCCGTGCGCGAGATGCTGCGCAACCGCGCCTGGCTGGTCGTCTTCGCCTCGTGCCTGCTCTACTTCATCCGCTTCGGCCTGATGATGAGCGCGACGGCCTATTTCGCCATCGAGGTGCTGAAGAAGCCGTGGATGATCTCGATCATGCTTCCGGCGGTTTCGGGCATGCTGCTGCTCTCGTCCTTCGTTGCGCCGCCAATCCTCGCACGCACGGGCATCAAGCGCGGCAGCGCGTTCGTACTTGCGCTGGCCGCCGCGATCTTTGCGGTGCTGCCGCTTGCCGAAGGCAGCGTGCCCGCGTTCCTGGCGCTCTACATCGCCGCCTGCCTTGCCACCTCGATCACCATCACGGCCGCCTTCGCAATGATCGCCGAAACGGTGGACTACCACGAGTGGAAGTTCGGCACCCGCCGCGAGGGCCTGCTTTCGGCGGGGATCAGCCTTTCCACCAAGCTCGGCATGGCCATCGGCACGGCGGGCTTCGCGTTCATGTTGGGCGCGGTCGGCTATGCCCCGGATGCGGTGAGCGAGACCGCGCGCGAGGCGATCCGCTGGACCTATTACGGCAGCGCGGTGGTGCTCCTGGCCTTGCAGACGGTGGTCGTCCTGCTCTGGCCGATGGACGGCCTGCATGAAACCATCCGCAACGACATTGCCGCGAAGGGGCTCGCGGCGGCGGAATAAGGGAGAGAGCAATGAAGAGGCTTGCCGCCGCAGCACTTGCGGCCTGCATGACCGTGCCCGCGGCCGCGCAGGTCATCGTGACCATCGATTACCGCCCGCCCGAAACCGTGCAGCGCGTGGCCATTCCGGTGAACCCGGGCGAAAACCGCCTGAAGGTCCTGATCATCTCCGGTCGCAATTCCTACGAGCACGACTGGACCGGCGTGAACAACACATTGCGCACCATGATGCAGGACACCCGCCGGTTCGACGTGCGTGTGATCGAGGACTTCGACAACGGCACGCTCGATACGCTGAAAGGCTATGATGTCGTCCTGCTCAACTATTCGAGCCGGTGGAATTATGCCGATCCAGTGCAGCACGTCTGGTCGGACGCGGCGTTCAAGGCGCTTTATCAATACGTGCGCGAAGGCGGCGGGCTGGTCGCCTATCACTCCAGCTTCACCTGGGGCCGGGACATTCCGGAATACAAGCGGCTGATCGGCGGGGCGATGGAGCCCGGTTCAAGCCGCCGCGCGCCTCCCGGCGCCTTCCCTGTCCACCTGGTAGACCGCAACCACCCGATCACGGCGGGCATGCGCGAGTTCGTCTGGACGTACAACGACGACATGTACACCAACATGGCGATGGACCCGGAGGCGAAGATCCACGTCCTTGCCACCGCGCACGACGCGGCGTCGGCCTACGACCCCCGGCTCACCGGCCCCAAGTATCCCGCCGCCGCCTATACGCCCGAAAAGCTCAAGGCGATGAAGGGCATCGACGGCGACCACCCGCAAGTATGGACCGCCGACTATGGCAAGGGGCGCGTCTTCTCGATCACGCTCGGCCACGACGAAGTCTCGCTGCACTTCCAGCCCTTGCAGACGCTGATCCTGCGCGGCACCGAATGGGCCGCCACCGGCAATGTCACCCTGCCGGTGCTGGAAGAGGCGAAGGACTACCCGAATAAGTAGGAGCCGACGCTACCGGGCAGGTCAAGCGTCGCGACTCCCGCCCATCCACGCCGGAATGTCGCTGCGCGCGTCAAGCAAGCGCAGTACCTCCACCCGATGGTCGAACGCGAGGTAGAACACCAGCCAGGGGAAGCCGCGCATTCGCATCGCACGCAGGCCAGGCACGGACAATTCGTGCGACCAACGTGGCGACCCGGTATCGGGTGCCTCGCTGATCGACCGATATGTCCGCTGCAATCTGTCGACAAAGCGCGAGGCCACGTCCGGGCCTGCCTGCTTGTGATAGTAGTCCACAGCGGCGCGGACATCGGCGTCCGCCCGGGCGCGGACGAACAGCGGGCGCCCCGTCACAACAGCCAGACCTCAATCCTTGCGCGATGCCAGCTTGCGCAAGTCGTCGAAGTAGGCGTCATCAGCCTCGCCGATCACCGGCGAGGCGGCACCGTCCAGGATCATCTGGCGCAGGCGTTGAACGTCCTGATCCTTCCGGATCAGTTCGCGGACATATTCGCTGCTCGTGCCATATCCCCGCGTCGCGACTTGCGCATCGACAAAGGACTTGAGCCCCTCGGGCAGCGAGATGTTCATCGTGGACATGGACCGAATATGATGCGCATGCCAAATTTTGGCAAGCGCGTTACATCAGTCCCAGCTTGCCTCCGCTCGCGGCATAGGCGCGGAACGCCTCCAGCCGTTCGGGCGTGGACACTGCGGCCCGAATGCCTTCGCGGTCGCCCAGTCCCATGACCCTCGCGCTGGTGCGCGTGACACGGGGCCAGCCCTTGCCCGGATTACCGCTGCGCATGAAGGCAAGCAGGCGGTCCTGCCATTGCCTGACCACGCGCGCGTCGGCGGGACCGAATGTGCGCTCGCCAATGCCGATGTTGCCGAATACATAGGGCAGTTGCGACGAATGGAACGCACCCCACGATTGCCCGCCCTTCACCGCCGGATAGGCGTGGTCATAGAGATAGGCGAAGACCGGCTGCTGCGCCGTCCGCGTCCGCTCGCGCGCCCACAGCAGCACGCCCGCCATGTACCGATCCCGCGCGAGCAGCGCGTTCGAGGCGACTGCCTCCGCTTCTGTCGCGTGTGGGTAGAGCGAGAGGAGCCTGTCGGCGAAATCGCCATAGCGCCCCCGCACCGCCGTCTCGAATTGCGCCGGCGTGCGTACCGACGGGTCGATCATCTCGGCAGCGTTAAAGCCCGTGATCAACGGCACCGGGCTTGCCACCGGACCACTGGCGCGCACCGGATCGAACGGCACGACCTTGCCATCGACATTGGGCACGAAGCGCAGCGGCGGGGGGCCGCTGTTCGCGCCCGGAACGTAGCGCGTCGCCTCTATCAGCGCTTCGGCCGGAACCTCGCGCATCTGTGCGATGCTCGTCTTGCCGAGCTTCGCCGCAAGGTCCGCGCCGATCATCTCGTTCTTCGCCAGCGGCGGCACGTCGACCGCCATGCTCGCACCGCTGAACGCGATCGCCTTGTCGAACAACCCGCTGGCCATGGGAGAAACCATGAGGTCCGCGACCGAAGCAGCACCCGCGCTTTCGCCCGACACCGTCACATTGCCCGCATCCCCGCCAAAGCGCGCGGCATTGGCCCGCACCCATTTCAGCGCGGCGATCTGGTCGAGCAGCCCGTAGTTGCCCGATGAGCCGAGCGGCGATTCCGCGGTGAGCGCGGGATGGGCCATGAAGCCCAGCACGCCAACGCGGTAGTTGATCGTCACCACCACCGCGCCATTCGCCGCCAACTTCGCGCCATCATAGATCGGCAGGCTGCCCGCACCGCCACCGAAGCCGCCGCCGTGGATGAAGACCAGCACCGGCAGCTTCTTCGTGGCTGCGCTCTTAGGGCGCCAGACGTTGAGCGTCAGGCAGTCCTCGCTCATCGGCGGCATCGCCAGGAACTCTGCAGTATACGGCCCCCACGGCGAAGGCACGCCCTGCTGGCAGACCGGACCGAACGCCGATGCATCACGCACGCCTGTCCATGAAGCCGCCGCCTGCGGCTCGCGCCAGCGGTTCGCGCCAACCGGCGCCGCGGCATAGGGAATGCCGAGGAACGCATCCGCGCCCGCGTTCGCGGTGCCGCGCACGTCGCCGTCGGTAGTGGAGACCACCGCCTGCGCCAGCGCCCCCTGCGAGATGAAATCAAGGGCCAGCGCCCCGGCGAAAGCCAGCTTACGGTTCATGGGCATCCTCAGTACTCGAAGGTTTCGCTGATCGTGCGATAAGGCACCGGCGGAGGCGCATCGAGCGTCTGCCCGGTGTCGGTGCGATACGGGTTGTTGCGCATGGTCACCGGCCCGTCGGGCTTGGGCATCATCACCGGCTTGCCATCCTCGCCGAAATACATGAGGTCGTCGGCAAAGGGGTTGTCCTGCGATTTGGCCGCGAACGGTATCCAGCCAAGGCCCTGCGGATTGCGCGCCACTTCGTAGCAGTGGAAGTGCCAGATCTTCCATTGCCCATCCTGGCGGATGAAATCGACGCCGTACTTGGCCATGATCTCGTGCATCCACACCCGCTTGCCGTCGACCAAGACGTCCTTCGCGTACATGAAGTCGGGGGCCAGCTTTGCCGCTTCCGGGTCGGTCAGGCCCGATTCCACGCCGGCCATCACGAACAGGCCCTTGGCGGTCTGTCCGTCCGCCGCCACCTCGATCAGGGGCGAGGCGAGGTAATGGAAGATCAGCTTGCCCTTCGGATTGGGCCGCTGTGCGTGGTAGGCCATGATCGAATCCCACGAGGTATAGACCCCGTTGTTCGAATACTGCGCGCGAATGCCCGGCGTGCCCTTCTTTGCCCACAGCGGCACGATCTCGGGATCGCGGAAGGCGTTGTGCAGGTACATGTAGCGCGAGAACAGGTTCTGGATATCGCCCCGGTCGTGCGAGCTTTGCGCCAGGGCCTTAAGTTCGGCCACCTGCGCCTTGAGCGCGGCGATCTCGGCGGCGGAATTGTCCTTGGCGCCCGAGGGGACGCTGGCGAGGGCGATCGCGGCGACCATCGCGGCGGCGGCAATCCGCGACTTGCCCATCAGCTTCACTTGCATGTCTCTCTCCCTGGATGAGGTCTGGTCCGGCGTTGTTCGCCACTTTGCGCCTTCCGGTTCAAAATAAGTATGTTGATTCTAAAATTGGATCAAGCGCCCTTTCTCACGACCTTGACTCGGTCCGCGTTTTAGTAGAATGTAAATTCCAATAGAGAGGGCGAAAGACCCCAGGAAGGAAGCCGCAGGCTCACATCCTTTCCGCCAGCAAACTCGGCACTGTTCATCGAACCCGGCTTGTGCCCGGCCACCCGAAACCACCCACGACAGAGGTGACGTGTGACCAGCGAAATCAAGAGGGGCGTGAGCCTCTATTCCTACCAGAACGAGACTTTCCAGGGGAAGATGACCCTGGAAGACTGCATCCGGACCAGCGCGGAACTGGGCGCCAAGGGCATCGAGATCATCGGCGAGCAGACCTTCTGGGGCTGGCCCGAATGCGGCGTGGCCCAGGCCGACGTCGACACCTGGCACCGCCTTATCAAGCAGTACGACTGCACCCCCGTCAGCCATGACTTCATGCTCGACTACAAGCGCTACAAGGGCCGCGAAATGCCCTTCGACGAACAGGTCGCGAGCGTGAAGAACGACGTCGACTTCGGCGCGCGCCTCGGCATGAAGTACATCCGCGCGCTCGTCTCGATCGCGCCCGAAGTGCTGGTCGCTGCCGCGCCCTATGCCGAGGAAAAGGGCATCAAGATCCTGATCGAGGTCCACGCGCCGCTGCACTTCGACCATCCGTGGATCATCCGCCACGCCGAAGCCTTCGAGAAGTCGGGTTCGGACGCGCTCGGCTTCCTGCCCGACATGGGCATGTTCCTGTTCGCGTTTCCGCCGGTGTGGAAGGAAAAGTTCCTGCGTATCGGCGTGCCGAAGAACATCGCCGACTATGTCGAGAAGGCATATGAGGACCGCGTCCTGTCGGAATACGTGATCCTCAACGTCCAGCAGATGGGCGGCACCGGTCCCGCCATCGCCATGGCAGAGACGTTGCGCCACAACGCCGCGTTCGAACCGCGCCGCATGCTCGACTACATGCACCGCATCCACAACGTCCACGGCAAGTTCTACCAGATGAACGAGGACTACGTGGAGCCTTCGATCCCCTATGACGAGATCGTCAAGGTGCTGAAGCAGGGCGGCTTCAATGGCTACATCTGCTCGGAATACGAAGGCAACCGGTGGATCGAGGACGCGGAGGAGCCGGATTCGGTCGAACAGGTCCGCCGCCAGCAGGTCATGCTCGCCAGGCTTCTGGGTGAAACCGAAGTGCCGACGATTCAGACCTCGCCCACCGCATCGGCCATGGCCGAAGCAGCAGCATAAGGAGACCCGACCGATGATGGACAACAAGATGATCGTCGAAGGCAGCCTCCAGTCGGTGGACGGCGGCTTTTCGTTCCTCGGGCGCCTGCCTTATTATCGCGGCCTCGGTCTCTCCATGATCGAGGACATCCAGGTCACCGTCGACGGCGAACTGCAACCGCGTGAAGCGGTGCGCTTCTCGGTGCGCGGCAAGACCTACACCCTCGACGAGATGGAAACGGTCTACGACAACCGCTGGAACTTTGGCGAGAAGGCCCAGATCATCGTGCTGAACGGCGGGCTTTCCGCCGGAAACCACACGATCACCTTCGCCGTGCGCAACCGCGTATCCTACCTGCCCTTCGTGCCCACCACCAAGGACACCAAGGAACTCGCGCTCGCCGCCTGATCCGATCGACCTGCGCCTCCGCGAAAGCGGGGGCGCACACCCACAAGAACCAAGCGAAAAGAACCAGGGGAGCGCAGATGCCAAGCCGCCGCTCGATCTTGCACGGGCTCGCCGCCGCTGCCGCCAGCACCGCCGTTCCCCTCACCGCCAACCGTGCAGTCGCCCGGGCCGCCGCGTCCGCCTCGCCCTGGCGCGCGCTGTTCAACGGCCGCGACCTTGATGACTGGACCATCTACCAGGACGGCGAAGGCAATCGCGACGCCCACGATGCGATCCGCATCGAAAAAGGCGTGCTGCACATGCTTGGCAGCAGCTTCACCGGGCCGGACGTCAATGGAAGTGTTCGGTCCAGCTTCGGCCACATCGCCACCAGGTCCGTGCACGGCAACTACCACCTGCGCATGGAATTCCGCTTCGGCGAGCGCCGCTTTGCGCCGCGCGGTTGGCAGCGCCGCAATTCGGGCCTGCTCTACCACATGGCCCCCGAACTTGACCGGCTGTTCCCCGATTGTGTCGAATTCCAGTTCGAGGAAGGCGACATCGGCGATGCGATCATGGTCAACACCCGCGCCCTGCAAGGCCCGCTGCTTGGCGGCACGCCACTGTGGCCCAACTGGTTTCCCGGCCTTCCCGCCGACTACGCCGAACCGGTGAAGGCCGGCGGCATCGCCCGCCAGTGGCATCGTCACGCCGGGCAGTACGAACGCGTCGACGAATGGAACACGATCGACCTCGTCGCCTTCGAGGACCAGGCCGCCCATCTCGTCAACGGGCGTATCGTCAACACGCTGTTCCGCATGATCGGCCGCGATGGGCAGCCGCTCGACCGGGGCCGCATCGCGCTCGAGTTCGAGGCGGCCGAAGTGTTCATGCGCAACGTGATGATCCGCGACCTTGCCCCCGAGGAGATCGCGCTGATCCGCAAGCAGGGTTCCTATTGACCGAACGCCTGTGCTAACCTGATGAAATGCTGAATCTTTCCTGCCATTGCGGCGCGGTGCGGGTCGAACTTGCCGCACCGCCCGCCTTCATCAATGCCTGCAATTGCTCGCTGTGCCGCAAGACCGGCGCGCAATGGGCCTACTTCGCCCCCGACCAGGTCCGCCCTTCCGGCACGACTTCTGGCTATGTCCGCGCCGACAAGCCCGGTGCCGGAGCGGAAGTCCACTTCTGCCCCACTTGCGGCGCGACGACGCATTTCACGCTTACGCCGGAAACGGTGGCCCGCCATGGCAACACCGTCTGCGGCGTCAACATGGCGATTGCCGACGAGGCCGACCTTGCCGGCATCGAATTGCGTTTTCCCGATGGCCGGGCGTGGTCGGGCGAAGGGCCGTTCGACCATGTCCGCCCGGCAAGCATCATCGGCGCGGACTGACGCCCCTCCGGCCGGAGGGGCGTCGCCGTTTCAGGCGCAAAGCCCCTTGATGTAGTCGAATGCTTCCACCGAAGGCCGGGTCGGCTGCAATTCCAGCCCGATCGTGCCCCGGTATCCCACACGGTCGAACAGGCCGAGCGCGCCGGGCCAGTCGATGTTGCCCGAACCCGGCTCGCCCCGTCCCGGTGCGTCGGCCACCTGAACGTGGACCACCTGGTGCATTGCCGCCTTCAGCGCGCTCTCGGGGTCCTCGCCTTCCACCACCGAGTGATAGAGATCGTAGAGCACCTTGACGCGCGGGCTGTCGACCATGTCGGCAACGACCACGCTGTCCTGCGTCGTCGAACACAGCACGCCCGGATGGTCGAACCGGGTGTTGGCCGATTCAAGCAGGATGGTCACGTCCAGCTCTTCCGCAATCGGCACCAGCTTGCGCAGGGCATCCGCGAAGATCGCAAGCTGCACCGGCCGCTTGAGCCACGGCACGCCGCGCCCAGAGGTGACGACCACGTTCGAACAGCCCAGCGATTTCGCCGCCGACGCGGCCTCGCGGAACGTGTCGCAGAAACCCTCGTGCGTGGCCGGGTCGACAAGCTGCGTCACATAGTCCGCAACCGTGCTGACCAGCTCGACCCCGTTGTCGTCCAGGGCCTGCTTGATCGCTCCCAAGTCGCGCCCCTTGAGGAGGAACAGCTCGACCTTGCGGAAGCCCGCGGCGGCGGCCGCCGCGATGCGGTCCTCGATCTTCTCGCCCGCTTCGGTGAAGCCGTACTCGAGATTGACGGACAGGTCCCTACCCATGGCTCAGGCTCCCCAGATGCGGCGGGCCATCGCCTGGTGGCGGCGGACCTGCTCGAAGGCGTCGCGGGTGTCATAGGCATGGCCTTCCCACTCGCTGACCATGGTGCCGGTGAAGCCCCCGTCCTTGAACAGCGGCAGGATGGTGTCGTAGTCGATCGCTTCCTCGACCAGATCCTCGCTCACGCCATAGAACTTGCCGTGGATGTGGATGGTGCGGTCGACCAGTGCGGCCCAGCTCTTGGGATCGTGGTTCGACAGGATGAAGAACGCAAGGCACGCCGCCTGGATGTGCAGCGGCTCATGGCCATGGGCCATGCCCCATTCGCGCAGGCGGCCGGCCTTCTCGTGGCTCATCCCGTCCTCGAGCCAGACTTCCTTCAGCTTGTCGAGCAGGTCTTCCTTCGCACCCTTGGCGCGCGCGGCCTCGAGCATCGATTCCGGAATGCGGCTCGCCGTGCCACCGAAGTCGGGAATCCAGCCCAGCACCGGCGTGTCCAGCTTGTCGTACATCTCGCCATAGGCCTGCACGGCGGGATGCCCGGCCCACATCGGCGCGTGCACTTCCACGCCCATGCGGATGCCCAGCTCTTCGGCATAGGGCGCGATTTCGGGCAGGAGGTGCACCGGCAGCGCGAACTGGTAGCGCACGAGGCTGAAGCCCATCTTCCTGGCCGAGCGAAGCTGGCGCTTGTGGTATTCAACCAGCGCGGCATCGTCGATCGGCTGCTGGCCGGGCTTCAGGAAGCGGTCGGAATTGATCGCGCACGACACCGGGTTCAGCCCGTTGGCGGCGACCAGTTCCTTGAACTTCTCGGCAAAGGCATCCGAAACGTCGGGGAATTCCTTGAAGTTCTGGAACCCGATGATCTCGATGTTCGGCCCCAGCCCGCGCTTGGCGACCTCGGCCAGCAGGGTGTCCAGCTCGAACTGGCGGGTCAGCCATTCGTTGGTGAAGGAATAGAGCGTTACGCCGACCTGCGGCCCGTTTGCGTTCGTCATTTCAGCTATCCTTGGGTTCTCAGGCGGCCACGCGCAGGGTCGACGTCTGCGGATTCACGCGCTTCATGCCGGGGATGTAGGGCGGGTTCACATTGACCACGAGGCTGACCGAATGGTCGCTGCCCGCGTCGAGAACCTTGCCCGGAAGCACGAGGAAGGCGCTGTCACGCACGAACCAGAAGGTATCGACCTTCTCGCCGTTCTCGGCCAGCGGCCAGCGCTCGCCGTCATACTCGACCAGCGCCCCGGAGAGATCGACCGCCTCGCCGTCGATTTCCAGGCTCGGCACTTCGACCGTGGAAAACGGCAGCGACCGATACCACGGCAGGCGCATCGCCAGCTTCATCTCGCCCCCGGTGGCCGAAAGGCCCTCCTCACCGATAACCCGCTCGACTGGCAGCACGTTCGCTCTCCCGTTTGGCCCTGACGGCCAGTGCAACAATTAGAACCATACTTCTAATTGCAGCTTGACACCGGGTCAAGGCCTGTGCTGATAAAAAGCGAACGAAAGTTCTATTCTAATTCACGGACGGGTACAGGGCGAAATGGCGGAATTCGATTACATCATCGTCGGCGCGGGTTCGGCGGGCTGCGTCCTGGCCAACCGGCTCAGCGCCGATCCCGCCAACCGCGTCCTGCTGATCGAGGATGGCGGCGACAACCAGCACCCGTTCATCAAGATGGCCGGCGGCTTCATCAAGATCATGGGCAACCCGGACTATTTCCGCGTGTTCCCGACAGAACCGCGCCCCGGGATGCGCCCCGGCATCCACACCTACGGGCGCGGGCTCGGCGGATCATCGGCGATCAACGGCACGTGGTATCTCACCGGCATGCCCAAGGACTTTGACGGCTGGGCGCAATCCGGCCTTGCCGGATGGGGCTGGGACGAAATCGCCCGCTGCTACCGCAAGTTCGAGGACTATCGCGAGCCCGGCGCCCATCCCGGACGCGGCCGCGGCGGCGAGCTTCAGGTCACTGCCTCGACCTACGAATCGCCGGTGTTCGATGCCCTCGCGCAAGGGTTCGCCGCGCAGGGCATGCCCTGGCTGGACGACATCACCACGCCGGGCGTGCAGGGGGTAGGCCGCAGCCAGTACACCGTGGACCGCAAGGGCGTGCGCGAAAGCACCTACAAGGCTTTCGTCATGCCGATCCTGGGCCGCCACAACCTGACGATCGCACAGCACACCGCCGTCAAGCGCGTGACGATCGAACAGGGCCGCGCCACGGGCGTCGTCACCGAGGCGCACGGGCAGGAAAGCACCCATGTCGCCAAGCGCGAAGTGATCCTCGCCGCCGGCGTCTATGGCTCGCCCCAACTCCTTCAGCTCTCGGGCATCGGCGCGGGCGCGGTGTTGCAGGAGCTCGGCATTCCGGTCCTCAAGGCCCTGCCGATGGTCGGCCGCCAGCTTTGCGACCACACCAAGTTCGGCGTCTCGTTCGACCTCACCAACCACCCCGGCACCAACCGCGAGTTCTTCGGCTGGCGGCTCTATCGCAACGCGCTGCAATACTTCCTTACCGGCACCGGCCACCTCGCCCGCGTCGGCATGCCCCTGACCGGCCTATACGCCAGCGAGGGCACGGACAAGGACTGGCCCGACCTCCAGGTCGCCGCCGCGCCCTTCGCGATGCGCACCGTCAACGAGATGGCCGCGCGTCCCGGCAGCCCGCTCACGCCGAACCCGGGCCTCACCTTCTCGGGCTACCACCTGCGCCCGAAGAGCCGCGGATCGATCCGCCTGGTCTCCCCCGATTTCCGCGATGCGCCCGTCGCCGATGCCGCGATCTGGGCAGATCCTCACGACAAGGCCAAGAGCCTCGAACTGTTCCGCCTGTTCCGCGCCATCGCCGCATCCGAACCGCTGCGGCCCTTCATCGGCAAGGAGCGCATGCCGGGCCCCGACGTGCAGGACGAAGCCGCCATCCTCGCCGAACTCGGCAAGATGGTTGAGGTCGGCCTCCACGGGACAGGCACCTGTTCGATGGGCACCGACGAGGCGACCTCCGTCACCGACGCCCGCGCCCGCGTCCACGGCGTCGGCGCGCTGCGCGTGGTCGACTGCTCGATCATGCCAACCCCCGTTTCGGGCAACACCAACGGCCCCGCCATGGCCTTGGCCGAACGCGCCGCGGAACTGATCCTCGAGGACGCCCGCCGAGGCTGACCCCGTCCTCCTACCCTGCCCGCCACAGCGTCGCGCTGTCGATCACACGGTCGATCAACGCGTCGTCGGCGGGAAGCTGGCCGTCGAGCATCAGCATGGCAAGGCCGTGCACCAGCGCCCAGGCCTGGATCGCGATGCGGCGCGCGGTTTCCGGGTCGCCGCCTGCGATGGCGGCGGCGCTTCCTTGCAGCATCCGCGCCGCAAGGCCGCCATCCGGCACGCCGTCGTCCCGGGTAGCGCAATGGGTGAAGGTCAGGCGGAACAGCGCAGGGTTGGCCAGCGCGAAGCGGACATAGGCGCGACCGGTTGCGGCAAAGGCGCTCCTCCCGCCAACGTCGCCCCCTGCCTGCTGCGCCGCGCTATGCTGGAAATGGCCAAGCCGTTCCAGTCCTTCCGCCGCCAGCGCCACCAGCAGCGCCCGCTTGTCGGGAAAGTGGCGATAGACTGCCGTCGCCGAAACCCCCGCCTCGCGCGCCAGCGCCCGCAACGAGATATCGGCAATGTCCGTGGTTTCGAGCGCCCTCAGCCCGGCCGAGACCAGCGCCTGCCGCAGGTCGCCATGATGATAGCCCCGCGCCCCGGACGATGCGGGCGCCTGCGATGTTGACACTGTTATCATACCCTCTATGTTGACGCCATAAACATCTATGGGGAGTCGAATCGCATGGCAAGTCCGCTCGCGCAGACGATGGAGTCCGCAATCCGCAGCATGGTGACCAAAGGCGTCGTCGTCGTCTCCAGCTTCCGCCGCAGCCGCCAGGACGCGAACCGCCCCCACGCTTTCCTCACCGGCATCCACGCCCCGGTGAAGGAAGAACGCACGATCGAAGATCTCGCCGTCACCGGCACGATCCCGGCGGAGCTTTCGGGCCGCTACGTGCGCATCGGCCCCAATCCCTTCCGCGCCGATCCGCGCGGGCACCACTGGTTCGTGGGCGACGGCATGGTCCACGGCGTCTGCATGAAGGGCGGCAAGGCGCTGTGGTATCGCAACCGCTATGTCCGCTCGCGCAACCTCCAGGATGCCGGAGGCCCAGCCGCCGCGCCCGGTCCGCGTCGCTCCACCTTCGACACGGTGAACACCAACGTCATCCAGCACGCCGGCCGCACGTTCGCGCTGGTCGAAGCCGGGTCCTTTCCCGTCGAACTTACGCACGATCTGGAAAGCTTCGCCTACTCCGACCTTGGCGGCACGCTGAAGGGGCCGTTCAGCGCCCATCCGCATCTCGATCCGCTGACCGGCGAACTCCACGCCGTGACCTATGACGGACAGACGCTCGACACGGTCTGGCACGTCGTCGTCGACCGCGAGGGGCGCGTCCGGCGCGAAGAGCCGGTGCCGGTTGCGCACGGCCCGTCGATCCACGATTGCGCGATCACCGCCAAGTACGTCCTCATCCTCGACCTGCCGGTCACCTTCTCGATGGCCGCGCTCGTCGGCGGGGCGCGCTTTCCCTATCGCTGGAACCCGGCGCACCGCGCCCGCGTCGGCCTGCTCCCGCGCGAAGGGACGGCGGCGGACGTGATCTGGTGCGACGTCGACGCGGCCTATGTCTTCCACGTCGCCAATGCCTTCGACAATCCCGATGGCACGGTCACGGTCGACCTGGCCGCTTACGAGACGATGTTCGCCCATGGCCCCGACGGGCCCAACGGCAAGTCCCTGGGTATGGAGCGCTGGACGGTCGACCCCGCTGCCCGCAAGGTCGCGCGCAAGACGCTCGACGCCGCCCCGCAGGAATTCCATCGCCCGGACGAACGCTTCTTCGGCCAGCCCTACCGCTTTGCCTGGTCGATGGGCCTGCCCGCCGAAAACGCCGAGGACTTCCTCGGCCACGCCCCGATCTATGGCTACGACCTCGCGACCGGCCAGCGCAGCGCCCATGATTTCGGCCCCGGCAAGATCCCCGGCGAGTTCGTCTTCATCCCGCGCAGGGCCGATGCGGAAGAAGGCGACGGGTGGCTGATGGGCTACGTCATCGACCTCGCCTCGGAAACCACCGACCTTGCGATCCTCGATGCGCGCAACCTCGCCGCCCCGCCCCTCGCCCTGATCCACATCCCGTGCCGCATTCCCCCCGGCTTCCACGGCAACTGGCTCCCCGACGCGGCGGACTGACGCCCGCGCGGCGCCGGGCCAGGGAAGCCTCACCCCGGGTCAAGCCCGGGGCGACGATGGCTGGCCGTTTGCGGGGTTACCAAAGCAGTAGGGCCCATCTGGCAGGTTCCAAGTCCGGCCCGCCGTCTCATGGCCGTCGCCCCGGGCCTGACCCGGGGTGAGGCTTCCCCTTCCCCTTCCCCTTCGCCCTCGCTCCCTCCCGACCCGCCAGCTCCGGCAGGACTGGGTCATATCGCGATTGGCCAAAGCAATTCCCGGCCGCTAGTATGCCGGCATGGGAGCGGAAGGCATGGCCTTGAAAATCAAGCGCATCGCGATCGACACTCACCCGGAGAACACCGCGTTCCTCCTGCGCAGGAGGAACGGCTATTCGCCCGAACAGTTCGTCGCGCTGCGCAAGATCGAGATCACCGGCGGCGATGCGTCGATCCTCGCCACCCTGGCGCTGATCGATGACGAGAGCCTGCTCGAACCGCACATGATCGGCCTTGGCGAACAGGCCTTCCGCCGCCTCGGCCTGCCCGAAGGCGCGGAAGTAACCTTCCGCCAGGCGCCCGTCCCGCACAGCCTCGAACACGTCCGTCGCAAGATCGACGGCGACGAACTGGAAGAAACCGAGATCGCGGAGATCATCCGCGACATCGCCGGATACCGCTATTCCCCGATGGAGATCGGGGCCTTCCTCGTCGCCTGCGCCGGGTTCATGTCCACGCACGAAACGCTTGCCCTCACCCGCGCAATGGCCGGCGTCGGCCGCCAGATGCACTGGCCGTCCGAAATCGTCGTCGACAAGCACTGCATCGGCGGCATCCCCGGCAACCGCACCTCGATGATCATCGTGCCGATCATCGCCGCGCACGGGCTGACCATGCCCAAGACCTCGTCGCGCGCGATCACCTCGCCATCGGGCACGGCCGACACGATGGAAGTCCTCGCCTCGGTGGACCTGCCAGAGGACCGGCTCGTCTCCATCGTGGCAAAGGAACACGCGGTGCTTGCCTGGGGCGGCCGGGTGAACCTGTCGCCCGCCGACGACGTGCTGATCACCGTCGAGCGTCCGTTGCGGATCGACACCTTCGACCAGATGGTCGCCTCGATCCTGTCGAAGAAGCTGGCCGCCGGCTCGACCCACCTTCTCATCGACATTCCCGTCGGCCCCACCGCCAAGGTCCGCACCACGCGCGAGGCGATCCGCCTGCGCAAGCTGTTCGAATACGTCGGCCATCGTCTCGGCCTCGTTCTCGACATCGTCGTCACCGACGGCTCGCAGCCGGTGGGCCGGGGCGTGGGCCCCGTGCTCGAGGCGCGCGACGTGATGGCCGTCCTGCGCAACGAGGACGACGCACCCCGGGACTTGCGCGAACGCGCCGTCATGCTCGCGGGCCGGGTGCTCGAATTCGATCCCGCGCTGGCGGGCGGCAAGGGCTATGCCCGCGCGATGGAACTGCTCGGTTCCGGTGCCGCGCTGGCGGCGATGGAGCGCCTGATCGATGCGCAGGGCCGGTGCCGCGAAGTGATCCTTCCCGGCAGCCACGTCCACGATATCTGCGCGCCAGCCGGCGGGACGGTCATGTCCATCGATTGCCACCTGATCGCGCGCATCGCCCGCCTTGCCGGCGCGCCGATGGACAAGGGCGCGGGAATCGACCTGCTGCACAAGGTGGGCGACCGGGTGCGCGCTGACGAAGTGCTCTATCGCATCCACGCCCACTCTCCGACCGGCCTCGAATATGCGCGCGAACTGGCCGTGGCGAGTTCCGGTTACGTGGTCGGATGATGCAGGCAGCGGCGGTCTATCCCTTTGCCGAATGCCTCGCCCAGGGCGAGGCGCTTGCCGCCGCGCTCGGCATTCCGGCGCTACCGGTGGAGGTCCACCGCTTTCCCGATGGCGAAAGCCGCGTGCGCCTGCACCCACCCGCGCGCACCGCCATTGTGCTGCGCCCGCTCAACGATCCCAACGCCCGCCTGATTGAGCTTCTGCTCGCTGCCGCGGCCCTGCGCGATGGCGGTGCGGCACGCGTGATCCTCGTCGCGCCCTATCTCGGCTACATGCGCCAGGACATGGCCTTCCGCCCCGGCGAGGCGGTGAGCCAGCGCGTGATCGGCAACCTGATCGCCGCCCATTTCGACGGCCTGATCACCGTCGATCCCCACCTCCACCGCGTCTCTTCGCTGGCCGAAGTCGCCCCCGGCATCCCCGCCCTCTCCATTTCCGCCGCCCCCGTGCTGGCCGCCGAGCTTGCGCCCGGCCTCGATCCGCGCACGGTCCTCGTCGGCCCGGACAGCGAATCCCGCCCGTGGGTGGAAAGCATAGCCAGCCCGCTCGGCCTCGACGTGCTGGTGGGAGAAAAGGTCCGTCACGGCGACCGCGCGGTGCGCATCGAGCTTCCGGGCAAGGAAGCGCTGCACGGCCGCCCCGCGATCCTCGTCGACGACGTGATCTCCAGCGGCACCACGCTCATCGAATGCGCCCGCATCCTGCGCGCCGCTGGTGCCACCTCGGTCGAAGCCGTCGCCACGCACGGCCTTGCCCGCATGCAGGACCTGCAACGCATCGCCGCCGCCGGCGTGTTCCGCGTGCGCACGACGGACTCGATAGCCGCCCACCCCGGCTCGATCCCCCTCGCCCCGATCCTCGCGCAGGCCCTGCGCCGGCAGCATTGGTTCTAGCGCGATGGAAAGTCCGGACAGCGCATCGCCAGCCGCCTTCACCGGAACGCGCCTCAACAAGATCTACCGCACTGGCGAAACCGAGGTCCACGCCCTGCGCGACGTCGACCTCTCCATTCCCCAGGGCGAGGTGCTCGTCCTGCTCGGTCCCTCGGGCAGCGGCAAGTCGACCCTGCTCAACATCCTCGGCGGGCTGGATCGTCCGACGTCCGGCAACCTGTCGTGGTTCGACCACGATCTCGTCGCGGCAGACGAGGCTGCCCTCACCCGCTTCCGCCGCGCGCATGTCGGCTTCATCTTCCAGTTCTACAACCTGATCCCCAGCCTTACGGCCGAAGAGAACGTCCGCCTCGTCACCGACATCGCGGAAAGCCCCATGCCACCGGGCGAGGCGCTGGAACGGGTGGGCCTCGCCGACCGGCGAAACCACTACCCCGCCCAGCTTTCGGGCGGCGAGCAGCAGCGCGTCGCCGTTGCCCGTGCGATCGCCAAGCGCCCCGCCGTGCTCCTGTGCGACGAACCCACCGGTGCGCTCGACAGCCGCACCGGGGTGCGCGTCCTCGAAACGCTTGCCAGCGCCAACCGCGAGCTGGCGACGACCGTCGTCATCATCACCCACAACGCCGGGATCGCGGCGATGGCGCACCGCGTGTTCCACTTCCTCGACGGGCGCATTGCGCGGATCGTGCGCAACGAACGCCCCGTCGATCCGGCCGGGATCACCTGGTGAGAGCGCTCGATCTCAAGCTCGTGCGGATGATCTGGCGGATGCGCGGGCAGGCCCTTGCCATCGCCGTCGTGCTGGCGGCAGCGGCGGCGACCTTTGTCCTTTCGCTCGGAGTGCATCACTCGCTCACCGCCACGCGGGATGCCTATTACGCGCGTAACCACTTTGCCGATGTCTTCGCCGACATGACCCGCGCCCCGCGCGGGGTGGTCGACCGCGTCCGCGCCGTGCCCGGCGTCGCCCGCGCCGAAGGCTCGATCCGCCAGTACGCCACGCTCGATTTCCCCGACCGCCCCGCACCGGTGCGGGCGCTGATCAATTCGGTGGACGAACGCGGCAGCGCCGGGCTCAACTCCATCGTCCTGCGCAGCGGACGTCTCCCCCGCCGTGAGGAGCCCGCCGAAGTCCTGCTCGACGAAGCCTTCGCCAACGCCAATGGCCTTGGCCTCGGCGCCCACATCGACGCGGAGATCTATGGCACCCGCCAGCGCCTCGTCGTCGTCGGCACAGGCCTTGCCCCCGATTTCGTCTATGCCCTGGCGCCCGGTGAATTTCTTCCCGACGACCGCCGTTTCGGCGTGATGTGGATGGGTCTGCGCGCGCTCGAGGCGGCGACCGACCGTACCGGCGCGATCAATGCACTCTCGCTCACCCTCGAACGCGGCGCGCACGAAGACGAGGTGATCCGCCGCGTCGACGCGATCCTCGCGCCCTATGGCGGCAGCGGCGCCTATGGCCGCAAGGACCACGTATCCAACGCCTTTCTCGACAACGAACTGACCCAGCTATCGGCAATGACGCGCGTCATTCCGCCAGTGTTCCTGCTGGTGGCGACGCTGCTGGTCTATGTCGTGCTCGGCCGCATGATCCGCACCGAACGCACGCAGATCGGCCTGCTCAAGGCCTTCGGCTATGCCGACCGCGCCATCGCCGCCCATTATCTCAAGTTCGCCCTGGCCATCGCGCTGGCAGGCGCGGTGCTGGGCGCGCTGGGCGGCATCTGGATGGGGCGGGCGATGACCGCGCTCTATGCGCAGTATTACCGCTTTCCCTTCCTCGAATACCGTATCGCGCCCTCGGTCGTGCTGCAGGCGGCGGGCCTCGCGTTCGGCGCGGCGGCGCTCGGCGCGCTGGGCGGGATGCGCTCGGTCTCGCGCCTTGCCCCCGCCGTGGCGATGGCGCCGTCGCCCCCGCCGATCTACCGGTCGGGCATTGTCGAGCGGCTCGGACGAGCGGCGGGCTTCAGCGCCATCGGCCACATGATCGTGCGCCACATCGCCCGCTGGCCGGGCCGCGCGGCGGTGACGGCAGGGGGCATCGCGCTGTCGATGGCGCTGCTCTTCGCAACGCTCCAGTTCATCGATTCCAGCTGGACGATGCTCGATTCCTTCTTCTTCCGCGCCCAGCGCCAGGACCTCACGGTAACCTTCACCGAACCGCGCAACCTGGCCGCCATCCACGCGCTCGCCCAGATCCCCGGCGTGCTGCGCGCCGAACCGCTGCGCAGCGCCGCCGTACGCATCGCCAGCGGCCCCCGCAGCCGCCGCACCGCGATAGAGACGGCCTCGCCCGAGGCCCGCCTTTCCGCGCACATGGACCGCGATGGCAACGAGGTATCGATGCCTCCCGCCGGCCTCATGCTCAGCCGCCAGCTTGCCGACAAGCTGGACGTGCGCGCCGGGGACCGGGTGGAAGTGGAACAGCTCGGCGGCCGCCGCACCCGCGTGGTGCTGCCCGTCGCCCGGATAGTCGATGAATTCATCGGCGAACGCGCCTATGCCGCACCCGCCACGATGGCCCGCATCGTGCGCGAGGAAACCCCGGCGGGCGCCGCCCTGCTGCGCATCGATCCCGCCGCCCGCACCCGCATTCTGATCCAGCTCAAGGCAATGCCCCTGGTGCTTGGCGTAAGCGAACGCGATGCCGCGCTGGAAAGGTTCGAAGCGATGATCGACGACAACCTCTACACCATGCTCGGCTTCTACATCGCCTTCTCCTCGGCCATCGCGGTCGGCGTGGTCTACAACAGCGCGCGCATCCTCTTTTCCGAACGCGCGCACGAACTCGCCACGTTGCGCGTACTGGGCTATCATCGCAGCGAAGTGGGGATCGTGCTCCTGGGCGAACTGGCGCTGCTCGTGGCGGCGGCAGTGCCGCTCGGTTGCATCGGCGGGTACTGGATGGCGCAACTGATGACCGCGATGTTCAGCTCCGACCTGTTCCGCCTGCCCTTCGCCCCGGCGCGCGCAAGCTATGGCTGGGCCGCGCTGGTAGTGGTGCTCGCCGCCCTCGTCACCGCCGCCACCGTCGCGCGGCGCGTGCTGCACCTCGACATGGTGCGCGTGCTGAAGGCCCACGAATGACCCTGCGCTCGCTTCTCCGCTGGCGCTGGGCCATCCTTGTCGCCGGGCTCCTCGTGGCGGGCCTCGTCTTCGCGTTCTGGCCCCAACCCACGGCCGTCGACGTCACCCGCGTCAGCAAGGGTCCGCTTGAAATCGGCGTGACTGACGATGGCGTGACCCGGGCCGAGGAATTCTACGTCGTCGCCGCGCCCGTCAGCGGCTACCTCTCGCGCATAGAGCTCGAACCGGGCGATCCGGTGGCGCGCGGCGGGCTCATCACCACCATCGGCAGCAGGCCCGCCGCCCCGCTCGATCCGCGCGCCAACGCCGAACTGCGCGCCGCCCTTGCCGCCGCCCGCGCCGCGCAGGGCAACGCATCGGCCTCGCTCTCCCAGGCGCGGCGCGATCTTGCCCGCTCGCAGGCGCTGGCTGATCGCGGCTTCCTCCCGCGCGCCCAGCTCGAAGCCGCGCGCACCCGCGTCCTCACTGCCGAAGCCGCCGTCGCCCAGGCCCGCGCCGAAGCCTTGCGCATCTCGGCGGAGCTGACCCCGCCCGCCGGGCGCGGCAATGCCGCCGCCGTTCCGGTCCGCGCGCCGGTCGCCGGCACGATCCTCTCGGTCATCACCGAAAGCGAAGGTGCCGTCGCAGAAGGCACGACCCTCGTCACCATCGGCGATCCGCGCCGGATCGAAGTCGTCGTCGATCTCCTCTCGCGCCAGGCGGTGCGGGTAAAGCCCGGAGATCGCGTGAAAATCACAGAATGGGGTGGGTCGGCGCCGCTTACCGGCACGGTCCGCCGGATCGAACCGTTCGGCCGCCTCAAGGTCTCGGCCCTCGGCATAGAAGAACAGCGCGTCAACGTCGTGATCGGCTTCGATGAAGCCTCGCTCGGCGCCGCGGCGCGTCTCGGCCACGGCTACCAGATCGATGCCACCATCGTCGTCTGGAGCCGCCCCGACGCCGTGCGCCTGCCCATCGGTGCGCTCGTCCGGGGCAAGGATGGTCAATGGCAGGTCTTCACCGCAACCGGTGGCCGCGCCGTGCTGCGCCCGGTCCGCATCGGCCAGATCAACGACGAATGGGCCGAAGTCCTCGCCGGCCTCGCCCCCGGCGACCAGGTCATCGCCAACCCCTCACCCTCCCTCGCCGACAACACCCGCATCAAGCCCCGCGCCGCGTCGCAATAGCCGTGGTGGCGCCGCGCAGTGGCGCGCCGAGTAGTCGCGCTCCCGACCGGAGACCGGCATGGCAGCGTAGAGCAGCCAAGCGCTGCCCCTTCCCGCCCGCCCAGATATAGGGTAGGGGGCTATGCCATGTCACATCTGGCCGCCAACAAGTCCGCCCTCCTCGCCCGCGTTCGCCGCATCGCCGGGCAGGTCGCCGCCATCGAGAAGGCAATTGCCGATGACGCCGCGTGCAACACCGTCCTGCACCAGGTGGCGGGCGTGCGCGGTGCCGTGGGCGGGCTCATGGACGAACTGATCGCCGACCACGCCCGGCAGCACGTCGCCAGCCCCGGTCTTTCGGACGCGGAGCGCGCCGAGGCCGTGGAAGATCTCATCGCCGCCATTCGCCGCTACGCAAGGTAGGACCCCTCTTCATGTCTCTCGATACCGAGCTGGAACAGCTCACCCACGACCACGTCTTCCTTGGCGAGGCGCACGAAGCCAATGCCCTCCGCACGCTGTGGGTCGTCCTGCTCACAGCCGGGATGATGGTGGTCGAAATCGCCGCCGGCGCGCTGTTCAATTCGATGGCGCTGCTGGCCGACGGATTCCACATGGCGACCCATGCCGGCGCGCTGGGCGTGGCCGCACTCGCCTACTCCTATGCCCGCCGCCATGCGAAGAGCGGCCGCTATTCCTTCGGCACCGGCAAGGTCGGCGACCTGGCGGGCTTCGCCTCCGCGCTCGTGCTGGGCATGGTCGCGCTCGGCATCGCGGTGGAATCGCTCCAGCGACTGTTCGACCCGCGCCCCGTCGCCTTTGCCGAGGCGACCGTGATCGCCATCGTCGGCCTCATGGTGAACCTTGCCAGTGCCGCCCTGCTCGGCGGGCACCATCATCATGACCATGGCCATCACGATCACCATGATCACCATGATCACCATGATCACGGGCACGGGCACGGGCACGGGCACGGGCATCACGACAACAACCTGCGCTCGGCCTATGTCCACGTCCTGGCCGATGCGCTGACCTCGGTCCTCGCAATTGCGGCGTTGCTCGGCGGGCGCTACCTCGGGTGGAACTGGCTCGACCCGGTCATGGGCCTTGTCGGCGCGGCGGTCATTTCGGTCTGGTCTTGGTCGCTGATGCGCGACACCGCTGGCGTCCTGCTGGACCGCCACGAGGCCGGGCTGGAGCGCGAGATCCGCGAACTGGTCGAAGGCCCGGGCGATGCGCACATCACCGACCTCCATGTCTGGCGCGTCGGCCCGGGCGCCCACGCGGCCATAGTCGCCGCGCGGGGCGCGTCCGCCGCCGACATCCGCACCCGCCTCGCGCCGGTCCACGAAATCGCCCACCTCACCGTGGAGCAACACTGACAAGCGCTTGCGGCGGGAATGGCAAGGGCGTAGCCTCTGCTTCGCCGCCACCCCGCCGCAACCGGCGCTTTCGGCATTTTCCGGACACCATCAAAGCACGTGGACCGAAAGCCCCCTTTCGGTCTACAATCGCCGCGATGCCCCCCCTTCCTCAACCCCTGACAGCCGTACCATGGACCGCCGTGCTGGCCGATGGCCTGGCCACTGCCTCGGCCGCGCTCGCCCGCCTGGACGCCCGCGTTTCGGCCAGTCCGCTCAGGCCCGCGTGGCTCCTGCGGGCAAGCTGGGCCGGCTATGCGCGCGCGCTTCACCTGCAACATGCCGAGATCGAGGAAATCGACATTATTGCCGAGCGCTGCGGCCTGCGGATCGCCGGTCGCGCGCTTCCCCGCACCGATGACGAACCCTTCGCCGCCTACGACCCCTGGCTGGCCCGCCTGTCCGAGCCGGACGGCCGCCACTGGGCAGAGGACCTGCCTTTCACCTTCGATGCGCCCCTGGCCTGGCGCGAGGCCCCGGCCCTCGTGCGCGCGCTCCATCTCCTCGACGCCAGCGCCCGGGCCGACCGCACCATTGCCCCGTGGCTGGCCTTCCCGGCGCTCCTCAGGCGCCTCGGGCTGGCCCGCAGCCCCCTGCCCTGCGTGGTACCGGGAGACGCGGCCCAGCGCTTTCCAGGAGAGCCGCGCGCGGTCCTGCTGAAACGGCTGTTGCGTCAGGTCGTCCGCAGCGCCGAGGACGGCCTCGAACGGCTCGAGAGGCTCGAGACCGGAGCCCGCCGCACCGCAGCCGCGATCGCCGCCGAACGCCGCCCGGGAAAGCTCGCGGTTCTTGGCCGCGTCGCGCTGTCTCGCCCATGCCTTGCCGCGCGCAGCGTTGCGCCGCTGCTGGACCTCACCGTCTCGGGTGCGGGCAAGCTGCTGGAAAGGGCCACCGGCCTTGGGCTCCTCGTCGAGGTGTCCGGCCGCGAATCCTGGCGGACATACGTGGCACCCGATGTTGCCGTCGCTCTGGGCCTGAGCGCGCCGGATCGGGGCCGCCCCCCTTCCCTCGTCAGCGCTCCGCCCGAGGTCGAGGTGATCCTGCAATCGTTCGATGCGGAAATGGCGGAGATCGAGGAGCGCCTTCGCAAGCTCGGCATTTCCACCGAAGGCTGACCGCGCGATCCGGCGCCGATCACCTCATCCATAAAGCAAGCGAAGCTTCTGCGGGGTTAGATGGGTTTATTGAGAGTTAGATAAGTTAAGCGCCCGCAGACCGGCGCCGACTCGCGATGGTGCGGCGATTCGCGCCGACCGCTGCGTTCCCGAAGTGTCGTCCGGGCGTTCCCGAAGGATCGGTTCGGCGTTCCCGAAAGTCCGTTGCGGCGTTCCCAAAGGGTCGAAGGTGCGGTTCAGCCTGTTCCCGATGTATCGATGGTCCGGATCGAGGGTGCGGCAGCCTGTGGACATTGAATCACTTTCCCACCCATCCCGCCGATAGAGGTTCAAATTCTGTGGAGAAGCGTCTCGCGCGGAAAGTGCGGTGAATTCGTTGGATCGACGGCCCGACACATCGGGAACGCCGCGAACCATTCGTCCGACATTTCAGGAACCCGTCAGCGCCGCAGCGCGTGGCCGTTCTTTTCGTGGTGGCGCTTCACCCAGCCGATGAAGGCCTTCTGCCAGTTAGCCGGAAGCCGTGCAGAGTCGCCGTTCACCCAGCTTTCGAACTCGGCGTGCAGCGCATGGAGATCCCAGCCCGGGCAGGTTTCGCGCAAGTGCCGGATCGTCTCGTCGGTCATGAAGCCCCGCGTCGCGGCGTCGCTGACGCCAGCCACGGTCTTGCGGATCAGCGCGCGCACGTCGACCGTTTCGCTAGCTCCGGAAGAATGTTTCCCCGGGGAAACATCGGGTGCCGTGCTCGCCACGGTACGGGCTTCGGCTCCTTGTCGTCCCGCTTCGGGCAATGCCCGGTCCGCGCCGTCCTTGCCGTCGACCCGCCGCATGCGCAGCATGGGTTCGCCTCCCCTGGCGGTTTCGACCGACAGGCCATAGCCCGGCAGCGCGTTCTTTTCGGCCAGCTTCAGGATCTCGAACTTGAAGCGGCGGTACTCGCCTTCCGCGCCCGATTTCTCGAAGAGCACCGGCATCGAGATCGCGAAGCCCTCCTCCCCTGCCCCGCCGGCGTGCTTGCGCGCGACCTTGTAGAGCCAGCGTTCGCGGCCGCCGGTAATGTCGAAGTAGGCGCGGTCGATGGAGAGCACCCCGCCCTTCATCATCACGCCTTCCCAGAACCAGTTGGACAGCTCGATCGTCATCCCGCGCGAACGCTCGGTCTTTTCATCGACAAGCTGGGTCCAGCCATCGAGCCACGAGAATGTGGCCTCGCGCCGGTTCTCTGCGCGGATGTTGGTCTTGATCGTGGTGGCGACAAGGCGGTCGAGCGCCTGGCCGAGCAATTCGTAGGCGCGCCCCGTCGTCGGCCGGCCGATTGCGCGCAGCAGGTCGTAGGGCATGAGGTGCAGCTTGCGCGGCACGTCGTTTACCCCGCGCCGGGCCATGTCGGCCAGCACGCTCGCGCAATAGATCAGGATGTCGGCGTCCCAGATCGTCGCCATCCCATAGTCGGGGTTACCCGATACGTGCACCCACAGCTTGCCGTCAGGGGAGGTGTAGTCGATCGGCTTCACGCGCTTCGACTTGGCGAGGCTGAAGAACGGACGTTCCATCATCTCGCGCTGGTCGCGCATCGGCATGTCCGCCACGTATGGCAGGAACAGGTCGAACTGGTCGCCGGAGGGGGCAGGGCGGTTGCGGCTCATACGGCGTGAACCAGACGGGGATTCCTGCCCGCGCCAGGTCTTCGTTCAAGATGTTTCCCCGGGGAAACACGGAAGGGCGAGGTGGGGGAGGGGGGCGGTCCGGACGGATGTTTCCCCGGGGAAACATCCGTTGCGACAGACCGGCGGCAAAAAAGTTTCCCCGGGGAAACATCGTGCATGTCGGTTCGGCGACGCCGGTTCCGCAGCCCGATCCGCTTCCCCCACGCGTGCATCAGCGGCTGATGCCCCGGCCTTCGGCCTCGAGCTTTACCAGCGCGTCGAGCACGATATCGAGCAGGCCTTCGAGCCCGAGGCCCGACCCCGAGTGCAGGCGCAGCGTCACGCCCTGGCGATTGACCGAGCGCACGGTGACCGCCGGCCGGCCGAACGGGCTCTGGTAGACCTCCTGTTCGGGCGCGTCCTTGCCGGACTGCGGCGCGGCCAGCAGGCGGTTGATGACTTCCGTTGCGGGAATGGCCGGATCGCCGGCCTTGCGCCGGTCTTCCTGAAGACGGCCCAGTACCTTCGCCTCGCGCAGGATGGCGGCCGCGGCGATGCGGTCGTCGAGCGCCTGGGCGAGGGGGTAGGCGGGCTTGAGCTGGACGTCGGCTGGGCTGGCGAAGGCGGCAACGACCACGTCGGGCAGTGTCGCCACCTTCAGCATCTTCGAAAGCCAGCCCTTCGACAGCTTGAGCCGTTCGGCCATGCGCGTCATGTGGCTGCCGTAGTGATCGTGCAGCGCCTGCGCATAGTTGCGTGCGCGCTCAAGATCCGAGACGTCCTTGCGCGCGCGGTTCTCCAGGTCCGCGAGGCGGAAGGCCGCCTCGTCGTCAAGCTGGGCCACCTGCGCCACGAACTGCATGTCCGGATAGGAATGCTGCCGCAGCCAGGAAATCGACCAGTGCCGCCGTGTGCCCGCGATCACTTCATAGTCGTGGTCGGGATCGCCTTCGATCCGGCGCACCACCGCAGGAACCTTCTGTCCGCCTTCCGCGATGATCGAATCGATCAGCTCTGCGCAGGATTCCTCGGAAAGGTGCTCGTAGGAACGCGCGTTGCCTTTCCACACGCGCACCCGCGCCGGATCGAGCAGGAGTTGCGTGACTTGCCGCACTTCGCCGCTGGCCACGCGGGCAAGGGCGGATTCGCGGCCAAGCAGGGTCGTGCCGCGTAGCCGTTCGCTGCGGGCAGGCGTCGCCGTCCCGACCGGGGCAGGGGCCTCGTCGATCATCAGCGCTTCTGCGCTTTCCGATTTCTTTTCAATCGCTTCCTCGTCCGCCAGAAGGGCAGCGAGATAGTCGGACTGTTTACGCGCCATGGCTCACCTCGTCATGGAAAGCGCGGAACATATGGCGAACATTGCCTTGTAGGAAAGAGCTGGATGATAGGCGCGCGTCAGGCATGGATCACATCCTCCTCGCGCGCCGGGGCGACGCGGCCCCAGCCGGCCCGCACGAGCTGTTCGATCTGGCCAAGCGCCTCGTCGAGGTTCGCGCGGCTGCGCTTGTGGGTGCGCGGCGTGCCGATCGGCTTTTCGAGTTCGTAGACGGTCATCATGCGCAGCGCCGCATGGCTGATTTCGGCGCTTTCGAGGATCGGCACCGGCAGCAGCGCGGGGCCGAAGGTCTGTTCCATGATGGTGCGCACCATCTCGTGGCTCGGGTCGCCGCCGTCGAACTTCGAGCAGATCAGCCGCACGAACGAATAGTCGACCGCGATGCCGGCCTCGATGAGCTGGGCGATCACCTGGTCCATCATCGAGAGGAACTGCACCGTCGAGCAGAAGTCCGGCGTCGTAGCGGCGAGGGGCACCAGCAGCGCGTTCGCCGCCTGCATCACGGCAAGGCTGATCGTGCCGAGCGCGGGCGGCGGGTCGAGTATCACCACGTCATAGTCGCGCGCCATGTCCATGAGACCGGCCTTGAGCTTGCGGAAGCGCGCCGCCAGCACCGATTGCCCGTCGGCGCCGGATGCCGCCAGTTCGTATTCCACGTCGAACAGTTCGAGGTTCGACGGGATCAGGTCGACGTTGGGCCAGGGCGTGCGCTTGACCGCATAGAGCAGGTCGGTCTGCGTCGGGTCGATCGAGAGATAGGGGTAGAGCGTTTCGTCGCGGGTGATGTTGAAATGCGGGTTGAAGCCGAACAGCGTCGTCGTCGTCGCCTGGCTGTCGCAATCCACCACCAGCACGCGATAGCCCTGGACCGCGAAGTAGTGTGCGAGGTGGGTGGTGACGGTCGACTTGCCCACGCCGCCCTTGAAGTTCTGCACCGCGATGATCGCCGGCACGTCCATCGGCGCGCGGGCGGGGGAGGCGCCAAGCACCTCGCGCATGCGCAGCATTTCCTCCATCGAATAGCCGATGCGGCGCCCGTTTTCCCCGGCAGGGGGAGGGGGCAGGCGGCCGTCGTCCTCGGCCATGCGGATGCGGTTTGTCGAGCAGCCAAGCAGTTGCGCCGCCTCGGCAATTCCGAAACGGACGTTGAGCCCCTTGCGGCTTTCGGGCAGGAACGCCTTGCGGCGCAGGCGCTCGATCATGCGCTCTCCCGCCGAAGCGAGATCGCCGATCTGGCTCACGATTGAATTTGACTCGGCCATTGCCCGCCTTTTTGAAGGTATTCCCGCCTTCGGTTAACGGATTTCCTTCAGTCGCGCAATGTAGGCCTCGCAAAGATACCGCCAAAGTGCCGCCGTGCCACGACGGCACAACCGGGGCAAGGCCCGCGTTAACCACTTCTCCCCGCTGATACTGCGCGTTCCGCCGGCGCTTCACGCCTGGTGCCGGCGCCCTTGGCAAGCATTTGGCGTCGGGAACAATAGCCTATCGAATCAGCACCTTGGTGCGGGGCGAAGGACCACGTTGCCTGGCTCGGCACGGTCGCGCCGGGAGCAAGATTGCCCAGCACATCGTACCTCCGTGTTCCGCAAACGGGCGCCTGACGCTGCCTTAAGGAAAGGCGCGGAGCGGAGCCTCACGCCTAAATTAACAGCGTCCTGCAATCTTCCGGCATGAACGCGAGACCGCCGGCACAGGTTGCGACGGAGAACATACTTAATGACCATCCAGACACCCCCGTTGGACCTTGTCGGTCAGGCCGCAGCCGCGCTGGCCGATGCATCGGTCATCCTTTCATTCGACCGCAAGACCGGCAAGTGCGTCGGCGGTAACGACGAGGCGTTGCGCCTGTTCGGCGGTTCGGGGCTGTCCGACCACGATTTCGCATCGATATTCGTGGCGGACGTGGCTGCCTGGACCCGGATCTGCAATGGCGAGATCGCGCGCGTCAGCGGCGGCGTGCCGCAGCCTTCGGGCGGCTTTGCCGGAATCTCCGGCGCGGCGCGCCTTGGCGAGGGACGCAGCGCGCCGGTTCTCTTCATGGGCGTGCGGACTTGCGATGGCGATGGGGACGTAGCCCTGCTGGTCCACCGCAATGACGCGCTCGGCAAGGCGCTGCCGATCTGCCAGTACTCGCCCACTGGCACGATCGTGGCCATCAACGACACATACCTCGAGCGCACCGGCCGTGATCGCGAAGCCGTCGTCGGCAAGCCCTTCACCGCCTTATGGCAAGGCGCGAACGTCCCTGCGGATCCCCAGGCCTGGTGGAGCCGCTTTTCCCGTGGTGAAAGCGAGATTGTCCTGCGTCGCCACGATGCAGGTGCGGGCAAGACGGTGTGGCTGCGCGAGGCCTTCGTCCCGACGCTGGACGGCGACCGTCTGATTTCGGTGCTGTGCTACAGCTGCGATGCCACCGAGACGGTCGACCAGCTCAACGAGCAGTCCGAGCAGATCGCCGCGATCAGCCGCAGCCACGCGATGATCGAGTTCGATCTCGAAGGCAACATCCTGTGGGCCAACGAACATATGCTCGAGACGACCGGCTACCGGCTCGACGAGATCAAGGGACGGCACCATCGGCTGTTTTGCGAACCGGAACTGGTCTCGTCTCCTGAATACGCCAGCTTGTGGGAAAGGCTTGGCCGGGGCGAATATGTCAGCGGCGAGTTCAAGCGGCTGACCAAGGCCGGCGAGGAAATCTGGATCCGCGCCAGCTACAATCCCATCATCGGGACTGACGGGAAGCCGACCAAGATCTGCAAGATCGCCGCCGACGTCACCGCCCAGAAGGTCCTGTCCAACGAATACCAGGCCAAGGTCGTCGCGATCAACCGCGCGCTCGCCGTGATCGAGTTCGACCTCGACGGGAATGTCCTGACGGCGAATGACAATTTCCTGTCGACCATGGGGTATTCGCTGCGCGAGGTCAGCGGTCAGCACCACTCCATGTTCTGCGCGCCCGACTATGTGCGCAGCCGCGAATATGCGGAGTTCTGGCTGAAGCTGAACCGTGGCGAATTCCATGCGGGCCGCTTCCACCGCGTCGGCAAGTACGATCGCGACGTGTGGATCCAGGCAACCTACAATCCGATCTTCGACTTGCGCGGCAAGCCCGTGCGCGTGGTCAAGTTCGCGTTCGACATCACCGACCAGGTGGCGATGGAGCGCGAGATCGAGGCCCGCGCGAGCGATCTGGGCGGATTGGTGGAACGGCTTTCCAGCTCCATCGCGGCGATCACCGATGCCACGACTTCGGCCAACGGTCTTGCCCAGAGCACCCGCGACAATGCGGAGAAGGGCATGGACGCCCTGTCCAAGGCGATCGAGGCGATCGAACTGATCCAGACTTCCGCCGCCGGCATTGCCGAGATCGTCGGCATCATCGGCGAAATCGCGGGGCAGACCAACCTGCTTGCCTTCAATGCCGAAATCGAGGCGGCGCGGGCCGGCGAACATGGTGTCGGGTTCAGCGTGGTGGCCGGCGAGGTAAGGCGCCTTGCCGAACGGTCCTCGACCGCCGCGCGCGACATCAGCCGCCTGATCGACGAATCGATCGGCCGCATCGGCCTCGGCACGGCGCGCTCGCACGAAGCGTCGAACGCATTCGACGGGATCGTCGATTCGGTGCGGAGGACCGGCAGCGCGATCGAGGCGATCAGCGCATCGGTCTCGGTGCAGGATCAGGTTTCGGCCGATGCCGTCTCGCTCATCAACAGCCTCGCCAACGTCACCGGCGCCTCGGCCCGGTCGCAGGCGTCCTGAGCGCCTTGTTCTCGCCGTCCCCTTCCGAACCTGCCAAGGCATCGGCGCTCCACGGTCTTGCAAGGATCGGCGGACTCCACTTTGCCGTGCCGATCAGCGGCATCCGCGAAGTCGTGGCGCATCCGCCCGTACTGGCGGAACTGCCGCCGACGCTGGCGGGCCTGCGCGGCGCGCTCGACTTGCGCGGGGCGATGATCCCTGTGGTCGAACTTGGCGAGATGATCGGCGGCCTTCACGGCACTGTCCTTGGCGGGCAGGCGGAGTGCGAAGAGACGGCCGACCCGACCGCCGCTGGGCCAGCAACGCGGGGCGTGGTCATGGTGCTGCGCACGGAACGCGGCGTGTTCGGCGCCTGCGCGGACGAGATCTGCGGCGTGGTCGACCTGTCGCGCGACCGCAGGACCGCGCTGGAGCTTTCCTCTTCCGGCCCGGTCGAAACCGCGCCAGTCATCGTCGCCGGCTTTTCCCATGGCGGGCGGACGGGCGTGATCCTCGATGTCGAGGGCCTTGCCGCCGTGCCCGGCCTGATCCTGGCCGAGGATCGCCGCGTGGCGGCATCGGCGCGCAGGACCGGCGGACCTCCGCTACTGACCTTTTCCGTGGGACCCCACCGCTTCGGCCTCTGCGCCGATGTGATCGAGGCGACGATGCCGCGTACTGCCGTGCTGCAAAGCCCGGTCGACGATCCGCTGTGGATCGGGCGCATCGTATCCAACGGAAGCCGGCTGCCGCTCGTCGATACGCTCCACCTTCTCGGACTGGGCCGCCAGCCCCCGATGCGCGAGGCGGCGAGCATTGTCGTGCGTCTCGAGGATGGCGGTCGTGTTGCGCTGGCGATCGATGCCGTACTCGACATGGTCGCCGGATCGCGCGACGAGAATCTCGGCCTCCAGGGTTTCGAGGTGGGGGAAGGGGGGCTGATCGCAGGGCTCCATGCCGCCGAGCCGCCGATCCTGCTGTTCGACCCCGCCGCGCTCAAGGCCCACGAACACCTAGCCAGCCTCGCCTCGCTCGAGGAGAAGGTCGACACGACCGAGGGCGTCGGGCGGGCTTCCGCCGGCGGCACTTTGGCAACGGGCGCCGGCAAAGGCGCAGATGCGTCCGCTGCGTCGCGCATGCCATTCCTGATCTTCACGCTTGGCGATGACCAGCATGCCGCGCCGCTCGACCATGTGACCGAAATCCTTCCTTATGACGCCGCGCGGATGATCGACATGGTCGAAGGCGACGGCCGCTTTGCCGGAATGATCGCGCATCGCGGCGCGGCGGTGCCGGTGGTCGATCTCGCCACGCGCCTCGGGCAGGTGGGCGGCGGGGGCGATCCGCGTTTCATCCTGATCGCGACTTCCACGGGGATGTCGACTGGCGCCGGGGCCAGTGCGGGGTTCCTGCTTGGCGGGCTTTGCGCTGTGGAGCGCCACCAGCTTCGCAGTTTCGCCCGGACGAGCGGGGCGGCGACGGAGGCTGCGACGGCAACCGGGTGCGGCGGCAAGGTCATCCGCACGCGCGAAGGGCGGACCTGCACGGTCCACGACCTCGTCGGGCTGGTCGAAAGCCTGCGCGTGGCCTGATCGCGCTGCCTTAGCCCGAACGGGTTATGCGCGGGACATGCGCAACCTGTACTTTCGTGCCATTCGCACAGCAACGCCCGACACAGGGCGGCACGGGAGACAAGCGCAATGAAGTTCTCGATCATCTACGAAGCGCAAATGGTGGATACCAGCCGCGATAACGAGCAGGCGGTGTTCCTGCAGATCGTCGAGCAGGCCAAGTACGCCGAGGAAATGGGCTTCGACTGCATCTGGTGCGTGGAGCATACCGCGCTGACCCAGTATGCCCACATGTCGGCTCCGGAAACGGTGCTGGCGTTCATCGCTGGCGCGACCAGCCGCATACACGTCGGCCACGGCGTGGTCTGCCTGCCGCCGGCAATGAACCATCCGGTCAAGGTGGCGGAACGCATCGCCACGCTCGACATCCTCTCCAAGGGCCGTCTCCACTTCGGCGTCGGCAAGGGCGGCACGCAGCAGGAAGCCGGCACGTTCGGCTATGACCTGGCCGAACTCCAGCCGATGATCGACGAATCGATGTACCTGATCCCCAAGATCATGGTGCAGGACGAGATCGAGCACGACGGCCAGTACATCAAGATCCCCAAGCGCCCGATCCACCCCAAGCCGTTCCAGGACCCGCATCCGCCGATGTACATGGCCTGCACGCGCGAGAACACGCTGATCGCCGCCGGCAGCCGCGGCATCGGCGCGCTGGTTCTGGGGTTTTCCGGCCCCGAGGAGATCGCCAAGAAGAACGCGATCTATCGCGAGGCCTTCCGCACCCGCAAGGCCGAGGACCAGGTCGGCTTCCGTCCGACCGAACACCTCGCCGCGCTCTGCGCCGCGACCGTCCTCGATGACCGCGAGAAGGCGCGCAAGGTCGGCCTGCGCGGCCAGCGCTTCTTCGCCGAAAGCATCGCCTACTGGTATCAGGGCGGCCCCAAGCCGACTGTGGACGACAACCTTTCCGCCGAAGATCACGCCAAGGTGCTGGAACAGGGCAAGCAGGCGACCATCGCCTATCTGTCGGAAGAGGCGATTCCGGTCGGTGACGAGCATCTGTCAAACTACACCGTCGCGCAGGACGCCTATGGCACGCCGGACGACTGCATCCGCTATGTCCAGCGGCTGAAGGATGCGGGCGCGGACGAGATCCTCTTCATCTTCCAGATGGGCGGCATCCCGCACGACATCATCATGGAATCGATCCGCAACATCGGTGAAAAGGTCATCCCGCACTTCCGCGCGCTCGAGGCGGCCGAAGCGGCGGCGCTGGAACCGGCCGAGTAAGCCTTCGCGGTCGCCCCCTCCCGGTGCCCTGCAAGCGCAGGAGAGGGGGCGGTCAGCGGAAGAGGGTGCACATGAGCAGGTTACCCGCCTATGCTGTCGCGATGGCGGGTACGGTGGACCTCGAATTTTCGGACCTGATCGCGCGGCTCTATTCCGGCATCGGAGAGGAGCAGCCGTGGCGCGGCTTTCTCGAGGCGCTGGCGCGGTGGATGGACGCGACTTTCGCCACGCTCATCATCACCGCTCCCGGCAAGCGCCAGCCGGCAACCTTCCTGACCCCCGGCGGTAGCGCCGACTTTGCCAGCAACTATGCCGAGAGCCTCTTTGCCGAGGATCCGTTCCAGGGCCTCGCGGACGGGGTGGTCACGTCCTATGCCGAATTCATGGCCGGCCTGCCGGACGAGGCCTTTCCCGAATATCGCCGCACCATGGCGGACACCGGCTTCGACCAGGTGCTTGGAATCGATCTCCACTTTGGCGGGGCGCAGGCGCGCCGGGCCGATGACGGGCGCTACGAGGCGCGCTTTCGCATAAGCCGCCACAACGCCCTGCCCGACTTCAATCGCGAGGATCGCGCGCGGCTTCAGGCGCTGTCGCAACACTTGCGCATCGCGGTGGGCCTGTTCGAGAGGTTGCAGTTCGCGGGCGCCCAGCACGGCGTGTTCCATGCCACCGCGCAGGGGCTCGGCCTTGCTCTCGTGGTTCTCGACCGCAACCGCCGCATCGTCAGCACCAACGCACTGGCCGACAGCATCCTTGGCGAGGACGAAGGCCTGAGACGGCGGGGCGAGGAACTGGCGCTTGCCGATCCGGCGCACCAGCGGCTGGTGGTCGACCTGCTGGCGGGCGGAGCGGTGGGACCGGGGTTGACGCGATTCCGTATCGAACGGCCGGGCCACGGCGATCTTGTCGTCACCGCGCGACCGCTCGATGTCAGCGCGATCCATTCCGGAGCGGGGGCGCTGGCGCTGTTCCTGGCACGGCCGGGGCCGGAAAAGAGCACCGACCCCCAGGCCCTGCGCGACCTGCTGGGCCTGACCATGGCCGAGGCGCGGCTCGCCGCCGTGCTGGCCGAGGGGCACAGCCTGGTCGAGGCGGCGAGGCGGCTTGGCATCGCGCACAACACCGCGAAAGTGCAATTACGCGCGGTCTTCGCCAAGACCGGTGTGCACCGGCAGGCGCAGCTCGTTGCCTTGCTCGCATCGCTTGGAGGGTAGGGTAAGACCATGACCGCAACGCCGACGACGGCAGTGATGAAGGCGACGCTCCAGGCCTATGTCGACCGGATCAACGCCGGCGATGCGGCGGGCGTGACCGCGCTGTTCGCACCCGGTGCGGTGATCGAGGACCCGATCGGTTCTGCCCCGCGCAGCGGCGACGACATCGCGCAGTGGTTTGCCGATACCGTGGCCTTCGCCACGCGCATCACCCCGGTCGTCCCCCATCGCGGATCGCATGGCGACGAGGCGCTGGTGGTGTTCGACGTCGAGTTCACCCCGCCGGGAGGAGAGCGGCTGCGCATCCGTTCGGCCGACGCCTGCCGCTTCGACGCCGAGGGGCGCATCGTTTCCCTGCGGGCCTACTGGGGGCCGGACGACCTCGGGCCGGCATGACCGATCTCTTCAGCTTCAACCATTTCTGCCGCTCGCCCTGGTATGGCCTGAAGGTGGACCTGCCGGCGGCGGTCGATGCCGTGGCGCGGGCAGGGTTCGACATGCTGGCGGTGGACTGCCTTTCGCTTGGGCAGTGGAAGGGCGAGGGGGGCTCGGTCCGCGCGCTCGCCCGGCGGATGCGCGATGCGGGGCTCGCGGCGGGGCCGCTTGCCGCCTGCGCGATGATCGACGGGTCGGCCGGGGCCCTCGCGCAGCTCGAGGCGGCGGCGCGCGATGGCGAGGCGCTTGGCACCGCTATTCTTCAGGTCAATGTGACCGGGCCCGACCGGCAGGCGCGGGCAGCGGCCGTGGCAGCGGCTTGCGAGCGGACGCCAGGCTTGCGCCTTGCGCTGGAGTTCATGCCGATCAGCGGACTTTCGACCCTCGCCGAAACGCTCGACATCGTGGAGGCCGTGGGGCCGGCGCGGGCGGGGGCGCTGGTCGATGTGTGGCACCTCTCGCACGATCCGGATGGCTGGAGCACGCTGGAAACCGCGCCGCCCGGCCACATCGCCTATGTCGAGATCGACGATGCCCTGCCGCCCGCTGGCGACGACGTGCTGGCCGAGATGATGGACCGGCGCACCTTCCCCGGTGAAGGCGTGCTGGACGTGGGGCGATTCGCGCGCACGTTACGCAATCGTGGCTTTTCGGGGGTGGTCAGTGTCGAAATCCTGAGTCGCGCGCACCTTGCCGACCCGCTCGGGGGTTTCGCGGCAAGAGCGCTTTCCACGGCGCGCGGGGCCTGGGACGGCGGCAATCCGGCCTGATCGGCCAGTTTTGCGCGGGCGCACCCCCGAAGAATCGCTCCGGAGCAATCTGCGCAATTGAAAGCCACTTGAAATACGCAAAAGACGGTATAGAAGGAGATATAGACAAAGCGACGCAAGGTTTGGGAGTGCGATGTCCGACATATTGCGCGAAGGCCATCGCCCCGCGAGCGAGGCGCCGTTGCAGAGCGATCCGGTCCTGAACGACCCGGTTCTGGCCCGCGTGGCCGGACCCGGATCGCCGTTCGAAATCGGCCTGCGCAACGGCATACGCCAGTTCGTTTCGGCACCCCCCGATCTCAACCTGATGATCGAATCCGCCCGCCGGTTCGGCAACCGCACCTGCGTGGTCGATTTCAGCAGCGACGGGGAAGAGCGCCGGCTCGACTACGACCAGTTCTTCGCCTGGCGCGACCAGCTCGTGCCGCTGCTCCACGTGCGGCGCGGCGACAGGGTGGCCATCGCCATGCGCAACCGCGCCGAATGGCTCGTCGCGTTCCTGGCGGTAATGAAGGCGGGCGGCGTCGCGGTCCTGGTCAATAGCCGGGGCTCGGGGCCGGAACTTCTGGCCATGCTGGAAGATGTCGATCCTGCCGTCGTGCTGGCCGATACCGACCGCGCCGATGCCGTGCGCGACGCGGGATACAAGGGCCGCGTCCTCGACCTGACCAAGCCGCTTCCCGAAGACGAACTGACGCGCCGGGCGGCAGAGCCGGCGGCCGATGCCGGCGTGGCCGATCCCGAAGATCCCTGCGCTATCCTGTTCACCTCGGGCACGACCGGACGGGTCAAGGGCGCGATCCTTTCGCACCGCAACGTCATCACCGGGCTGATGAGCACGCAGATGTCGGGCATGGTCGTACTGACCAACATGGCCGCGCAGATGGGCACCACGGTAGAGGCGCTGATCGGCCAGATGCCGCAGCAGGCTTCGCTGCTGGTCTATCCGCTGTTCCACGTCTCGGGCCTTGGCGCCGGGTTCCTCTCGCCCTTCGTGAGCGGGGGCAAGGTCGTGATCATGCGGCGCTGGGACGCCGACGAGGCCGCGCGCCTGATCGCCGCCGAACAGATCAGCATGTTCAGCGCCGTGCCCACGATGCTGTGGGACATCCTCCACCGCGCGCGCACGGACGGGGCCAGCCTCGTCTCGCTGCGCAACATCGGCAGCGGCGGGCAGGCCTTGCCGGTGAACCTGGTCGAGGAAGTCCACGCGCTGTGCCCCCACGCCCAGATCGGCACCGGCTATGGCATGACCGAATGCTCGGGCGCGATCGCGCAGGCGGTGGGGCCGGACTTCATGCGCCGCCCGGCAGCGGCGGGCAGGGTCCTGCCGATGGTCGAAGTGCGGATCGAGGGCCCCGAAGGACAGATCCTGGCGCCTGGCGAGGCGGGCGAGATCGTCGTGCGCGGCGCGCAGGTGATGAAGGGCTACTGGAACCGCCCGGAAGAGACCGCCGCGGTGCTGACCGGCGACGGTTGGCTGCGTACCGGCGACGTCGGCTTCGTCGACGAGGATGGCTATGTCTTCATCGTCGACCGCAAGAAGGACATGGTCATCTCGGGCGGGGAGAACATCTACTGCGCCGAGGTCGAACGGGTGCTGGGCGAATTGCCGGGCCTGACCGAATGCGCCGCCTTCGGCCTGCCGGACGAGCGGCTGGGCGAACGGCTGGTGGCAGTGGTCATCGCCGCCGGAAATGACGGCATCGACGAGGCGGGCGTGATCGAATGGGTGGCCGGCCGGCTTGCCCGCTACAAGGCGCCCACCCGCGTCGCCTTTGCTACCACGACACTGCCGCGCAACGCGCTGGGCAAGGTCGACAAGATCGCCCTGCGCAAGCTGTGGCCGCAACTTTCGGGAGAACAATGACATGGCAATGCCCACCGATATCGGGATCATCGACTGCATGCTGGGCATCCCCGACGCGGAAGACCGCGCCGAGTGGTTCGCCCCGTTCCGTGCGCTGATCAAGGACCAGCAAACGCTGGGCCAGTTCGCCATGCCGGCGCAGTACATGTTCAAGGACATCCCGCAGTCGGGCAAGCAGGACGACTATCTCGCCTGGACCGTTGCGCAGATGGACAAGCACAACGTCGAGAAGGCGCTGGTCGGCTGGAACGAGAACGACACGTCCTATCGCGCCAAGGAGCTGTACCCCGAGCGCTTCTTCTTCGACCTGCCGATCAACCCGAACAACGGCACCGAGGAGGTGCGCCGGATCAAGCGCATCCATGCCGAGGTCGGCCTTTCGGCGGTGTCGTGCTTCCCTTCGGGCACGCTCCCGCAGGTGGCGATCAACCACAAGTACATGTGGCCGATCTATTCCGCCTGCGAGGAACTGGGCCTGCCGATCCTCCTGAACGTCGGCATTCCCGGCCCGCGCATCCCGATGGAGACGCAGAAGGTCGAGCATCTCGACGAGGTGTGCTGGTTCTTCCCCGAGCTGAAGGTGGTCATGCGCCACGGCGCCGAGCCGTGGGAGGCGCTGGCGGTCAAGCTCATGCTCAAGTGGCCGAACCTCTATTATTCGACCAGCGCCTTCGCGCCGAAGCATTACCCCAAGGCGATCATCGACTACGCCAACACGCGCGGCGCGGATAAGGTGATCTATGCCGGATACTTCCCGATGGGGCTCAGCCTCGACCGGATCATGTCCGACATGCAGAACGTGCCGTTCAAGGACGAGGTGTGGCCAAAGTTCCTGCGCGAGAACGCGATGAAGGTCTTCGGCTTGTGAGCAAGGGGCGCGTTCTTGACGGGCGCGTCGCCATCGTCACCGGCGCGAGCCGGGGCATCGGTGCGGCCATCGCGCGCCGCCTTGCCGCCGAGGGCGCGCGGGTGGCGATCGTCGCCCGCACCGCCACGCCTGAAGGCTCCCTGCACGGCTCTCTGGCCGGCTCTCTGGCTGAAACCGCGGTTGCCATCGAGGCGGCGGGCGGCGAGGCGCTTGCCATCTGCGCGAACCTTGCCGACCCCATCGACCGCGCCCGGATCGTGCCCGAGACGGTGGAGCGGTTCGGACGGCTGGACATCCTCGTCAACAATGCCGCCTGGGCGCGCTTCGTGCCGATCTGGGAAGCACAGCCGCGCCAGGTCGAGCTTGCGCTCCAGATGAACGTGCGCGCCCCGCTCGAGCTGTCGCAGCAGGCGCTGCCGCACATGCGCGCGAACGGCGAGGGCTGGATAGTCAACATATCGAGCGCCACCGCCGACCTGCCGCCGCCAGCGCCGTACCGCGAGGACGACCGCTATGTCGCCTTCAACCGCGACGGCCATGCCACGCTCTACGGCACCGGCAAGGCCGCGCTCGACCGGATGACGGCGGGATGGGCGGTGGAGCTGATGCGCGAGGCGATCGCGGTCAATGCGCTGGCCCCGGTTGGCGCGGTCGCCAGCGAAGGCGCGCTTTCGATCGGCAACTGGGACGAGAACGACCATCTTGAACCGGTCGAGGCGATGGCCGAGGCGGCGCTGCAACTGTGCCACCGTCCCGCCAGCGAGCTGAGCGGCAGGATCGCCCGCAGCCTGCCCCTGCTGCACGAACTGGGCGTGCCGGTGCGCGCCCTCGACGGGCGCATGGCGGAGCCGGTCGCATGACGATGCTGCGCGCCCGCCAAGTTTCTCACGGAGCCGGGAAGTCTGCTCCATTCGCAACGTGTGCCAGGGCGGTTGAGACAACCCCGTCTGCCCGGAACCGTCCCCGCCTGTCGGGGAGAAAGATGTGGGAGTTTGGCCATGTCAGCCACTGAAGCCCCTGAAACCAAAGCCGCCGCCACCCCCGCGCCGACCGACGCGCGCACGCCGCCGGTCGCCGTGTGGCAGATCCTCGAGAAGATGCGCGGTCAGGAACTGATCGACTGGCGCACCGCCCCTGTCGAAGGCCGCGCATCCGTGGAGGAACGCAATCTCGACATCGGCTTCCCTCTGGGCTGGTACGCGATCGACCTTTCGGCGAACCTCGCGGTCGGCGAAGTGCGCCCGCTGCGCTACTTCTCGAAGGACCTCGCCATGTGGCGCGGCGAGGACGGCCAGGTTCGCGTGATCGACGCCTATTGCAAGCATCTGGGCGCGCACATGGGCCACGGCGGCAAGGTTCACGGCAACCTGCTGGAATGTCCGTTCCACGCCTGGCGCTATGACGGCGAGGAGGGGACCGTGAAGGACATCCCCTATTCGAAGTCGATCCCGCCGCAGGTGAAGCGCAAGTGCACCCGTACCTGGCACGTGACCGAGGCCAACCGCTGGATCTGGCTGTGGTATCATCCCGAGGACGTGGCCCCGCTATTCGAGGTGGTGCACCTGCCCGAGGCGACCGATCCCGAGTGGACCGATTACGACATCTACGAATGGAACGTCTACGGTTCGATCCAGAACATGGCCGAGAACGGCGTGGACGTGGCGCACTTCAAGTACATCCACGGCACCGCCAACGTGCCGCTGGGCGATCTGCGCTGGGGCGACTGGGGCCGCGGCGCCGACGTGAAGGCCAAGATGGGCACGCCGTGGGGCGAGGTCGACGGCCAGATCAGCTACGACACGATGGGGCCGGGGCAGAGCTGGACGCGCTTTACCGGCATTTCCGAAACGCTGCTCGTGGCCTGCATCACGCCGGTCGAGCTTGACCATGTCCATGTGCGCTTCTGCTTCACCCAGCCGCGTTCGCAGGCCGAGGGCGAGCGGGCGGGCGTCGCCAAGGCGATCATCCGCGACATCTGCAAGCAGTTCGACCAGGACAAGATCATCTGGGACCGCCAGAAGTTCGAGCCCAACGCGCTGATCTGCGAAGGCGACGGTCCGATCGCGCAGTTCCGCAAGTACTACTCGCGCTACTACGTCAAGTAATGAAGGCCACCAGAAGGGAAGCCCTCGCCGGCGGGATCGCGCTTGCCGCGACCGCCGGCCTGCCGGGGAGCGCGCAAGCGATGCAGGATGTTCTCGACACCCATGACTCGCTCGGCCTTGCCGAGCTGGTGAGGAAGCGCAAGGTTTCGGCCGCAGAGTTGCTCGAGGCCGCCATCGCGCGCGCCGAGGCAATGAACCCGCGCTTCAATTTCATGGCGCAGAAGCACTACGACTACGGGCGCAAGGCCATTGCCCAGGGCCTGCCGGAAGGACCGTTCACCGGGGTTCCCTGGCTGCTCAAGGACCTCAACACCTATATCGCGGGCGAGGTGACCGAGAACGGCAGCCGTCTCTACAAGGGCCAGCGTGCGAGCGTGACCTCTGAACTGGTGCGGCGGATCGAGCGTGCGGGCTTTGCCATCTTCGGCAAGACGACGACGCCCGAATTCGGCCTGACCGGCACGACCGAGAGCGTGCTGATGGGCCCGACGCGCAATCCGTGGAATCCGGGGCGCATCGCTGGCGGATCGTCGGGCGGCGCGGCGGCGGCTGTGGCGGCGGGCGTGATCCCGGCGGCACACGCGACCGATGGCGGCGGATCGATCCGCATTCCGGCGTCGGCCTGCGGGCTGTTCGGCCTCAAGCCCTCGCGCGGGCGCGTGCCGATGGGCCCATCGCGCACCGAAGGCTGGGGCGGCATGTCGGTCCACCACGCGGTGACGCGCACGGTGCGCGATTCCGCCGCGATCCTCGATGCGACGCATGGGGTGGAGCCGGGCTCGCGCTATGGCGCTCCGACGCCAGAACGGCCGTTCCTTGCAGAGGTCGGCCGCGATCCGGGCAAGCTGCGGGTGGCGCTTATGCTTTCGCCGTTCTCGGGCGCGCCGGTCGATCCGGAAGTGATCGCGGCGACGCAGGGGGCGGCAAGGCTGCTCGAAACCCTCGGGCATCATGTCGAGGAAGCCGCGCCGAAGATCGATTTCGCCAGCATCGGCGCCAGCAGCTTCGCGCTCATGGCATCGTCGGTGGCGGCCGATTGCGTCGACCGGGCCAAGGCGCTGGGCATCGAGTTGGGGCCGGACGTGCTGGAGCGGACGACGCTCGATTTCGTCGCGATGGGCAAGGCCTATACCGGCATGGACTTCGCGCGGGGCAACAGCGCCTATCAGGCTGCCGCCGTTTCGATCGCGCAGTTCATGGAAGGCTATGACGTGATCCTTTCGCCCACGCTGTCGGCGCCGCCGCTGCCGCTGGGCCGGGTGGGCCTGGATACCGGGCGCTCGATGGCTGACTGGGGCCGCGAGGTCGGCGCGTTCACCGCCTTTACCGGCATCTACAACGGCACCGGCCAGCCGAGCATGTCGCTTCCGCTGGGCATGTCGAAGGATGGCCTGCCCATCGGGATCATGGCCACGGGTCGTTATGGCGAGGAGGCACTGCTCCTGCGTCTTGCCGGACAGGTCGAGAAGGCAGCACCGTGGGCGGCGCGGCGGCCCACGGTTTGACTGCCCAAGTTCTGAAGGGCCACGGTCTGAAAGGACGCGTCAGGCGTCCTCGGTGACGAAGCCCTTCCAGGTGCGCATGTAGTCGAGGAAGGGCTTGGACAGCCCTTCGTCGGCAAGGTGCCGCGCGGTGACGGGCAGGGCGGGGGACACGTAGTCCCCGTCCTGCCGCACGCGTTCCGGGAAGTCGTGGCGCAGGATCGCGGCGCGGCCGATCACCGCGAAGTCGCAGCCCTGTTCCAGAACGTGGGCGGCATCGCGCCCGCCCATGATCTTGCCGGCCACGCCGAGGCGGACCTTGCCGCGCGGAAGGTCGGCGAACCATTCGAGCAGGGTGCGTTCGCGCCGGGTCTCGTCCTCCGGGTGCTTGAACACGTCCCACAGCGACATGTCGAGATAGTCGATCCGCGCTTCGCCCATCGCGCGCGCGGCAACCGCCAGGATCTCGCCCAGGTCCTGCCCGAAGCGTTCGGGCGAAAGGCGCAGGCCGATCTGGAAATCCGGGCGGCAGGTGGCGCGGATGCCCTCGATGACCTCGAACACGATGCGCGCGCGGTTCTCGGCGCTGCCGCCATAGCGGTCCTCGCGCCGGTTGATCGTGGGCGAAAGGAATTCGGCAAGGACGTAGCCGTGCGCACCGTGGACTTCGACGCCGTCGAACCCGGCCCGGTCGGCGCGGTGGGCGGCGGCGATGAAATCGTCGCGCAGGCGCTCCACTTCCTGAAGCGTCAGTGCGCGGGCACCGTTATCGCTGGCGGAAGGGCTGACCGGCGTGCCCACGAGCGCGGCGGGCGAGCGGGAGCCGGCATGGTGAAGCTGGATCGCGGACACCGCGCCGCTGCGACGCAGGGCATCGGCAAGGCGCGAAAGGGCGGGGACGTGGTCGTCCGAAAACACGCCGAGCTGGCCGGGAAAGCCCTGGCCGATCGCCTGCACGTGCGCGGCGGCGGTCATCACCATGCCGAAGCCGCCCTGCCCGCGCATTTCCAGCCAGCGCAGTTCCTCGTCGGAAAGGCGCCCGTCGGGATGGCTCTGCTGGTTGGTGAGCGGGGCCAGCATCAGGCGATTGCGCCATGCCGGTCCGTGGGCAAAGGTCAGAGGCTCGAACAGGGACGAGGATGGGGACGAGGATAGGGACACGGGGGGGCACGACCTCTGGCAGAAATGGAGAACGGGTTCAGTCTTCCCGTTCTGCCACGGCCTGCCCGGTGTCCTCAAGCGCGGCGATGGGCGCTATGGCCGCGTTATATTTGACGGATTGCAGCACCAGTTCGGTCTCTACCTCGCGGATGCCGTCGAGCGCGATGACCTTGTCGGTCACTTCCGCCGCTTCGCGCAGGCTCGACAGGATGCAGATCGCGACGAGGCGCGGCGCGGCATTGGCATCGTAGAGCGCGCTGACCTGGGGCAAGCCGAGCAGGCCGTGGCGCACCTGGTCGAGCTTGCCGTTCGCGCACTTCACGGTGACGAACATCATGTGCTGCCCGCCCTCGCCTGGGCCGCAATCGCGCGCGCGGTCGATGTCGAGAATGGGCACGAGCTTGAGCAGCCCGGCATTCTGCAGGCGCTTTACCCGGCCGCGCACGGTGCCTTCCGTCACGCCAAGGTCGGCGGCGATCTTGCGGAACGAAAGGCGCGCATCGTCGGCAAGCATCTGCGCGATGTCGCGGTCAAGCTGGTCGGTCGACGGAAACGAGGGCGGTTCGAACGGCATCGGCTGGCCCTTCAGGTTCCAAGCGGCCCGATGGCCGGGACATAGCGATAGACGTTGTTGACCAGTTCGACGTCGACGTCTTCCACCCCGGCGAGGTCGGCGGTCGCATCGCGCACCGCCTCGATCATCTCGCGCGCGTTGCGGAAGGCATAGAGGCACGAGACCGGATAGCGGCCCGAGGTTATGTGGACCGAAAGCACGTCCTCGCGCTCGGCCAGCTCGCGGGCGACGTCGATCGGCGGGCGGCCGCTGACCTGGAGGCGGATGCGCGCGACCATGCGGTAGCCGTGGATGCGGAAGTCGGAGACGGCGACCACGCGCATCAGCCCGGCCGCGTCCATCGCGCGGATGCGGTTGGCGACCAGATTGCCCGAAAGGCCCAGTTCCTCGCCGATGGTCGTACTCTGCGCGCGTCCGTCGCGCATCAGCACGTCGACGATGCGGCGGTCGATATCGTCGAAGCCGGAGCCGCGCGGGCGGCGCTGCGGTTTATCGTCGCTCAAGTCCGGTCCCCCTCGTCGGAACGTGGATTAGGTTACGCAAGCACGCGCCGCAAGGGGGATGGACCCGTTATCCGCGCGGTTCGCGCGGCAGGCCGAGGCCGCGTTCGGCAATCAGGTTGCGCTGGATCTGGTTGGTGCCGCCATAGATCGTGTCGGACCGGCTGAAGAGGTAGAGGTTGGGCAGGACATCCCATTCATAGGCATCGCCCGCCGCGATCTCGCCCGCCTGGCCGAGCACGTCCATCGCCAGTTCGCCAAGATTGCGGCGCCACGTGGCCCACTGGATCTTGTAGGTCAGCGCCGCGCCGTCGATGCGCGAATGGTCGGCGTTGGATAGCATCCGCAATGCGCCATAACGCATCAGGCTGAGCCCGATCTGGGCCTGCGCGATGCGCTGGCGGATCACCGGGTCGGCGGCGCGGCCATTGGCCTTCGCGGCCGCAACGATCTCGTCCAGCTCGTTGCGGAAGCCCATCTGCTGGCCGAGCGTGGAGACCCCGCGCTCGAACGCGAGCAGGCCCATCGCGATCTTCCAGCCGTCGCCGGGCGCGCCGATCAGGCTGTCGGCCGGGCAGCGCGCATCGGTGAAGAAGGTCTCGTTGAATTCGGCGTCGCCGTTGATCTGGCGGATCGGGCGGACTTCGATGCCCGGCTGGTCGAGCGGCATCATCAGGAACGACAGGCCCTTGGGCCCCTGCGAGCCTTCCTCGGTGCGGGTGACGACGAAAATCCAGTCGGCGATGTGGGCAAGGCTGGTCCAGATCTTCTGGCCGTTGACCACCCAATGGCCGTCCTCGATCCTGCCCTTCGTTCGCACGCTGGCAAGGTCGGACCCGGCGTTGGGTTCGGAAAAGCCCTGGCAGAAGATCGTGCGCCCGGCGGCGATGTCGGGCAGGAAGCGGCGCTTCTGCTCTTCGGTGCCGAAGGTCAGGATCGTCGGGCCGGCCAGCTCAACGCCGATGTGGTTGATGCGGCCCGGAACCCCGGCACGAGCATATTCCTCGGCAAAGATCACCTGCTGGGCAAGGGTGGCATCGCGCCCGCCCCATTGCGTCGGCCAGCCGATGCAGCCCCAGCGGTGTTCGCCAAGCTGCTGTTCCCACTCCTTGCGCCGTTCGGGCATGGCGGTGAGCTGGGTGATGCCGCGAATGTCCTTGAATTCGCCGGCCATCTGGCCCTGAAGCCAGTCGGCGCATTCGGCGCGGAAGGCTTCTTCCTCTGCGGAAAATCCGAGCTTCATGGCGCGATCAACCCGGCATGTAGAGCTGCGCGGCCTTGCCGCCATCGACCGGCAGCGCAGTGCCGGTGACGTAGCTGGCGGCTTCGGACAGCATGAAGACGATGGCTTCGGCCAGTTCTTCCGGCTCGCCGCCGCGCTGCATAGGGATCGCGCCGGTGGTGCGCGCGGCGACTTCGGGCGCGCGGTCGGCGAATTCCTGGGTGGCCGCGGTCATCACCTGGCCGGGCACGATGGCGTTGACGCGGATGCCAAGCGGCGCGCCTTCCATTGCCGCTGCGGCGGTGAAGTGGACCATGGCTGCCTTCGAGGCCGAATAGCTTGCCATGTTGGGCGCGGCGCGGATGCCGCAGGTCGATGCGATGTTGACGATGGCGCCGCGCTGGCGGCCCCGCTGTTCCTGCGCGGCCATGACCTTCATCGCCGCCTTGGTGCCGACGAACACGGCATCGGCATTGACCGCGAAGTCCTTGCGCCAATGGTCGAGCCGCAGCTTGGCGATGGGTGCGTAGTGCACCGACATGGCGTTGTTGACCAGCATGTCGAGCCGACCGTGGCGCGCGGCCACATCTTCGACCAGCGCGGTGAAGGCCGCTTCGTCGGAGACGTCGAGCTTCACCGCCTCGACCTTGCCGACCTTGGCGATCTCGGCACGGGCGGCCTCGAGCTTGTCCTCGCGGCGGGCGCAGATGACAACGGTGGCGCCACGCGCGGCCAGAAGGCGAGCCGTGGCGAGGCCGATGCCGTCGCTTCCGCCGGTGACGATGGCGACCTTGCCAGTCATGTCCTGAGACATCGCAATGCTTCTCCCGATTCCAATGCTTTCAACGCGAATGCGCCCGAACCTCCGGGGATGTCAAGTGAATGCGTAAAATATAGCATCAATATATGCGTATCGGTGGTTTAAACGTCAGGAGAACCACGCGCCTCCATTGACGTTGACCGTGCTTCCCGTCGCAAAGCTGGCGTCGTTGCCGGCCAGGAACACGACCGCGCCGGCGATCTCGTCCGGGTGGGCCAGGCGCTTCATCACGCTGTCGGCGGCGACGGCGGCCTTCACTTCGTCGGGGAGGGGGGCGTAGATCGGGGTCTCGGTCGCGCCGGGGTTGACCGCGTTGACGCGGATGCCGCGCGGGGCCAGCTCGCGCGCCATGGCCCGGGTCATGCCCAGCACGGCGGCCTTGGCGGTGACGTAGGGCACCGGGCCATTGCCCGCGAGCGCGGCGGTGGACCCGATGTTGACGATTGCGCCGCCGGTGCCCTGCTCTGCCATGATCCGCACCGCCGCGCGGCTGCACCGGAATGCGCCGTCGAGCGTGACCGAAAGCACGCGCGACCAGCCGTCGTCGGTGCAATGGATGGTCTGGTCGGCGTAGGCGGAGGCATCGCCGCCCGCCTGCGCGGCCTGTCCCGCGTAGTATTCGGCCATGCCGTCGCCGGGGGCGCTGCCGATCCCGGCATTGTTGACGAGGATGTCCACGCCGCCGAGCCGCGCTGCCACTTCGGCAAAGGCGGCGTCGACCGAGGCGCTGTCGGATACGTCGCAGGCAACGCCGATGTGCGGCGCGGGCAGGAGCGCAGAGGCCTTTTCGCCCGAGAGGTCGAGTACGGCGACCGTCGCGCCTTCCGCTGCAAGGCGGTGGGCGATGGCCGCGCCGATCCCTTGCGCGCCGCCGGTGACGACCGCGCGCTTGCCTTCAAGTCCGTGGCTCATGGTTTCAGTCCTCGACTTCGGGGCGCCAGGCGACGCCGTTGATGTGCCCGCCGCCATCGACGTAGAGCGTGTTCCCGGTCATGTAGCTCGACGCCTCGCCGGCAAGGAACACCGCGACCGGCCCGATATCGCCCGCCGACTCCCCGAAGCGGCCCACCGGAACCTGGCCGAGGATGGCCTGCGCCATTTCCGGGTTGGCATCGAAATAATCGCGCGCGGCCGGGCTGAGCGCGGAAGGGCAGATGACGTTGGCGGTAATGCCGTGGCCGCCCCATTCGACCGCCGCGGTGCGGGTCAGCGCGCGGACCGCTTCCTTGCTGGCATTGTAGGCGGCGGTGAACATGTGCGCGTTTACGCCATTGAGCGAGCCGAGGTTGACGATCCGCCCGTACTTCTGCGCCTTCATTAGCGGAAAGGCCGCGCGCATGGACCAGAACGCGGACCAGTAGTTGAGCAGGAAGGACCCTTCCATGTCCTCGTCGGTATGGTTCTCCAGCCGCTTGGGGAAGCTGCCGCCGGCATTGTTGACGAGAATGTCGAGCCGTCCGAACGCGGCGGCGCAGGCATCGACCATGGCGTCTACCTCGCCGCGCACGGTCACGTCGACCTGACGGGCGATGGCGTTGACGCCGTACGTCGCGCGCAGGTGCACGGCTTCGGCTTCGGCGGCCTCAAGCCCGCGCTGGGCGATCATCACGTCCGCGCCTTCGGCCGCGAGCGCGCGGGCAATGCCCTGGCCCACGCCCTGACCGCCACCGGTGACGAGCGCGCTGCGCCCTTTCAGAGTTCCTGCCATGTCGATGCGTCCTTTCAGCCCGCGCGAGGGTAGTCGGTGTAGCCGCGCGCGTCGTCGCCGTGGCCGGTGTAGAAGGTGTCGCGGTCGGCCTTGGCGAGCGGCGCGCCGGTGCGCAGGCGCTCGACCAGGTCGGGATTGCCGATGAAGGCATAGCCGAACGAGACGGCCTCGGCCTTGCCTTCAGCCAGGACCTTTTCGGCGCGTTCGCGGGTCAGGCCGCAGTTCTCGATCACCGGGCCTGACCAGTTGGCGCGGACGAGGTCGAGCGAATCGAAACCCTGGTTGGGAATGTGGATGAGGTGGCAGTATGCCAGGCCCATGTGATCGACCGCGCGCAGCAGCGTGGCATAGGTCTCCGCCGGGTCGGCATCGTCCATGCCGTTGAACTTTACCCCGGGGCAGATGCGAAAGCCGACGCGGCCCGGGCTGATGGCGGCGGCAAGCGCGCTCAGCGTTTCGACCACGAAACGCACGCGGTTTTCGGCGCTGCCGCCATAGGCATCGCCGCGCTGGTTGGAATTGGACGAGAGGAACTGCATCGGCAGGTATCCCGACGCGCAGTGCAGCTCCACCCCGTCGATCCCGGCGGCGCGGGCATTGCGCGCGGCGGCGACATATTCCGCGATCACGCCGGGGATCTCGTGCGCGGCCAGTTCGCGCGGCATTTCGGTGGGCACCGGAACGCCGTCGGGGCCGGGGATCGGATCGGGGCAGGGAATCGCGCTGGGTGCGACCGTTTCGGCATCGGGGGCCTTGTTGGCACGGACCGAGGCACGGCCGACGTGCATGAGCTGCACCGCGATGCGACCGCCTTCGCCGTGGACCGCCTCGGCGACACGCCGCCAGCCCTCGACCTGTTCGGGCGAATGGATGCCGGGCGTGCGCCAGTAGCCCTTGCCGTTGGGCGAGGGCTGGGTGCCTTCGGTGACGATCAGCCCCGCCGAGGCGCGCTGGCGGTAGTATTCGACCATGAGGTCGGTCGGCTCGTCATGCGGCCCGGCGCGGTCGCGCGTCATCGGGGCCATGACGATCCGGTTGGCAAGCTCGATTTCGCCAAGGCGGACGGGGGAGAACAGGTCGGCCATGTCCGTCAGCTCCGCACGCGCGGGCGGGGCAGGGGGGCGCCGCGGCGCATGGTCTCGATGAATTTCTCGAGCGGGGCGGGCGGTTCGACCGGGCCGTCGTGCGGCTGTCCCTGGCGTGCCCAGTAGGTCTTCCAGCTCGGGAACAGGTCGTGGAAGCTGCCGTGATAGGGCGGCACGCCCGGCCAGCGCATCTTGCGGTCGCCCACCGGCGGCTTGTTGAGGTCGGTGGCGTACCAGTAGAGCGGCAGGCGGCGGCGGAAGTACCAGCGGCCGTCGATGCGTTCGTACTGGTCGAAATACATCATCTGCATGATGACCCATTCGGCGCCGCACTCGTGCTCGTTCTTGGAATAGACGACGCCCTGGGCGTGGTCCGGATCGTCGAAGTCGATCACGTGGCCGCCGATGTGGTGGCTGGTGCCGTCGAACTGCATCGAGTGGGTTTCGTCGAACCAGTCGCGCAGGGCCTTGCGGCCCGTCTTTCCGCCGCCGACGCGGACGTCTTCGGGAAACAGGTTCACCCAGGCATCGCCATCGCGCATGTCGAGCGCGAGCGAATACTTGGCGGGGAGCTGGCGGATCGCGTCGAGCGATTCCAGCCGGTCGATGCGGGCAAGGAGGGATGCGTCGGTCATGGCCTGTGCCTTCACGATAGGGGGGCGGGGCGGCAGAGCGCGCCGTTGGCCCAGCCGAGGATGTCGTCGCTGCCGGAGGTCAGGAGATCGTCGACCTCGCCCACCAGCAAGTCGTGCGTGCCGAAGCCTACGCGCTCGCGGATGGTGCAGAAGATGGCTGCCGGGGCGCCGTCGATGAACCAGACGCCCTCGTGGGCGTGGTGGACGTGGCGACGCCAGTCGTCCTGCGTGAAGCGCGCGTCGCGGGCGGCGGGGTCGGCAAAGGGCACGACGTGGCCGTCCTGCCCGGGCTGGAGCAGGTTGATGCAGAAGCGCCCTGCGCGGATCATCGCGTCATGCGCCGATCCGGAACGGTTGACGCAGATCGCCATGGCAGGCGGATCGAGCGTGACCGGCATGAGCGCGGACATGGCGAGCCCGACCGGCTGGCCGCTGTCCGGATCGAAGCTGGTGACGATGCCGACCGGCGCGGGCATGAAGCGCAGCACGCGCTTGAGCCGGGCGTCGAGCGGGGGTGTGGTCTGGGTCAATCTCGCTCCCCTCGGTCCGTGATCCGCGAGTATGGGGCGAATCCCGGCTACCTTCAATGTTTGCGCTATTGTCTAATCACAATTCTACGCAAATGGAAAGGCGTAAGCGCGGTTCCGGCGTGAATGGCGCTTGGGGCGTGGTCGGCATCGAGGGGTGAGGTCGGGGCGCTCGGGGGGAAGAAGCCCTGGCCCGGATCAAGTCCGGGCCGACGATTGGGGGGTGAGGCGGGGCATGCGCTGTTTCGCGTGGATGGGGCGGTTGGCGGCCTATCCCCGATTGCCGCGCACCTGCCCACGCACCGCTGTCCGCCGCGCCGGGCGCGGCCTTTTCAGTCCTCGTCGTCGATGGTGGCGGGTTTGGTGATCTTGGCCATCCTGGCGTTGTACTTGACGGTCTTGACCGCGATCGAGGTTTCGACGTGGTGCACGCCGTCGATGGCGAGGATGTGGTCGGAGGCGAGTTCGACGAGGGTGTCGAGTTCGTCGATCAGGCTCATCGCGGTGATGTTGAACTGACCCATCGTGATCAGCACCGCGTTGACGCCGGGGACATCGGCGATGACCTGGGCGACCTCGCGCACGCGGTCGACGTCGGCCTGGACGTTGATGAAGGCGAGGCGGGCGAGCTTGCCCATCTCGAAGCCGGTGATCGCGGTGAACGCGATCAGGCCATCCTGCTGCAGGCGCTTGATGCGGCCGCGCACGGTGCCTTCGGTGACGCCGAGTTCGGCGGCGATCTTGCGGTTGGAGATGCGCGCGTCGAGAGCGAGCATGTCGACCAGCTGGCGGTCGAGCGCGTCGAGCTGGATCCCGGCCATCAGGCGGCTCCCCCGGTGCCGACGCGGCTTTCGATGGGGGCCACGTCGAACTGGTACTTGATGATGTCGACCACGATCGCAGGCGTCAGCGTGCGGATGCCGCGCACGCCCGAGAGCTTGTCGAGGAGGAAGTCCGACAGGTTGTCGAAATCGTGCAGCGCGACGAGCATGTCGATGTCGTAGCGGCCGGTGACCATGTGCGCGGCGACCACTTCGGGCAGCACGGCCAGGTCCTGCGCCACTTCGGAAGCGGGCCGCCCGTCAACCTCGACCGAGATGCGCAGCAGCACGTTGAAGCCGTGGGCGGAGAAATCCGAGACCGCGACCACGCGCAACTGGTTGGCATCCTCCATGCGGCGGATGCGGGTCGAAACGGTCGTCGCCGTCAGCCCAAGCTTCTCGGCTATCTGCTGGTTGTTCGCACGCCCGTTCGCTCGCAACTCGCGGATGATCGATACGTCCGTCGCGTCAAAGCTGAGTACGCGGGCGGCAAGGTTGGCGGCGGCAGCCTGCGAGCGGCGCGTGGCGCGCTTGTCGTCGAGTCCCGGCTTCACGCGTGGTCCAGACGCAGGTGGCGTTCGAAGAAACGGGCCATGAGATCGATTGCCTCGCGCGATTCGGGGATGGAGACGCTGAACCAGAAGCCGTGCGGCAGGGCTTCGAACACGTGGAGTTCGGCCAGGCGACCGGCGCGGTGGAGCGCGCGGTGGAACAATGCGGTTGCGCTCAGCACGGCGTCGCGCGTGCTGGAAACGAGCAGCGTGGGCGGGAAGCGCGACAGGTCGCCGCGGATCGGGGCGACGAGCGGGTCGGCCGGATCGGCATCGCGCAGGAAGGCTGCGCGTTCGGAAACGGGGCTGTCGAGCGGAGCGCTGACGTTGCCGTGGAAGCCGGCGAGAGTGAGGTAGTTGTAGGTATCGCCCAGCCGCGACAGGTCGCCGCCGGCAGTGAACACGCCGCAGGCGGCGGGAAGGGGCAGGCCCTCTTTCTGAAAGCGCATGACCGCCATGGCGGTGAGAAAGCCGCCAGCCGAAGTGCCGTAGACCACCACATCATCGGCGGCGCGATCCTTCAGCGCCTCGCGGTAGACGGCCAGGACATCGTCCACCGCCGCCGGATAGGGATGTTCGGGGGCCAGGCGGTAATCGACCGCCCAGACCTCGCACCCGGTCTCGGCGGCAATGGGGATCGCCTCGACCAGCGAGCCCGAGCCGACGACGAAGCCGCCGCCATGGAGGTTTATCAGCAGCTTGCCCGGATGGCGCACGCCGTCCTTGGGCGTCACGCGATGGCACCGTACGCCCGCGATCCGCGTTTCCTCGACGTTGCAGGGAAAGACCTCGAGCGCCTGAGTGGCGAGCCAGTCGAACATCGGGGCGAGCGCATCGCGCATCTGCCACATCGGTACGGGCGGGGCGTCCGGATCCTGCCCGCCCGAGGTGTCGAAGCGGAGATAGGCCTTGGCCTCCTCGCTGATCGTGTCCGGCACGTCGAGCGTGACCTTGCCGAGGTGGACCACCCCGTTCTCGACCTTGTAGCTTCCCATGATGCCTGCCCCCTGCGTTCCGATCAGGCCGCGCCGGCGACGGCGCGCACCGCGCCGCGCGCGCCGTGCATCGCGCCCTCGATGTAGCCGACGCCGTTGGCATCGCCGATGGCGTGGACTTCGAAGCCCGCCGCGCGCAGGGCTTCGGCCAGCGAAAGGTCGCCGTGCGCGCCCTTGGCGACGACCACGTTGCCCGCCGGCACGGTCTGGCGCGCGCCCGAGGCATCGGTGAACGACACGCTGTCCTTGCCGATGACGATGTCGCTGGCCCCGGCGTGAAGGCCGACGCCGTGTTCGGCAAGTTCGGCCATGAGGCGCATGCGGCGCACGAGGGTGAGGCCCTTGCCCATGCGCGGGGCTTCCTCGACCACGTTCACGGTGCGGCCGCGTTCGGAAAGGAATTCGGCCAGTTCAAGCCCGACCAGCTCGCCGCCGACGATGGTCACGGTGTCGGCCAGCGGCATCCACGCATGGGTTGCCTTGCGCACCAGCGCGAGATTGGCGGTGGCGCCGGTAGCGGCGCCGACCTTGGTGGCGATGCGGGTGAACAGGCCCGTCTTGCGCTTCAGCTCTTCCGAGCTTTCGCCCAGCATCATGCGGCGCATGTCGTCGCCGGAATAGACGTGATCCTGGTCGTTGCCGGGGATCGGCGGCATGTCGCGGATCGCGCCGGTGGCGACGATGACCGCGTCCGCGCCGATCGAGCGGAGCAGGTCGGGCGTTGCGACAGTCGACAGGCGCACGTCGATGCCCGCCTCCTTCACCTCGCGGCGCAGCCATTCGAGGATGCGCTCGTTCGGTTCGTAGGCGAGGCTGGCGAAACGCAGGGTGCCGCCGAGGCGGTCCGACTTCTCGATCAGCGTGACCTTGTGGCCGAGCGCGGCGAGCCGGCGGGCGGATTCCATGCCGCCGGGGCCGCCGCCGATCACCGCGACGCGGCGCGGGTTGGCGCCCGCCATGGGCGGTTCGCCCTCGAACTCGTTGCCCAGCCCGGCGTTCACCGCGCAGCGCGTGGGCTGGCCCATGTAGATCGCCGAGACGCAGGTATAGCAGTAGACGCAGGGGCGCACCTTCTCGGTCGCGCCTTCGGTCAGCTTGCGCGGCAGGTGCGGGTCGGCCAGCAGCTTGCGGCCCATCGCGACGAAATCGGTCTCGCCCTTGGCAATCGCGCTTTCGGCGCTGTCCACCTCGATGCGGCCCGACCCGATCACCGGGATCGACACGACCTTGCGGATCTCTGCCGTGGCGGGAAGGTTCCAGTTTTCGAGGTGGGGAATGTTGGATTCGGAGTGGAGCTTGCCGACGCTCGTATCGTGATACGACGTGATGGTGATCGCGTCGACGCCAGCGGCCTCGACCAGCTTCGCCGCTTCCTTGGCCATGTCGAGCGTGATGCCGCCGGGCTTGCCGACCTCGCGCGAGTCGAGCTTGATCCACACCGGATAGTCGCGGCCCACTTCGGCGCGGATCGCGGCGATCACCTCGAGCGTCAGGCGCAGGCGGTTCTCGAGGCTGCCGCCGTACTTGTCGGTGCGGGTGTTGGTATAGGGCGAGGTGAACGAGGACAGGAGGTAGCCGTGGCCGCCGTGGATCTCGATGCCGTCGAACCCGGCCTCCTTCGCGCGGCGCGCGCCCTGCGCGAACTGCTGCACGGCAACGTCGATGTCTTCCTGCTCGAGGATCTTGAGTTCGGGCATCTTCATGCCGGCAAGGCCCGCCAGTTCCTCCATCAGGAAGTAGTCGGTGAAGTTGCCCTTCGCTGCCGGCGGCACTGCCGGGCCCCACAGCGGATGGCCCCAGCGCGCGTGCGAGTATCCGGCGACGAAGCCGCCATGGTGAAGCTGCGTCGCGATCTTGGCGCCGTGCGCGTGGACGCGGTCGGTCAGCTTGCGCAGGCCGGGGATGAAGCGGTCGTCCGAAATCGCGGTCTGCTGCATCGCCACCGCGCCGACCGGCCAGGCAACGCCCGCCACGCCCGAGATGATCAGCCCGGCGCCGCCGCGTGCCTGTTCCTCGTGATAGGCGATGATGCGCTCGCCCACGGTGCCGTCGTCCTCGGACAGGCTGACGCCCATTGCGGTCACGGCGATGCGGTTCTTCACTTCGAGCGTGCCGATGCGGCCGGGCGAAAGGAGGTGGGGGTAGAGGTTGGACGACACGGAGCAGTTTCCTCGATCAGGCGCCGACCAGACGGTCGCGCAGGGCATGTTTGAGCAGCTTGCCGTTGGCATTGCGCGGCAGCGGCACGGTTTCGAAACGGATGTCTTCCGGCACCTTGTAGTCCGACAGGCGTGCCGCGACGTGGGCGCGCAGCTCTTCGGCGGATGCGGGCGCGCCGGCATGGACGAAAGCGACGACGCGCTCGCCCAGAACCGGGCAGGGTCGTCCGACGACGGCGGCCTCGATGACGGCGGGATGGGCGCAGAGCGCGTTTTCGACCTCGACCGAGTAGATCTTGAAGCCGCCCCGGTTGATCATGTCCTTCATCCGGTCGTGGATCGAGACATGGCCGTCGGCATCGCGGCTGCCGATGTCGCCCGATTTCCAGTAGCCGTGGACGAAGGCTGCCGCGGTTGCCGCGGTGTCGTTCCAGTAGCGGGGGATGACCATCGGCCCGGCCATCCAGATCTCGCCCTGCTCTCCGGGCGGGCATTCCCGCCCCTGGTCGTCCATGACCAGCAGGTCGCAGCACAGGACCGGCAGACCAAGCTGGCGGCTGCGTGCGGCGGCCTGGTCGGCAGGCATGATCACGGCCGGCGAGGTGGTCTCGGTCGCGCCGTAGGTATTGTGGAGGGCGAGGCCCGGCAGGCGCAACGCGAGGTCTGCGATGGTCGCGTCGGGCATCGGGGCTCCGCCGAAGCCGCAGACGCGCCAGTTCGAAAGGGCGGCGGATTCGAACTGCGGCTGCATCAGCGCGAGCGTGAGCATGGCCGGAACGACAAGCGTATAGCCGACCTGCTCTTGCGCCATGAGGCGCAGGAATTCGCCCGCCTTGAATTCGCGCATGATGACGAGGCAGCCGCCGAGGCCGAGGCTGGTGGCGAGCAGCGCGACGAGGCCGGTCACGTGGCTGGCGGGGACGGCAAGCAGGCAGCGCTCGCCTTCGCGCAGGGCATAATGGTGGCAGAAATGCAGGATCGAGTGAGCGATGTTGCAATGGGTCAGCACCGCGCCCTTGGGCTTGCCGGTCGTGCCCGAGGTGAAGAGGATGACGGCGGGCTCGTCCTCTCCGGGCAGCGGGGGGAGGGCGGAAACGGGCACATCCTGCGGCGCGAGCGTTTCCGCCAGCGGCGCATCATCGGCAATGGCCACCAGCGCCGCGAGCGCCGGCACTTGGGCGCGGTCCGGCAGGCGGGCGTCCGCTTCGTGGAAAAGCAGGCGTGCGCCGCTGGCGGCAAGGGCATGGGCGGTTTCGGCGGCGGTCTGCCGAATGTTCATCGGCACCGCGATAGCGCCGGCAAAGGTGCAGGCGAGGACGATGACGGGATACTCGATTCGGTTGCCGAGGAGCACCGCGACCCGGTCTCCGGGCGTCACGCCCAGTGCGATCATGCGCGCAGCGAGCGCGCGGGCTGCGCGGTCCAGCCCCGCATAGGTCATGCGCCTCTCGCCCTCGACCACGGCCTCGCCTTCCGGATCGCGCGCGAGGGCCGCGGCGAGGAATTCGGCAAGATTGCGGGGACGGTCGGCAAGGCACCGCACCACGCGGCCATGATGCAGCTCATGGCGCAAGGTTGGACATTCCTGCCGAGGCGGGGTTGGACGCATTTATCCTCTCGTTACGCCTTTCGGCTTGTCATTGCGTAAGCAATGCGCGATCACGCTACGATAATCAAGGATAACTGGTCGCGTCTTCGCAATCTTGCGAATGTGGGCCGCAGGTAGAGGAGAACCCGACGATGGCAGCGCTTTCCGGCTTTACCAAACTGATCTGCCGCGACGAAGAGGCGATGGCCGCTTATTACACGAAGGTCTACGGCTACGACGTCGTGCAGCGGGTTTCGGGCACCAGCGACGGCGAACCCTTCCGCGAAGTGATTCTCGCGCCGGGCGGTGACTGGACCAAGGGCTCGCTGGTCATGTTCAACTTCACCGAGCGCGATGCCCCGCGCGACCAGCAGGTGATCCTGGGCTTCGTGGTCGACGATCTCGACGCGACGGTCGCGGGCATCGAGAGCAATGGCGGCAAGCTGGTGGGACCGATTCGGGAAGAAGCGGAACATGGCGTGCGGGTGGTGTTCTCCACCGATCCCGAAGGCGCGCTGTGCGAGAACGTGCAGATGATCGCACACTGAGAAGATCGTCGCTTCCGGCCGTTGACGTGGCCTGAATCGATAAGTTAGCAAACACTTTCAATAAGGGAGAGGCGGGCCGATGGCGCGTGAGACAGACAATCGGGACCGGGATGCTTTCGCGGGCGGCGTGGCCGTCATTACCGGTGCCGGATCGGGCATCGGCGCGGGGCTGGCGCGGCGCGCGGGCGAACTGGGGATGACGGTGGTCGTCACCGACATCAACCAGGAAGGCGCGGCGCGCACCGTGGGCGAGATCGAGGCGGCGGGCGGCAAGGCCGAGGCGCTGCGCGTCGACGTTTCGCAGCCCGAGGAGCTCGACCGTCTGGCCGAGACGGTCTTCGCGCGCCACGGCGAAGTGCGGCTGCTCATCAACAACGCCGGCATCGAGACGGTCGGCTATACCTGGGAAGTCCCTGCCGCTCGTTGGGAGGCGACGCTCAACATCAACCTCCACGGCGTGATACACGGCGTCCGCGCCTTCGTGCCGCGCATGATCGAAAGCGGCAAGGAAGCGTGGATCGGCAACCTCTCGTCGGTCGGCGCGTTCGGCGCGATGCCGGCCCAGACCGCCTACGTGGTGACCAAGCATGCTGTGCAGTCGTTCACCGAATGCCTCTATCTGGAAATGCAGCTCAAGGGCCTGCCGATCCATGTTTCGGCGATCGTGCCCGGCATGATCCGCACCAACATCTTCAACGCCGAGGCCGGCGACGGCGAGCCGGCGCATTCGCAGGCCCATCGCCGCGCAATGTTCGAGATGATGCGCGACTACGGCATGGACCTCGATGAAGGGTGCCGCCTGTTCCTTGAACAGATGGCCGAGAAGAAGTTCTGGGCGCACAGCCAGCCCGACCAGAGCGAGCAGATCATCGCCGGACGCATCCGCTTCCTTCAGGAGCAGATTCCGCCGATCATGCCCGACATAGCGCTCCAGATCGCGAGGGATTGAGCCGTGGGGCGGCTGGAAGGGAAGGTGGCGATCGTCACCGGGGCGGGGCGCGTCGGCAATATCGGCGTCGCCGTTGCGCGGGCGTTCCTGCGCGAGGGAGCACAGGCGGTGGTCGGCACCGACTTCCGTCGCGAGGAAGCCGAGGCGATTGCCGACCTCGTGAAGGCGGACGGTTCGCAGGGCAGTTTCGTGCTGATGGAGCAGGACGTCACCAGCGAGGCCGACTGGGCGCGGGTTAGCCGGGAGACCGTCGACCGGTTCGGCCAGATCGATGTTTTGGTGAACAATGCCGGCATTTCGATCCACGGCAGCATCGCGGGCACTTCGCTGGATGACCTGCGCAAGGTCATGGCCGTGAACCACGATGCGTTGTTCCTGGGGATCAAGGCCTGCGCGCCGCATCTGGCCGGCGCGGTGGCGCGGTTCGGCGGTGGCGGGGCGATCATCAACAACCTGTCGATGGCGTCCTACATGCCGAACGCCACCAACATCGGCTATCACGTGTCGAAGGCGGCGGGGCGGATGCTCACGGTTTGCGCGGCGCTGGAATACGGACGCAGAAGATCCGCGTCAATTCAATCCATCCCGGCGTGACGATGACGCCGATCCTTCGCGAGGGGCTGGATGCCTATGTCGCCAATGGCATGTGGGATTCGACCGAGGCGGCGGAACAGGCGCTGGCGGCGATGAACCCGCTGGGAATATCGAGCGTGCCAGAGGATGCGGCGAACGCCTTCGTCTATCTTGCCAGCGAGGAGGCGCGCTTCGTGACCGGCGCTGCGATCTGCCACGATGGCGGCATCGGCCTGAAGTATTGACCGGACGCCGGGGTCAAAGCCTTTCGGCGATGACTCCGGCGGCCATCAGGCGTTCGATCTCGGCTGCGTCCAGCCCCAGCACGCCCGTCAGAACCGCGCGTGTATCCTCGCCCGAGCGGGGCGGTGCGGTTCGGTAGGTGGCGGGGGTGGCCGAGAGCTTGGCCGGAAAGCCGAGCACCTTGACCGGGGTGCCGTCGCTCCGCTCCATCTCGTGGACGAGGCCGCGCGCCTCGATCTGGGGATGCTCGAGCACTTCGGGAATCTCGTTGACCTTGCCGCCGGGCAGACCCGCCGCCTGCATCGCCGCGATAAGCTCGGCCGCCTTCCACTGCGCGATGACCGGGCGCATCACGCCAAGCAGGGCATCGCGGTTCACGCTGCGCCCGCCGCTTGCTGCAAAGCGGGGATCGTCGGCAAGGGCGCCAAGGCCGATCATCGCCATGAACTGGCGGAACTGGCGGTCGTTGCCGATGGCGACGAGGATATTGCCGTCCGCGCAGGCGAAGTCCTGGTAGGGCACGGTGTTGGGGTGCTGGTTGCCCAAGCGGCGCGGCACCATGCCGCCGTTCATCCAGTTCGACGCCTGGTTGGCAAGCAGCGAGACCTGCGTGTCGAGCAGGGCGAGGTCGATGTGCTGGCCTTCGCCGGTGCGGTTGCGGTGGTTGAGCGCGGCGAGGATCGAGACCGTGGCATAGAGCCCGGTCTGGAGATCGCAGACCGGCAGGCCGACCTTCATCGGCCCGCCTCCGGGCTCGCCATCGGGCAGGCCGGTCACGCTCATCAGGCCGCTCATCCCCTGGATCAGGAAATCGTAGCCGCCGGTGTTGCGCATCGGTCCGGTCTGGCCGAAGCCGGTGATGGAACAGTAGATGACGTCCGGCCGGATCGCTTTCACCGAAGCATAATCGAGCCCGTACTTCGCAAGGCCGCCGACGCGGAAGTTCTCGACCACGATGTCGGCCGTTTCGGCGAAGCGGCGGATCAGCGCGGCGCCCTGCGGATCGGCAAGATCGATGGCGACCGAGCGCTTGTTGCGATTGGCGCAGAGGTAGTAGGCCGCGTCGTTGCTGCCGTCGTCAAGGAAGGGCGGGCCCCAGCGGCGGGTATCGTCGCCCTGGCCAGGCTGTTCCACCTTGATGACTTCCGCGCCCAGATCGCCCAGGATCTGGGTACACCACGGCCCCGCCAGCACGCGCGACAGGTCGAGGACGCGCAGGCCCGCCAGGGGGCCTGCCGGAGAAGCCTCGCCAGTCACTCGCCCTTCAGCTCCGGCTTGCGCTTTTCGAGGAAGGCGCTGACCGCCTCGTGGTGATCGTGGGTGTGGTGGGCAAGCGCCTGATAGGCGGCGGAGAGTTCCAGCAGGGGGCCCAGCTTCATGTCCTGCCCTTCGCGCAGCAGGCGCTTGGCCATGCGCGTGGCGTGGCCCGGATTGGCGGCGATCGATTGCGCGATCTCGAGGGCGCGGGGCAGCAGTTGGTCGGGAGCGACGACTTCGCTGACGAGCCCGTATTCCAGCGCCTTTGCCGCATCGATGGTATCGCCGGTCAGCGTCATCAGGCTGGCGCGGGCCATGCCGATGACGCGCGGCAGCAGCCACGCTCCGCCGTCGCCCGGAACGATGCCGAGCTTGACGAAGCTTTCGGCGAAGACCGCATTGTCGGACGCGATGCGGATGTCGGTCATGCAGGCAAGGTCGAGGCCTGCGCCGATGGCCGGGCCGTTGACCGCCGCGATCACCGGCACTTCCAGTTCGTAGAGCGCCGCCGGAATGAGCTGGATCCCGGTGCGATACTGGTTCCGGATCGAGAAGGGCGAGCCGCCGAACATGCCGGTCTTGTCGGCCATGTGCTTGACGTTGCCGCCCGCGCAGAACGCCTTGCCCGCGCCGGTCAGCACGACCGCGCGCACGCCCGGGTCGCGGGTCACCTCGGCACAGAAAGCGGCGATTTCCTCGCTGTGGGCGGTTTCGGAAATGGCGTTTCGCGTTTCGGGGCGGTTGAGCGTGGCGACGACGACGGGACCATCGCGTTCGACCAGCAGGAAGGGGGTTTCGTCCATCGGCAGATCCTCTCGCTCGCAATCTTGCACGTCATGGCTAGTGGGGTGGCCTGGAAATGCCTAATATTGATTTCGCCGCTATCGATAGGAATTGAGTATCATGGACCTTCGCCAGCTCCGCTATTTCAGCACGCTTGCCGAGACGCTCAACTTCCATCGCGCGGCGGAGCGGCTGCACATGTCGCAGCCGCCGCTGACCGTGGCGATCCGCAAGCTGGAAGAAGACCTTGGCGTGGCCCTGTTCGAGCGCGATCCACGCGGCGTGCGGCTGACGGCTGCGGGGCGGGCCGCGCTCGATCCCGCGCGCGAGGCGCTGGCCGCAGCCGAACGGGTACGCGAGGTGGTGCGGCAGGGCGCGGCGGGCCTGCGCGGGCGCCTGTCAATCGGCTTCATCGGCTCGGCCATCGGCGAGCTGGTGCCGCGCATCGTCTCGCCGTTCCGCCAGGCCTATCCGCAGGTCGAGCTGGTGCTGGAGGAGATGAACAGCGTCGAGATCGTCCGCGCCATTGCGGCGCGCCGGCTCGATCTCGGGCTGGTGCGCTTGCCGGTGCTGGATTCCTCTCCGGTCGAGATCGACGTGATCGAGCGCGACGTTCTGGTCGCGGCGATCCCGCGCGAGGACGCGCTGGCGCGGCGGCGCGAGGTTGCGCTGGGCGACCTTAGCGAGCGGTCGTTCATCCTCTACAGCTCGGTGAGCGTGTTGCATGCAGCGACACGCCTTGCCTGCCAGCGCGCCGGCTTCGTGCCGCGCGTGGCGCAGGAGGCTACTCAGGTCCAGACGATCCTCAGCCTTGTCGAGGCGGGACTGGGCGTCGCGCTGATCCCGGCCAGAAGCGCGCGCTTTGCCGGGGCGGGGGTACGCATCGTGCCGCTGGCCGAGCCGATCCCCATCGACATGGGCCTTGCCCGCGCGCCCGGCGCGGGGCCGGTGGCGGCGAACTTCGTGAGGGCGGCGCTGGCCTTGCACGATAGCAAACCGATATCGCAACTCGGAAAATAAATATTTGATCGCACCGGGCGCAAGCGCCATCCCCGCGTCATTGCGGGCCGTTGCCCCGCGACCAACGGTATAGGAGCCGGCCTTCGTGTTCGACAGCCTGACGCTTGCCACCCTGCCGGACGAGGACGAAGCCCTGCGGCCCGCGATCCGCGCGTTCATTGCGAAGCACGTCGACGGCCTGCCTGCCGATCGCCGCGCGCGGTCCTGGCAGGGTTTCGATGCCGCATTCAGCCGCGCGCTGGGCGAGGCGGGCTTTCTGGGACTGACGCTGCCCGCGGAATACGGCGGCCAGGGGCGCGGCGCCTTCGCGCGGTTCGTGGTGGTGGAGGAGCTGCTTTCGGCAGGCGCGCCGGTTGCCGCGCACTGGATCGCGGACCGGCAGAGCGCGCCGTTGATCCTCAACTTCGGAAACGAGGCCCAGCGCCGCCGTCACATCCCCGCGATCTGCCGGGGCGAGCAACTGTTCTGCATCGGCATGAGCGAGCCCGGTTCCGGATCGGACCTCGCCAGCGTGCGCACCCGGGCCGAGCGCAACGACAAGGGCTGGGTCGTGAATGGCCAGAAGATCTGGACGACGGGCGGGATGCATTGCGACTACATGATCGCGCTGGTCCGCACGTCGGGCACTCCGGCGGACCGGCACGCCGGGCTGTCGCAGCTCATCATCGACCTCAAGGCGCCGGGCGTGACGGTGCGCCCCATTGTCGACCTGACCGGCGACGCGCACTTTTCCGAGGTGTTCTTCGACAACGTGCAACTGGGCGAGGACGCGCTGATCGGCAACGAGGGCGACGGGTGGAAGCAGTGCACCGCCGAACTGGCGTTCGAGCGTTCGGGGCCTGAGCGGATCTATTCGAGCGTGGTCCTGCTCGATGCCTGGGTACGGCATTTGCGGACGGCGGGGCGCGGCGATGCCGCACCGCTGGTCGGACGGCTGACGGCAGAGCTTGCCACCCTGCGCGCCATGTCGATCGCCTGCACCGCGCGGCTGGCGGCGGGCGAGAGCCCGGTGGTCGAGGCGAGCATCGTCAAGGACCGGGGGACCGGGCTGGAACAGGAGCTGCCGGTGGTGATCGGCGACGATCTTGCCGCTCATCCGGACGAGCCAGTGAGCGAGGAGCTGTATCGCACGCTGGTCTACGTCACCCACGTCGCGCCGAGCTTCAGCCTGCGCGGCGGTACGCGCGAGATCCTGCGCGGGATCATCGCACGCGGCATGGGCCTGCGGTGAAGGCGGGAGAGGGAGCGATGGACATGAACGAACTTCTCGAACCTTTCGTCCGCATGCTGGATGCGGTCGCAACGCCCGCCGCGATCCGGGCGGTAGAGGCTGGCGGCGACTGGCGCGCCATGTGGGACGAGATCGCGGCTTCCGGCTTCCTTGATGCCATGGTGGCCGAGGAGCATGGCGGCGCGGGACTGACGCTGGCGCAAGTGCAGCCGCTGATCGAAGCGCTGGGCGCGCGCGCGGTGCCGCTGCCGGTTGCCGAGACGATGGTGGCGCGAAAGCTGTTGGCCGATGCGGGCCTTGCCGCGCCCGATGGGCCGGTGGTGCTGGCGACTTCCGCGGCGTGGCCGGTGCCCTGTGCGCTGGTGGCGAGCCATGCGCTGGTCGATACCGGCGCGGCACTGGTGCTGGCCGAAGTGGCCGCGCTTTCGCCGCGCGCCACGGGCGTGGTGCATTCGCTGGCCGCCGTGCTTCCGGGCGCGCCGCAAGGGCCCGCCCTGCCGAGACCGGAAGCCGGGCTTCGGGCCGTGGCGGCAGTGCTGCGCGCGTGCCTGATCGCGGGCGGCGCGGCGCGGCTTTGCGACATGGCGACGGCTCATGCCGGTGACCGCGTGCAGTTCGGCAAGCCAATCGGGCGGCAGCAGGCGCTGCAGCAGATGCTGGCGGTCATGGCCGAGGACATGATCGCCTGCCGCATCGCCGCGCAGCTTGGCGCATCGCGCGGGATCGCCGTGCCAGAGGCGCTGGCGGCCACCGCGAAGGTCACCACGTCGGCCGCAGCGCCGCGCGTGGCGGCAAGCGCGCATGCGGTCCACGGGGCGATCGGGATCAGCGAGGAATACGACCTCCAGCTCCTGACCCGCCGCCTGCACGAATGGCGTCTGGCCGACGGGTCTGAGGGCTATTGGGCCGCACTGTTGGGTGCGGCGCGGCTCGGCAGCGGGGTGGATAGCGTGGAATGGGTGCGGGAAAGCGTGTTCTATTGAATAATTCGTAGAAATACACTTCGTGTCCTACGCATGGTGTTGACATTGCGAGGCGCATGGCTGCATCTGCGTTTCCTGAATAAGAGGGCTCCCGCGGAGAGTCCAAGGGCAGGATCGAGACGGGCATGGAGTGGAACAAGGAAGTCGACGTCGTCGTCGTGGGATCGGGTGCGGGCGGCATGCTCAGCGCGCTGGTTGCGGCGAAGAACCGGGCCGAAGTGCTCGTCGTCGAGAAGGACCGCCTGTGGGGCGGCACCAGCGCCACGTCCGGCGGCGGCATCTGGATTCCCGGGAGCGACCAGGCAAGGGCGGCAGGCTTCGAGGACAATCTCGACGATGCCTTCCGCTATGTCCGCGCGCTTTCGGCGGACAACGTGCCGGACGAGAACATCCGCGCCTATGTCGATAATGCCGCCGCGATGCTGCGCTGGGTGACGGCCAACACAAAGGTCGTCTACACCGCGCAGCCGTATCCCGATTATCATGCCGAAAATCCCGGCGGATCGGTGACCGGCTTTCGCACGCACCTGCCCGAGATGTTCGACGGCACGCTGCTGGGCGCGGACCTCAAGACGCAACGCTTCCCTTCGCCTGCGGCAAGCTTGTTCGGCTATCTCAACTGGACTTTCGCGGAAACGTACCAGCTTCTCTATCGCGGCAAGGGCTGGATGACCGGCCTGATGCGCAACATGGCGAAGTACTGGCTGGACCTGCCGCTGCGCTTCACGTCGCGCAAGGACCGGCGCCTGACGCTGGGCAATGCCCTGACCGGGGGCCTGCGCCATGCGTTGAACCAGGTGGGTGTGCCGCTGTGGTTGAACACGCCGATGAAGGAACTGGTCACCGAAGGCGGCGCGGTGGTGGGCGTCGTGGTGGAGAAGGACGGCAAGCCGTTCCGTATCCGTGCGCGCAAGGGCGTGGTGCTGGCCGCCGGCGGGTTCGACAAGAACCAGCAGATGCGCGACGCCAACGCGCCACTCTACAACAAGGCACAGCTTTCGGGCGGTGTCACGAGCAACACCGGCGATGCAATCGTGGCCGGCCAGGCCATCGGCGCGGGCACCATGAACATGCATTCGGCCTGGGCGGCGCCGGTGTTCTACGTGCCGGGCGAGGATCGCGGGCGGCTGTGCACGATCGAGCGTGCGTTGCCAGGGTGCATCATGGTCAACCAGAAGGGCCAGCGCTATCTCAACGAGGCGGCGTCCTATCACGTGGTCGGCCAGCAGATGGCGCGGCGCGAGAAGGAATTCGGCGATGCTTCGCCAAGCTGGATGGTCTTCGACCACCGCTATCGCCACCAGTTCCCGATGGGGCCGCTGCTGCCGCTGGTGCCGGACTGGATGCAATCGGGCGCGGTGCGCTCGATCCTCAAGAAGGGGCGCACGATCGGCGACCTGGCGCGGCAGATGGGCGTCGATCCGGCAACGCTCGAAACCAACGTGGCCCGCTTCAACCAGTTCGCGGCCAAGGGTGAGGACCCGGATTTCCATCGCGGGCAGGCGGCCTACGACCGCATGTACGGCGACTATCGTCACCAGCCCAACCCGTGCCTGCGTCCGCTGACCGAGGGGCCGTTCTACGCCCTGCCGATCTATCCGGGCGACATCGGCACCAACGGCGGCCTGCGCACCAATGCGCGCGCGCAGGTGGTCAGCGATGCGGGCCAGCCGATCCGGGGTCTCTATGCCGTGGGCAACAACGCCGCATCCGCGATGGGCGAAAGCTATCCCGGCGCGGGCGTTACCATCGGGCCGGCCATGACCTTCGGCTATATCGCGGCACGGGACCTTACCGGCGCGAACGACTGATTTCCGGCGCAGCCGGGAAACACCGGCGCGCTGCCTGAGAGGACAAGCGATGGGTGATGCGGTTCGGGGTGCCGAAGGCAAGGTGGTGCGCATCGGCGGCGCCAGCGGGGCGCTGAACGACAGCGCCATCGCGGTGCCCGCGCTGCTGACCGTGCCGGGACTCGATTACCTCGCCTTCGACTATCTCGGCGAAGGCGCCATGGGCATCTTCCGGCGCATGAAGCAGGCCGATCCGGCATCGGGCTTCCTGCCGGACTTCGTCGACATCCATGTCGGACCGTATCTGGCCGAACTCAAGGCGCGCGGCATTCGCGTCGTCGCCAATGCCGGCGGCATGAACCCCGAAGGGCTGGCGGAACTCATCCGCAAGCGCGGCCGGGAACAGGGGCTGGACCTGCGGGTGGCCACGGTGACCGGCGACGATGTCGAAGCGCTGGTTCCCGCGCTGAGGGCCGAGGGCTTGCGCGACATGTACAACGGCATGCCCCTGCCCGAAGGCGGCATCGGGCTTCACGCCTATCTCGGCGCGTTTCCCATCGCGCGGGCGCTGGCGGCGGGCGCGGACATGGTCATTACCGGGCGCGTGGTCGATTCCGCGCTCATCCTGGGGCCGCTGATTCACGAGTTCGGCTGGGGCGCCGAGGACTACGACCTGCTGGCGGCGGGCACTGTCGCCGGCCATCTTCTGGAATGTGGCGCGCAGGCGACGGGCGGCACCTTCACCGACTGGCAGGACGTGCCCGACTGGGCGAACATCGGTTTTCCCGTGGGCGAATGCCATGCCGACGGCAGCGTGGTGATGACCAAGCCCGAAGGCACGGGCGGTCTCGTTTCGGTAGGGACGATCGCGGAGCAGCTTCTCTACGAGGTCGGCGATCCGCAAGCCTACATCGTTCCAGACGTGGTCTGCGACTTCACCGGCGTGACTGTGGAGCAGGTCGGGCCGAACCGCGTGCGCGTGGCCGGCGCGAAAGGCTATCCACCTACCGGATCGCTCAAGCTGTGCGGCACTTATGACGACGGCTGGCGCTCGGTCGCGCTGATCCCCGTCAGCGGGATGGATGCGGCGGCCAAGGCGCGGCGCACGGCGGACGCGCTGCTGGAACGCACGGGCCGGATGCTGCGCGAACGCAACTGGGGCGAGTGGCGGATGACGCACAGCGAGGTCATCGGCACCGAGACCGCATGGGGGCCGCGCGCACAGGCGCTTGGCCCCCGCGAAGTCCTGCTCAAGATCGTCGTCGATCACGACAATCCTGCCGCCTGCATGTTGTTCGGGCGCGAGCAGACGACCGCAATCATGAACATGGCCGTCGGAACGTCGATTGCCCCGATCATCGCCGCGCCGCGCGCCTTTCCGCTGACCGGCATGGTCTTCGGCCTGATCGGGCGCGACCGGGTCAAGGCGCGGGTGTGGCTGGACGGGACCGAGCTGGACTTTGACGATCCTGTCCGCGCCGGGTTCGATCCGGCGAAGATCGTGCGGCCCGCCGCGCCGGCATTGCCGGAAACGTCAGGGCCGCTGGTCGAAGTGCCGCTTGTCCGGCTCGCCTGGGCAAGGAGCGGCGACAAGGGACGCCTGTTCAACGTTGGCGTGATCGCGCGCGAGGCGCGGTTCCTGCCGTGGATCCGCGCGAGCCTGACCCAGGCAGCAGTGACCGACTGGTACCGGCACCTGTTCGACGATCCTGCCCATGCGCGGCTGGAGATCTTCGACGTGCCCGGCTGCCACGCGATCAACATCCTGGCCCACGATGCGCAGGGCGGCGGCATCAACGTCTCGCCGCGCCTCGATGCCGCGGCCAAGAGCATGGCCCAGCACCTGCTGGAAATGCCGGTGCGAGTGCCGCAAGCGATGATCGAAAGAGGATAAGCCGATGGCCGACGACCTGCCCTACCTTGCACGCGGCGCAAAGCCGGTGGCGACCGACAGCACTGTGCTGGTCAGCAATTCGCCGTACCTCAACGAGCCGCGTCTGCGCGACTGGCTGGCGACGGCCTACCTGCGCAAGAGCGGCAAGGATTCGCCGACCACGCTCGACGCACACAAGCTCTACATGATCCTGGCGGACGTGTTCGACGTGCCGCGGATCGAGGAACTGTTCACGCAGGAGCGCAAGCGCTGGCCCGAACTGGACCGGTGGTTTGCCGAAGGGTTCTCGTCCAACTTCACCGTCGACGAATTGCTGGCCCATCCGCAAGGCTCGCTGGGGCATACCTTCGGGCGTTACCTGCGCGACAACGGCTTCGAGATTGACATCGTTCCGCGCTTCGAACCGCGCAACCAGTTCGAATACTTCTCGCTGCGCAGCGGCCAGACGCACGATCTGGAGCACATCGTCTGCGGCGGTGGGTTCGACATCATCGGTGAACTGGTGCCCTATTTCGCACGGCTATCGAACCTGCCGCGCTTCCTCGATCCGGAACTGGTCGGCCTGATCAACGCGGGGCAATTGCTCGGCGCGCTGCGGCTCGTCTCGCGCACCGGGCTGCACTACCAGCAGGCCTTCCCGACGGTGCTCAAGGCGATCCGCTGCGGGATGGACGTGGGCGAGCAGTCGGGGCCGTTCTGGATGGCCCGCTACGAGGACGTGTTCCACCTGCCGATCGACGAGGCGCGCAACGCGCTGGGCATCGTCGGCGCGGTGGATCTCGACAGCCGCGAGGCTTCGATGAACTGGCCGGAATACTGGTAAGGCGTACTGGTAAGGCGTACTGGTGAGGGCCGCGCGCCCGCGGCACACCGACGGGGCGAATGGGGGCACCGACTGGCGATGCCCCCCGACGCTTAGAAACTGACGCCCAGTTCCACGCCGTAAGTACGGCCGCGTTCGTAGTTGCCGGTGAACAGCAGCACCGGCGCACCGAAGCCCACATAGCGTTCGTCGAACAGGTTGTCGCCGAACACGGAGAGCGACATGCGCGCCCCGCCGAGCGGCACGTCGGCGACGCCGAGGCGACCGTTGACCAGCCAGTAGCCAGGCTGGCGGTTCAGGTCCTCGAGCGCGGGCTGCCCGGTCAGGATGCTCCGCAGCGGGGTGGAGGTGAGGTAGTAGGAGCTGCGATAGCGCCCTTCGACCAGCGCCGTCACATGCCCGCCATCGTTCCCGAAATCGGGCGAATTGTAGACCGCCGCAGCGCGGCCCGTCCATTTCGAGAAGTAGGTCGGCCGCGCGAACGAGGCGACATCCTCGCCGTTGAGGATGAAGGTCTTGTAGTCGAAGTCGGTATAGCCGACGCTGCCCGACAGGTTCAGGCCCTGGACCGGGACGATGTCGAGTTCGGCTTCGAAGCCCTTGATCTTGGCCTTGCCCGCGTTGTCGAAGAACTGCCGTCCGTTGATGAAGTTCTGCGTCTGCAGGTCCTTGTAGTCGTTGTAGTACGCGGCGACGTTGAGGCGCACCTTGTTGTCGAGGAACTGGGTCTTAGCGCCCACTTCGTATGACGTCAGGTTTTCAGGCCGGTAGGGAATGCCGCTGAGGATGCCGCCCGAGACGTAGCCGGTGGCGACCTTGGCGAAAAGCGTGGTCTGCTCGGTCGGGCGCCAGGTGGCGATGCCGGTGTAGGTCAGCTTCTTGTAGGTCGCCTTGTAGTCGCCCACGCCCAGCGAACCACCCTGCGCGCCCGAGATCACGAGGATGTTCAGCTCGCGATCGTCGATCGTGCCGCGCAGGCCCGCGGTGATGTCGAAAGTGTCGGTCAGGTGCCAGGTGAGCTGGCCGTATCCCGCCATGGAATCGTTGACCCCGATGGTGCGGGTGATGCCGCTGCCGAAGACCGCATCGAGCGCGCTTGGCACGATCGTGGCGGAGGGCGCTGGCGAGAGGATGCCGAGAACTTCGGTGCCGGGCGAGCGTTCGTGGAAGTAGAACAGGCCGGCGGTGAGATCGAACTGGTCGGTCGTCACCTGGAACTGCAGTTCCTGGCTGAACTGCTTCTGGCTGGTCGCGCGGGCGCTGAGCAGCGGGAAGAAGTAGTCGTTCGGGCCGGGCAGGTTGGCCGGGTTGAACAGGGCCGCCTGGATCTGTTCCGGCGTCAGGCCGGGCGTGATCAGCGCGCCGAGCTGCTGGAAGGTGAAGCGCATGCCGCCGGCCGAGCCGAGGTCGAAGACCACCGGGTCCTGCCGGAACTTGCGGAACGCGGTGATCGACTTGACGGTGAGGTTGTCGTTTGCGGCAAGTGTCAGCGTCAGGCTGTGGCCCTGCGTCACCGTATGCTCGTCGCTGGTCGCGGCGGCGACCGACTTGAGCGGGCCGTCGACGCCATAGTTGGTCGTTCCGCCGAAGAACGGCTGGAGCGCGACGATGGGGGCAAGCAGCTGGCCCGAGGCATCGGGGATGACGCCGAAGCTCTGCATCGCGCGGCCCGAACCGTGGGAGTCGGTATAGTCGAAGCGATAGTCGGCGGTAAGGTTGCCGAATTCGCCGCGCACCGCGACCTGCCCGCCGTCGACGTTGCGATAGCCAAGGCGCTTCACGAACTTCTGCGTGCCGAATTCGGGCGCGCGCAGGGACAGGTTCAGGCCCTTGTCCGCCATGGTGTTGGCGACGTCGCCGTCGATCTCGTCATGCAGGTAGGAGAGGCGGACCGAGAACGGGCCGATCTGCGGCAGGTCGAGCGAGACCTTGCCGCGCCAGGCATCGTAGTTACCGTAGGAGCCGGTCGCGCGCACGCCCCATTCACCCTTGGGCGCGGCGGTGACGATGCTGATCGCGCCCGAAGTGGCGTTGCGGCCGAAAAGTGTGCCCTGCGGCCCGCGCAGCACTTCGACGCGCTGGATGTCGCTGAAATCGAGCAGCGAGCCGACCGCGCGGCCGATGTAGACGCCATCGATGTAGATGCCGACCTTGGGATCGACCGAGTTGCTCGACGTGCCCGAGGCGACGCCGCGGATGATGATCGTGGGGTTCGACTGCTGCCCTTGCGTGTTGAGCTGGAGGCTCGGCGCGAGGCCGGCGAGGTTGCGCACGCTGTTGACGCGCAGCGCGGCGAGCTGTTCCGAGCCGATGGCGGTCACGGCCACGGGCACCTTCTGCAGGCTTTCCTCGCGGCGCTGGGCGGTGACGATGATTTCCTGGACCGAGGCCTGCTGGCCCTCGCCTGCGGATTGCTGCGCATCCTCTTCGGCGTAGGCCGCCGGCGCGAGCGCAAGCGCCCCGAGCGCAAGGATCGATCCGCGCAGCAGGCTGGTGCGCAGTTCCGTCTTGGTCATTCCCGTCTCTCCCTCTTTTGTTGTGCTTGTCTTGTCGTTGTTCTTCCGTGCCGCCCGCCATTGTATGCAACGCACGGCAAACGGGGCGGCGAGGCGCTTGTCCGCGCCCGCCGCCCCGGCATTTCAGGGTATCGTGCCTGCCTTCACTCGGCGGCTTCCATCATGGGCACGCCGTAGTTCGGGTCATCCTCGTTGCAGAGGCGGTTGGTGTCGTCCCAGCGGCTGTCGATCACCGGGGTGATGTTCAGTTCGCGGCGGATGTCCTCGATCTGGACGTCGACATATTCGCGCCAGTCGACCAGCATCAGCGGGTACTTCCAGTTGCGACCTTGTTGCGCGCCGAGGAATTCCGCCTCGAGGTTCACGACCATCGCTTCGGGATAGTAGAGCCCGTCCTTCATCGTCGTCTTGGCCTTCAGGTAGAAGGCGATGCGGCTGAAGAAGTTGCTGAGTTCCGGATGGAAGTAGCGCGACTTGGCGTGCATGTTGGCGCTGATGAGGGCGATTTCGCCGCCGTGGTTGGGACCGAAGCCGGTCACCATGTGCTCGATGTCGTGCGTCAGCGCGGTCTGGCGCAGGTAGAAGGTGAAGTCGTTCACCACCTGGATTTCCTGGAAGAACAGGTCGAGCTGGTAGCCCGAGTTCGCCATGAAATCGTAGATTTTTGCACCCAGCGTGCCGGGGGCGCAGTCCTTGGTCTCGGCCAGCGTGAAGTTCGAAAGGCTGCGCTTTTCCAACCACTTCGCAAAGAGCGGCAGGCGCGCCTTTTCCATCTCGAACAGCTCGATCACGCGCGGCATGTCCTCGAGGTCGTGCAGGAGCTGCGCGACTTCGGGGATGTAGGCGGTGTTCGGCAGGTCGGGCCCGTTGCGGCGCAGCATTTCCTGCGCGATCAGCGTGCGCAGCATCGGGTTGTTGAGGTACTTGGATGAACTGACCAGCACCGAGCTTTCCGTCTCGATCTTCTGGATCCGGCCGTTGAAGTAGGCCCGGTCGGCGTCGCCGATCTTTGCTTCGTTCATGTTCGGCATCCTTCTCTTGTGTCTTTTCGTTTGAACGCGGAAGCGGGGGCGCCCGGAGGGATGGGCGCCCCCGACGAGAGAGCCGGCTTGAAGGCGCTCTCGCTGGTTATTCCGCAGCCTCCGCCAGCGCCGCGTCATCGTTCGCGGGGGAGAGGAACTTGCCCGGCATCGCACCGGTGAAGGCGCCGTTCTCGAAAGTCGGAACGCCGTTCACCAGGGTGAGGCGGGTGGGCATCGCCTGACGGGTAAAGCGCCAGGTGGTGCCGCCGCGGCCGTCGGGAACGTCGAAGGCCTTTTCCATCTCGCGACGCTGGATCTCGTCCATGTTGAACACGGCGATGTCGGCGCGCTTGCCCACCGCGATCACGCCGCGGTCATTGAGGTTGAAGTGGCCGGCCAGCTTGCCGGTCATCACGTGGATCGCCTGTTCCAGCGAAAGCTTCTTTTCCTCGCGGACGTACTGGGTCAGCAGCAGCGCGTTCTCGCCGCCACCGCAAAGCATCTGAAGGTGCGCGCCGGCGTCCGAGATGTTGCCGACGGTCTTCGGGTCCTTCATCAGTTCCAGCGTCAGTGCCTCGTCCTTGGGGAAGGGCGCCATATGCACGGTCGAACGGGTGCCGTTCTTGAGGATCCAGTCCGCCATCGCGTCCGAACGGTGCAGGCCGAGGCTGTCGGCATATTCCTTGAGCGTGATGTTGAGCGGACCCGCGCCGTTCTCGCTGTCGAGCAGGAACAGTTCCTGCGGGTTCTTCAGCGGCGAATGATCCCACGCCTGGGTATCCCAGCTTTCGCGGGCACGGGCGCGCCATTCCGGATCGGCGAGAAGCGCCGCCTTCTTGGCATGGTCGTCCTCGAGCACGACTTCGTGCCAGACGTAGTCGTTCGACTGCGCGAAGATCAGCGACTTGACGAGGCTGAGCGTCGAGGTCGGCGAGACGTGGGCATAGCCGGGCCACACGTCGACGCCGGCTTCGCGCATCTTGCGCACCGATTCCTGCATCGCGGGCAGGATGCCCTTCTGGAATTCAAGCGTGGGGATGGCGCCCGCGATCTGCACCTTGATCTTGCGACCGGCGAGAAGCTTCGACAGGCGTTCGAGGTTCGCCGGGCCGGTCATGCGCATGAAGGTGTCGACAATGACCTGGTAGCAGCAACCGGGGTAGCGCTCCATCACGTCGAACAGGGCTTCGAACTCGGCGTCGTTGGCCTTGAGCGTGGGAACCGGGCGGTCCTGTCCGTCATGGTCGTGCATGTTGTCGGACATGCCGAGCGCGCCGGCGGCAAGCGCGTCGTCGAGCAGTTCGGCCATCTTGGCGATTTCCTCGGCGGTCGCCTCGCGCTCCCATGCCTCGACGCCCATCGCGGCAAGGCGGATGGCGATGTGGCCGACATAGGCGGCGTAGTTCAGCGGCACCTTGACGTTGCGTTCCACCGAGGCGCGGTATTCCGACCACTTGTTCCAGTCCCACGGCAGGTTCTGCATGAACGGGCCTTCCGGGATGTCCTCGAAGAACGAGAAGATGCCGATCATCTCGCGCTGGGCGGGCATGTACTTGTGCAGCGGCGCGGGCGAGAAACCGCAGTTGCCGAGGATCATCGTCGTCGCGCCATAGCCGGGCAGCGGATCGAGATCGGGCTGCCACCACATGGTGCCGTCATAGTGGGTGTGGCTTTCGATGAAGCCGGGGGTGACGTGACAGCCGCTGGCGTCGAAAACGCGCTCGCCATTGGGGCTGAGGTTCTCGCCGACCTCGGCGATCACGCCGTCGCGCACGCGCACGTCCGCCTTGAACGCCGGAGCACCGGTCCCGTCCACGACGGTACCGTTCCTGATAAGAATATCGGACATTTCTTTCTCCCAGTTTGTCATTGCGGAACCGCTGTTTGCTGCAGGGCGCCGAGAAGATGTTGCGCAGCATATGGGGCGCTCCGAGTCCGGCGAAGTCCGAGCTTGCCAACAGGATCGTTTCGTTATCTGATGCGGATCATGACGCGATACGATTCAAGCGCATCGGCAATGCTTTCTGTCCTTAAGCGCAAATTGCGCAGTGAGGGATGGACAATGCTACGACTCTCTCGGGAGTTGGAAGTGGGGGAAGCCACCGTGAAGCGATGGCTTGCCGGCAAGGGGCTGACCATCGACCGGCTGGAGCGCCTGGCGGGTCTGTGCGGCATGGTGCTGGGCGACCTTGTGCGCGAGGCGGAAGAGGCGCCGGGCGTGCTCGCGCACGAACTCACGCTGGCTCAGGAACGCGCGCTTTCCAGCAACATCTTCCTCTCGTTCCTGTTCATGACGATCCTGAACGGCATCCAGCCCGACGAGACGGCGGCGGACTTTTCGGTGCCCCCGCGCGAGATGGAAGCCGCGCTTACCCGGCTGGAACGTCTGGCGCTGATCGACCGGCTCAGGAGCGGGCGGGTGCGGCCGCTGGTCGACCGCAACATGGTGTTCCGCAAGCTGCCCCTGCGCAACCTGTTCGAGACGCACATGAAGCGGGTGTTCTTCGAGCTGGACTATGGCGCTCCCGAGACGATCTATACGTCCGAGGTGGTGAAGCTTTCGGTCGCGGGCGCGGCGCAGCTTGCCGAGCTGTTGGAGCGGTTTCGTGGCGAAGTGCAGTCGCTTGCCGACCGGGACGCGGAAAAGGCGAACAAGGATCGCGACTGGTTCGGCGTGCTTTGCGTAATGCGCCCGCTGGAAATGGACCCGATCCGCAACGCGTGGTGGGAACTTTCCTGAAAAGTCGTCGCTGAGCATCTTGATGAATGCGCAAGATGGAATTATCAGTCTGATTATGTCGCTAAATGCGTAGCCGATATCGGATATGCCGCGCGATTGCCTAATCAGTCGGGGTGCCCGCTGCGGCTCCCTGGAAATTGCGGGAGAGAACATGGACAAGAATTTTCCGGCCGGCGCGACGATCGTCTTCGGCGGCAGCGGTGGCATCGGCAGGGGCGTCTCGCTCGAATTTGCACGCGAAGGCAGCGACGTGGCCGTGGTCTATCGTTCGAAGCAGGACGTTGCCGAAGCCGTGGCCGAGGAAATGCGCGCGCTCGGCCGCCGCGTCTCGATCCACAAGGCCGATGTACGCAACCGCGCCGAAGTGCAGGCCGCGTTCGCGGCAGCCGTGGCGGAACATGGCCGGGTGCACACGGTCGTATGGGGTGCCGGGCCTGTCGTGCCGCAGGTTCCCATCGCCGAATGGACCGAGCAGATGTTCCGCGATTCGATGGAGATCGAGGCTTTCGGCTTCAACAACGCCGTGCACACCGCGCTGCCGCACATGCGGGACAGCGGCGGCGGCAGCTTCGTGCACCTGGGTTCGGCCGGGCATGACTGGTGGCCGCAGCTCGATGGCCTGTCGGTAGCGCCCAAGGCCTGCAACGAGGCACTGATCAAGGGCATCGCCAAGGAAGAGGGCCGTCACGAGATCCGAGCGAACTCGATCCTCGTCGGCGTGATCGATGCGGGCCAGTTCAAGATCGGGCAGGAAGCGGGCACCTTCACCCCCGAATGGGAAGCGGCGGTCAAGGCGATGCTGCCGCTCAAGCGCTGGGGCAGCCCGCGTGACATCGGACAGGCTGCGGTGTTCTTCGCGTCGGACCGGGGCAACTACGTGACCGGGCAGACCATCTCGGTCGGCGGCGGGTTCGGTGTCTGACGCAGGCACCCGCCCGCTCGCGCCGCGTGCGTTGACGGTGGAAGAGATGGCGGACCGCGAAGCGCTGCGCCATCTCGTCGCCGCCTACGGTCATTGCATCGACCGGCGCGACTGGGATCTGCTGCGCACGCTTTACCATGCGGATGCGATCGACGATCACACGCCCTACTATTGCGGGCCGGTCGACGGGTACATCGCGTGGCTGCCGTCGATGATGGCCAACTGGCGCGCGACGATGCACACGGCCATGTCGATGCTCTTTGCGCTCGACGGCGACCATGCGCAGGGCGAAATCGTCGCGCGGGCCTGGCACCTCACGCTCGATGGCGAGCGCCAGTTCGTCGCCTGGGGCCGCTATGCAGATCACTATGAAAAGCGTGGCGGCGTATGGCGGTTCGCGCGGCGCTCGTTCATCCTCGACTTTGCCGAAGACGTTCCCGCCGCGAAGGGCGAGGACTATGGCAGCGAGGGCGTAGGCACCGGGCGCGCCGGGGCGGACGATCCCGTGCATGACCGCCTTTCGCTGTTCAGGCGCACGTTCGCGTAGATTTATTACTTTATGGCTACGCATATGAAGGAAATTGTCGCCTCCTGATAAATCTCGCGTTATCCCACCGGAAAAATCATGCGAATCAATCCGGGAAGGGGCGACTGATGGAACAGGGCAAACCGCACGTACCGCGCGAGGTGGAAGAGGCGATAGCCACGCTCATCCGCTGGGCGGGCGACGATCCCACACGCGAGGGGCTGCTCGACACGCCAAGGCGCGTGGCGCGGGCCTGGCGGGAGTGTTGCAGCGGCTATGCGGAAGATCCGGCGCACCATCTTTCGCGCCAGTTCGAGGAAGTGGGTGGCTACGACGAGATTGTGCTGCTGAAGGATATTCCGTTCCAGTCGCATTGCGAACACCACATGGCGCCGATCATCGGCAAGGCGGCCATCGCCTACCTCCCGCGCGAGAAGGTCGTCGGCATTTCAAAGCTCGCACGCGTCCTCCACGCCTATGCGCGCCGTCTTCAGATCCAGGAGCGGCTGACCAGCGAAGTCGCGCAGTGCATCTGGGACAACCTGCGCCCGCATGGCGTGGCGGTGGTGATCGAGGCGCAGCACGGCTGCATGACCGGGCGCGGCGTGCGGACGCCCGGCGTCGGCATGGTGACGAGCCGGATGATGGGCACGTTCCTCGACGACAATCGCACCCGCAAGGAAGTGCTGGGGTTGATGGGATACTGAGGGCGGCCCCGGGCCGGTCTGGCCGCAACTCCGGACCCGGCCCGGGAGCCCCCGTCAGGCTTGCGCCAGGGCCTCGCGGTCGCGGTTCAGCGCGTGAACGGTGCGGAACGCGGCCCAGACGCCGACGTATCCGGTCGGGATCGCGACGCTGAGGCCGATGCGCAACCCGTGGGGGCCGGCGCCCGCGATCCAGTCGCTCAACTGTCCGGCAAGGACCGGGCCGAGAACGGTTGCGAACATGCTGGCGATCAGCAGGACCAGCGCGGTGCCCGTGGCGCGATGGGCATTGGGCAGCAGATATTGCAGGCCCGCCAGAACGCCGACCGACCATCCCCCGCCCAGCAGTCCTGCCGGCACGGCGAACAGGCGGGCGAGCAGGAGGCTGTCGGTCCAGGTAACGGCAAGGATCGCCGTCGTAGCCCCGCCCAGCGCGAACGCCGTAAGCCGAAGCTGCATGGTCGGATCGTTCTTGCCAAGACGGTCGGCCAGAAAGCCGAAGCCCAGCACGCCGAGCAATCCCGGCAGGCCGAAAGTCAGCGCGAACGTCGTCCCCGCCTCTTGCGTGGTCAGGCCGTACGAGCGCTCGAACAGGGCAGGGCCCCACATCCCGAAGGTCACGCCCGAAAGCGAGCCGAGCGCCATGATGGTGGCAAGGAAGCGTACCGAGGGTGTCGAGATGAGCAGCCGCAGCGTCGTTCCCATCGGCAGGACGGGCGCCGCCTTGTCGGCCGCCTCGCGCGCGGGTTCGCGGATGACGAGGAAGCTTGCCGCCGCCACGACCATCCCGGCGATGCCCAGCGCGTGGAAGGCCGTCTGCCAGTCGCTGGTCGCGGCGATTGCGGGGCCACCGGCAAGGCCGGTCATCTGGCCGACGTAGATGGCCGTGCCCAGCAGTGCGAAGGCGCGGCCCCGTTCGTGCGGCGGGAAATAGGCGGCGATCAATGCCGCGGCAGGCGCCTGGTATGCAGCCTCGCCGATGCCGACGCCGACCCGGGCCAGCGCCAGCATGTTGGCGCTGGCGGCCATGCCTGACAGCATCGTGAAGAAGCTCCACACGCCGCATCCGGCCGCAATGATCAGGATGCGCGAGCGGCGGTCGGCAAGGCGCGCGATCGGCAGGGTGAATACGGCATAGAGCAGTGCGAAGGCAGGGCCCATAAGCAGGCCCATCATCGCGTCGCCGATGCCGAAGTGCGCCTTGATGGGTTCGGCCAGGCCCGAGATCAGGAAGCGGTCGGCGTAGTTGAGTACCGCCACGAGAACCAGCAGCGCCAAGGCCAGCCAGCGGTTGGTGAGCGGCTTGCCGCCGGCGGTCATCGTCGCGAAGGCGGCGGTGGATGCAGGTGTGGCCATCGCTCAGTTCTGCCGTGCCATGCAAGCGACGCCGGGCGCAGTGCGCGTGACGAATCCGATCCTGTCGACGAGGCCCGGCATTCCATTCTCCCGATAGACTTGACATTTGCGCAATTTATATGCGCCTTGGTTGTGCAAAGATGCATACTACGATGCGTTTTTAGGCGCAACATACCATTTTTTACGCAAATGATTTTCGCAAAATCGCATCCCTCTGCGGTCCAAGTCAAGGATTTCTGCGGCTTTCCGGAATGCGGACATCGTATGCAGGACGACTACGCCTTGCATCTTAGACCTAACGCTACAGGTCTGTATGCGTATTTCGTATTGCCTCATTCTACGCAATCGATATGTAGCCGCCCCACAAAGCAGGTTTCACGGGGGAGTCGTGATGAGAGAGAGAGTTTCCATGTCGTTTGCAGCCTCGCGCGCCGTGCGCCTCATGCTTGGCGCCAGCCTCGCCTGCATCGCGGGCGTCGCCCATGCGGCCCAGAACGCCGCCGCCGATCCGGCCCAGCAGGCCACCGAGGACCAGGGCCAGCTCGAGCAGATCGTGGTCACCGCGCAGAAGGTCGAGCAGAACCTGCAGGACGTGCCTGTGGCGATCAGCGCGATCAGCGCCGAAAAGGTCGCGACGCTCGGCATCCGCGATGCCCGCGACATTTCCGGCCTCGCGCCCAACGTGACCATCGTCCAGGGCACGACCAACGCCAACGCGGCGGTCATCTCGATCCGCGGCATTCCGACCCCGGCGTCGGAAACCTTCGGCCTCGACACCTCGAACGGCCTCTATGTCGATGGCGTGTTCATCGCACGCTCGGGTGGCAGCGCGCTCGACGTGATCGACGTTGCCCGCGTCGAAGTGCTGCGCGGCCCGCAGGGCACGCTGTTCGGCCGCAACACCACCGGCGGCGGCATCGCCTTCATCTCGCGCGCGCCGTCGAAGGACTTCCGCCTCTCCGCGGAAGCCGGATATGGCAACTACAACGCCTTCAACGGCAAGATCACGCTCGATCCGGGCGAGATTGCCGGCATTTCGACCAGCTTCACCTATAGCCACCGCGAACGCCACGGCGTGGTCGACAACCTCAACGAGCCGAGTGACGCGCGCGATCCCGGCGCGCGCAAGGGCGATTCCTTCCGCGTTGCCGCCAAGGCCGAGATCGGCGGGACCGGATCGATCCAGTACATCTTCGACTGGAGCAAGATTGACGCCTCGCCGATCAACTTCCAGCTGACCAACGTGGCCGACGGCACGGTCCGTCCGCCGCTGGTGGTGAACGGCGTGCCCATCGTCGTCACCCAGCAGGCCCCTGTCTCGCAGTACCTGGCAGGCGTGACCTTCCTCGATCCGCGCTGCGAGGCGCTGGCCGCGCCGACGCGCGAGTGGCGCGACACCGTCTGCAACGACATCAACAGCCGCTCGACCGACAAGGCCTGGGGCCACAACCTCCAGGTCGAGAACGACTTCGGTGCGTTCCGCGTGAAGTCGACCACCGGCTATCGCTTCTGGAACAACGACAGCACGAGCGACCTCGACGGCATCGGCGCCTTCACCGGCCCGGCCTTCACCAACGCTTCGCTGTTCAACGGCATGCCGGTGGGCCTGCTCCAGTACATCCCGTCGATCCCTGAAGCCGCGCGCCCGTTCATCGCTGCGGCCACAGTGCCGACGATCCAGCAGAACCTCTTCGACACCAACAACAAGCGCCGCCACAAGCAGTTCAGCCAGGAGGTCGAGATCGGCCACCAGGGCGACATGCTCGACTGGGTCGTGGGCGGCTTCTACTTCTGGGAGAAGGGGTCCGAGGACAACCCGCAGAACAGCGGCTACGTCCTTGATACCAATTCCATCTTCACGCAGAACTTCGGTCCGCTCGGCCCGCTGTTCGTGGCGGCCAACCCGGCACAGTACCGGCTGGTCCAGACGAAGTCGGTCCTGCGCTATACCGCCAGCGCCGAAAGCACCGCGATCTACGGGCAGGCGACGTTCTATCCCGGCGGCAAGGACAGCGGCATCCGCCTGACGGCGGGCGGTCGCTATACCTGGGATACCAAGAAGATGATCCGCTTCCAGAACGGCGCGACCGTTCCGGAAACCCCGGACGTCGGCAACGCAAGCTACAGCAAGTTCACCTGGAACCTGATGCTTGGCTATGATGTCGCGGACGGCATCAATCTCTACGGGCGCATCGCCACCGGCTATCGTTCCGGCGGCTTCAACGCACAGGACCCGGCAGTCGAGGGCGTCCTGCCCTCGTTCAAGCCGGAGAACGTCACGTCTTACGAACTCGGCCTCAAGTCCGAGCTGTTCGACCGCCGCGTCCGCTTCAACCTCGCCGGGTACTACAACGAGTACAAGGACCTGGCGGTCAACGTGCCGATCACCAACCTTGCGCCGGGCACTTTCGCCACCAAGGTGACCAACGCCGGCAAGGTGACCTACACCGGCGTCGAGGCCGAGCTGACGGCTGTCCTGACCGACAACTTCACGGTCGAAGGCAACCTTGGCTACGTCGATATCAAGTACAAGCAGTTCCTCGCCGGCCTGCCGGTCGAGGCGAACCAGCCGCTGGTCGATATCGCCGCCTACGCGACGCCGGGCTATACCTCGCCGTTCACCGCGAATGCCGCGCTCAATGCGCAGTTCCCGCTTTCGGCCAACGGCATGCGCCTGACCGGCCGGGTGAGCTATACTTACGAGGACGGCAAGTACAGCTTCACCAACACGATCTCATCGCCCTACAACGACATTCTGAAGGGTGACGATCGCAACATCGTCGACGCGCAGGTCGCGATCGACCGCATCCCGCTCGGCGGGGGCGAAGGCGTGATCCGCCTGTGGGTGAAGAACCTGACCGACAGCCACGATCTCGTCCGCGCGATCGACTTCGGCCAGCTCGGCTACGGTGGCGGCTACTATGCCGATCCGCGCACCTATGGCGTCACCGTCGGCGTCAAGTTCTGACGACGCATGCCGGCGGGCAGGGGAGCGATCCCCTGCCCGCCCGACAGCGGATTGCCGGTCCGTCTTATCCCGAAATCGTGTAGCCGCCGTCCACGGCCAGCGTCTGGCCCGTGATCCACGACGCGGCGGGGCTTGCCAGGAACAGGATCGCCTGCGCGATGTCGTCCGCTTCGCCCAGCCGGCCTAGCGGCGTGCGCGAAAGCGTCGGCGCGGTCCACGCTTCCTGTTCGAAGGTGCCCGCCGTCATCTTGCTGCGGGTCAGACCGGCCGCAACCGCATTGGCCCGCACCCCGCGCGGTCCCCAGTTGGCTGCCATCGTGCGCGTCAGGCCGACAAGGCCCGTCTTCGCGGCGCCATAGCCGGGCACGACCGGTATGCCGAAATAGCTCGACATCGATGCTACCCCGATCACCGATCCGCCGCCCGGCACCGCGCTTTGCGCCAGGAGGTCGACGGTGCGCCGCGCCATGCGGAAGGCGGCGTTGAGAAGCATGTTCACCGCGCGGTCGAACACGTCCGGCTCCCATTCGTCCAATCCGATCGAAGGCAGCGCGAAGCCCGCGTTGTTGACCAGAACGTCAAGCCGGGGGAGCGCCGCCGCCACCGCATCGATCCGGTCCTTGTCCTCGATGTCGAGCTGGAGATAGCGGTAGCCCGACAGGTCGGCGTCATACTCTGCCGCGCTGCCCCGGGTGCCGGTAATCGTCACCTGCGCGCCGGCATCGCGGAACAGGGCGGCGCTTGCCGCGCCGATGCCGCTCGTGCCGCCGGTGACGAGGACGTGCGCGCCCGCAAAATCATGCTTCGGTCCCATGTCAGACAGCCTCCACTTCAACCCAGCGTCCTTCGGCTGATGAAACCCGCGCCGCATCGAGGATCGCCTGGTTGGCGGCGGCATCGCGGAAATCGCCGGCAGGGTCGGGCAGGGGCGGCGCGCGCCCCTCGATCTTCGCCTTCAACTGGCCGAACAGCTTGGCATAAGGGGCCACGTCGAAGCCCTGGCTATGCCAGCGGTCCATCTCGGTCTGAACCAGTTCGCCGATGGGGAAGGGCTCGGGCGCGGGGTTGATCAGTTCGGCGGGCATTTCGATGGCGCGCGCGCCGTTGGCGTCCTGCACCCAGACCTGTTCCGGATCGCCGAATGCCGCGCCCGACTGGATCCATGCCGCACCATTCGTCCCGGCGACCTTGGTCGACATGACGAACGGTCCGGGGAAGCACAGCGCCGCCTCGAGATGTCCCATGCAGCCAGACGCGGTGCGGAACTGCATCGCGTAATAGTCGTCCGAGGTCTGCGTCGGTCGTCCGGGCGAAAGCTTGCGCAGAACGCAGCTCACCGCCGCGAACTCGCCCACCGTGGTGCGCGCCTGGTCGATCATGTGCGTGCCGAACGCGCCAAGGAAACCGCCGCCCTGCGCGGCATCGAGCCACCAGTCGGCGAGCGGTTCGTTGGGGTCGCCCCCCGGTTGCTGGTAGATGCGGTGGAACATGAGCGGCGCGCCGATCGCGCCGTCGCGCACCACGCGGGCCAGCAGCGCCTGCGCGCTGTCATAGCGGAATTCGGCGCCCAGCGCGTGGGACACGCCCGCCGCTTCCGCTGCCGCCAGCATTTCGCGCGCCTGGGCCAGGTCGCGGGCAAAGGGCTTCTCGCACATGACCGCGCGGCCGGCGGCAATCGCCTGCATGACCGGGCTGTAGTGCGCATGGGGCGGCGTCGCGACGGTGACGAGGCGGATTGCCGGATCGTCGGCCAGCACCTTCTCCAGATCGTTCAAGGCAAGCGGGATGCCCAGCGGCGCTCCGCGCGCGCGCGTCTTTTCCAGATCACGGCCGACGATGGCGCGCACTTCGAATCCCGCCTCGCGCAGGGCCCGGACGTGGGTGAAAAGACCGAAGCCGGTGCCGACGACGACCGCGCCGGGTAATTGATTGCTCATGGGTTTCCTCTTGCCCTTTCAAGGATTTCTCGGCCCGCTTCGGCCCAGTCCTGCGCAACCTGCGCAATTGTCTGGTCCTGCTGGCGGCTATTGAAGACTTCGATGCCGAACGGCGCGCGCGAGCCCATCCGGTCGAGGGTGCGCACAAGGCCCACGACATCCAGCGCGCCTTCGCCCGGCAGAAGCCGCGCGCTCATCAGTTCGGCCCAGAGGTCCGCTTGCGGTTCTGCCGGTGCGTCGCAAAGCTGCACGGCGTGGATGTGCTCCGGCGGCAGCGCGGCCAGTTCCTCCAGCGTCGAACCGCTGCGGAAGAAGTGCCAGGCATCGATCGTCAAACCGCCGTTCGGTCGGCCCGCCTCGCGCACGATGGCCCATGCTTCGGAAAGGTTGCGGATGCCTCCCACCGGCAGGAATTCAATGTGCGCGCGAAGACCGTGTTCGGCGGCCAGATCGCACAGTGCGGCAAATGCCTCGGCGGCCTCGTCGAGCGGGGCGGGCGTGGGTGACAGATCGATCGCCGCGACCGAGCGCGCGCCGATCCGCGCGGCCGTCGCCACCACCTTGTCCGGTGTCAGGCCGCGCAGAAGCTTGCCAAGTTCGCTGTCGTCGCCGGTCTTCTGGCGCTCCATCCAGCAGGCGGTGCAGTCGATTTCGGCGACGGTCAGCCCCGCGTCCGCGATGCGTGCAGCGAGTTCTGCCGCGCTGCGGCCCATGGCCTCTGCCGTCCAGACATCGCTTGGCTGCAATGCTATCGCGGAAAAGCCCGCCGCCGCTGCGGGCGCAAGCCGGTCGAGCAGCGGTACGTGGCCGAAGGGCGCAGGGCAGAACACGAGGTCTGCCGGGGTAAGGGGAGGGGGCGCCATCAGTCCACGAACTGCCCGGTCAGAACCGCCTGCGCCGGATCGAGTGCGTCCCGCCCGCGCGCTTCCAGTGCCGCCAGCGGCAGGCGCCACAGGTTCACCGGCACGGTCCGTTCGGTCAGGACCAGCCGCAGACCCCAGATGCCGCGTTCATGGCCATAGCTGTTGATCCAGTTGCCGCCGATGCCGGGATCGGATTCCGCAATCACCACCCGCACCCGCCCGTCGCGCTCGGCCACGTGGCGGTAGTTGTTGATCCAGCCGTTGCCGTCCTCGAACGTGTCGAGGTTCTCTTGCCACACGTTGCAGAGCTGGAAGTTCCAGTATTCGCACTCGGGCGGGGTGAACTCGATCACCAGCGCCTCGTCCTTGCCCTTTTCCCAGCCGCCGAAGGCCACGTGCCGGTCGGGCACGCCGCCGTTGGAAAGGTACTGTGCGCGGCTGTAGTCTAGCCGGTTGAGCCGCGCGGCGAAGTTGCCCTGGCTGCCCTGCCACCAGTTGCGGACCAGTTCGGCATAGCCCAGCACTGCCTGCGCGGTCCACGCCAGGTTGTCCGCGATCAGGGCCGGGGTGACCGGTTCCGGCTCCGCCTTGTCGGCCCGCGCGATGTTCATGGCTGGTGCCGTCTCGCGCAGGCGGTCCGACCAGACGAGGCGGATCAGGATGCAGTTCGTGTCCGGCGTCAGCTTCAACCAGTTGCGCCCCTCGCCCGGATCGTTCTGCGAAAGCACGACCTCGAAGCTGCCGTCGGCCTCGATCTTCATCTGGCCCGAATGGAGAAAGCCGGTGGTCTTGAGGTTCGACGGATCGAACCGCGCCAGCCCTTCCACGCCCTGTCCGGCCCAGTCCTCGGCCCCCGGTACCGCAGGGGCGGGGCAGGTGCACAGCGCCATCACGAAATAGGGGATGGTGCCGCGCGTGCCGGTGATCAGATAGTCGCGCGCTTCGTCGAACTGGCACATCAGGTGGTCCTGGTCGACCGTCTGGACGTTGATCGACTGGCGCCACACCATGTCGCGCAGGCGCGGGCGGGTCGGCTCGGCGTTCTCCAGCAGGCGCTCCATGCTCGACCGCGCGAGCCGGGTCATGAAGCGGTACCATTCCGCGCGGTCGAGGTCGGAAAGCGGTCCGTCCACCGCTTCGATGTGCCGCCCCGCCACCTTCAGCGTGTCGCAGAAATCGTCCCAGGCGCGGCCGGAAAGCAGGCGCTCTGTTGCAGTATCGGAAGCGGACATCTCAGTTCTCCTGCTTCACGGGGAAGCGTTCGTAGTAGAAGGCAAAGCGTTCGCGCAGCGCGGCAATGTCGACCCCGAACACGCCTTCGAGATCGTAGACGACCTTGCCCTGGGCATGGCGCGGGTTCTCCGAAAGGTAGCCCAGCAGGCGCGCCTCTGTTTCGGGCGGCAGGTCCAGCCCGGCGAGGCGGTAGATGCGCCGGGCCATGCCTTCCTGGTCGGCCATGTATTCGTGGAACGCGACGTCGATCGACTGCTCCGGCCCGAAGGCGTCGCGCTGCGCCACGCATTCGCGAAGCAGCTTCTCGATCCGCCCGGTCCACAGCCGCGCCAGCCCCGGCGGGTCGACAGGGTCGCGCCGGGTCCGGTCCGAATAGCCCAGCATCGTGGTCAGCGAACGCAGCACGTCCACCGGATCGCGGTGCGTGATGACCATCGTCGCGTCGGGGAACACCGCCTTGATCGCGGCGAGGTTTTCCATGTGCTGCGGCGATTTCAGCAGCCAGCGGACGCCGTTCTTCCTGCCCCGCTGCCAGGCTATGGCCTGGAGCACCTTGCGCTCGTAGGCGTAGGACGCCGTCCGGTCATGGGCGAGGTAATGCGCGGTCCAGCGCGGCAGGCGGCAGGAGAACTCCCAGTTGTAGCAGTTCATATCCATGAACAGCAGTTCGTTGTCCTCGTGGATGTCGTTCGCCGCCATCTCGTGCATCGCCGTCATGTGCGGAACGAGCGCGCCGAACGCTCCCCAGTACGCGGCAGAACGGGCCATGCGCGGATCGGTCTCGCCCGGCGGCAGGGGCGGGCCCGCGACCGGTTCCTCCGATTCCCACAGCGTCAGGCTGTCCAGCCGGTCGTCGCGCGACAGCCAGTTGACGAGGTGCGTCGTGCCTGATCGCGGCAGGCCGGCGATGAAGATCGGCTTTTCCACTGGCACGTCGAGGATTTCAGGGTGGCGCCGGATCAGGTCTTCCACGCGCAGGCGGTTGGCCATCGCGCGCACCGCCTGTTGCAGCACGAACACGCGGCCGCCCCGCGTCAGTCCCTCGTCCTCGTAGAGCGCGTCGAGGATCACGCCGAGCCGGGTGCGAAAGCCGGTATCCTCGCCAAAGTCGTCGAGCCCCGTTTCCGCCATCGCGCGCGCCAGCACTTCGTCGGCAGTCATCGGGCAGGGAAAGTCGTCCGGCCCCTCGCGCCACGCGGCAAGTTCGGGCGTGACGACGGGATCGGCCATGTCGTCGATGTGGATCAGCCTGGGTGTGGCGGCGTTCATGCGGCCTCCGGAAAGGTCAGGATCACCTTTGCCGCGCGTGCGCCGTCGGCGGCCACGGCAAGGGCTTCGTGAAAGCGGGAGAAGTCGAAGCGGTGGCTGATGAGCGGGGACAGCGCCTGCCCCCCCGCCGCCAGCATCGCCACTGCCTCGCCGAACTCTTCGGAGCGCGCATCGGCGATGGAGCCTGCAAGGCTGATCTCGTTAGCCATCATCCGCCACAGGTCGAGCGCGAGTGGCTTGTGGTGCAGCGCGACGACCGCGATGCGCGCGCGGTACTTCGCCACCGCGACAACTTCTTCCAGCGCCGCCGCCGACCCGGCGCAATCGACGAACACGTCCGTGCCCACGAACTTCGCCCCGAACCGCTCGCCCGATCCGTGGAACCGCGCCAACGCTTCTGTCAGCGACTCCTGCGTTACATCCACCGCCAGCCCCGCGCCGAGCGCCCTGGCACGCTCCAGCCGTTCCGGCACGCGGTCGAAGATGGCCACGTCGCGCGCCCCAAGGTGTCGTGCCATGACCAGCGCGCACAGCCCGATGGGGCCCGCGCCCAGGATCGCGATCCGGTCTTCCGTTTTCGCTCCGGCCACCCGCAGGCCGTGCAGGCCCACCGAAAGCGGTTCGGCCAGCGATGCTTCGGCAAAGGGCAGGTGGTCGGGCAGGGGGAACAGCGTTTCGCCGATTTCGGCTCCGGCCACGCGAATGAAGGCCGCCATCGCACCGTCCGGCCCGCCACCGCCGATATAGGCGCGGTCCGGGTTCACCGCGACGCGCATTCCCGGCGCCACGCTCGTCACGCATTGGCCCACCGCAACGACGGTTCCGGCAAATTCGTGCCCGATCGGCAGCGGCGCGGACAGCGGCTCGACGCCGCCCAGTCCGCCCTGCGCGATATAGCCTAGGTCGCTTCCGCAGACCCCGCAGGCGGCAACTTGCACCAGTGCCTCGCCGGGCCCGCAATGCGGCACCGGCACTTCGTCCAGTCGCACGTCGCCCGGCCCGTGGACGCGCGCGAGGCGCATCTTGGCTGTTCCGGCCATGGCCGGTCTCCTCTTCCCATTTCCCGCCAAAGTGCGGGTTCGCTTGCTATGGTATACTGTGCAGTATATTAATCAAGCGGGATTTACGAGCGCCGTGCGAGCGGGCAGGGAGATGCGGTGAAGGCAGATGCGAACAGCACTTCGGGCAGCGGGCGACGGGGCCGGCCATCGGCCGAATCCACGCGCCTGCGCATGGCCCACCTGCTCGAGGTGGCGCGCGGCATCTTCGTGCGCCGGGGCTACCGCGCGACGACGATGGACGAAGTCGCCGCCGCTGCCGGGGTAACCAAGCGCACGCTTTATGCCTGGCATTCCGACAAGGAGGCGCTGTTCCGCGCCTGCGTCATGCTGGGCGCCGAACGATTCCCGCGCATCGAGCCACAGGCCGGCGAGGACGCGCGCGCCGCGCTCGAACGCTATGTCCTTGAACTTCATCGCGAACTCACGTGCGAGGACAGCTACGGCATGGGCGCGTTGTTCCTGCGCGAGGCGGCGGAATTTCCGGAACTGGCAGGCTCGATCCAGCGCGGCCACTTCGATTTCATGGTCGAGCCGCTCGCTGCATATTTGCGCGGGCAGGGGCTGGAGGAGGAAGCCTCGACCGAGCGGACGATGCTGTTCGTGGCCATGGCGCTTTCCCCGCTGCACAATGCCATGCTCGTGGGCATGGCCCTGCCCGGCACGGCTGGCGTCGCCGCGCACGCGCGGCGTTGCGTGTCGATCTTTCTCGATGGAAGCAGGCTGCGATGATTGCGCGTTTCGGCGTTCATTCTCGAATTTGGCAAAGCTTTGCGCACGTATATACAGCGATAAAGCCGAATCATCGGCAATGCATCGGGAGAGCCACAGTGACCGCCACACTCGAAGACATCGCCGCCCGCCTCGGCGTCCTGGAAGACAAGGAAGCCATCCGCGCGCTCAAGGCCCGCTACCTGCGCGCCTGCGATCTCAAGGAGGTCGAGGACGTGCGCGATTGCTTCGCCCCCGGCAAGATCCGCATCGCCTACCAGAACTTCCCCGAATTCGACGACCGCGACGCCTTCGTCGAAATCTACCGCCAGATGGCCTGCAACGGCGGCGTCTACGATATCCACCACGCCACCAACTGGCAGATCGACCTTGCCGGACCGGAACGCGCAACCGGCAAATGGTCGCTCAACTTCCGCACTATTCTCACCGGTCCGCGCCAGGTCGTGCGGCTCGCGGTCGAATATGACGACGTCTATGAAAAGCGCGATGGCCGCTGGTGGATCGTCGAGACCGTCAGCCGCGTCATCTCGATGCTGACCGAACAGGTGAACGAGGACGGCAGCGTTACCGTCCTCGCCCTGGCCGAACCGCCTGCGGCCTGACCGGTCAGGCCGGCACCGCCGCGCGCTGCGCGTGCTGGGCTCCGCGCACCACCCGGCCCGGCCGCTCGTCGGTCGGCTGGTCGTGCTCGCGGATCACCCGTCCGTTGACGACCGTGGCGACATATCCCGTCGCGGTCTGGTCCAGCCTGCGCCCGCCGCCCGGCAGGTCGTGCTTCACCACCGGCGCGTGAAGCGTCAGCCGGTCCAGGTCGATCACGTTGAGGTCTGCCTTGTATCCGGGCTTAAGCAGTCCGCGATCCTCCAGGCCCATGACCCGCGCCGGTCGCGCCGCCAGTCGTTCGACCGCCTCGGGCAGCGTCAGCCTTTCGCCTGCCCGGTCGCGCACCCAGTAGGTCAGCATGAAGGTCGGGTAACTGGCGTCGCAGATCGCCGCATAGTGCGCGCCGCCATCCCCCAGTCCGATCACGGTATCCTCGCGCCGCATCAGTTCGAGCAGCGCATCGAGCTTGCCTTCAAGGAAGTTGCCCAGCGTGTTCAGGATCATGCCGTTGCCCTCCCGCTCCATCAGCAGGTCGTAGGCCACCTCTTCGCACGAACGGCCCTGTGCCCTGGCTTGTGCGGCGATGCTTGTTTCGCGCGCCGGTTCGTACTGGGGCGGGTCGTTGAACGGGAACATCCAGTCCCAGATGCGCGTCAGCATGGCCAGCGGATGGCCCGGCTGCGGCACTTCGGAGATCAGCTTCGCCCGGAAGGTGGGGTCGCGCAATGTCGGCAATTGCTCGTCCAGCGGGAGGCCGGCAATGGCCTGGTAGGACGGGCACAGGCAGAACGGGTGCGTCGACAGCGCCCAGCCTGAAATCATGCCGATGGGCCGGGGCAGGACCTGAGGCCAGATCTCCAGCCCGCGCGCCCGGCCTGCATCGACAAGGTCGGTGGCTGGCTTCCAGTTGGCGGCCCCGCTGTTGGCGACGCCCAGGGTGAAGGTTGCCGGACGGCCCGCGGCCTCGGCAACCGCCAGCAATCGTCCCATTTCCTCGTCCCACGCGGTGAACGGCGCGTCCAGCACCGCCTGGAACACGCCCGTCTCCGCATCGGCCAACGCGCCTGCGATGGCGACAAGCTCGCGCGTGTCGGCGCCGAAGGTCGGGATCAGGTCGCCGCTCTTGGTGCGATGGATGTTGAGCCGCGAGGTCGCGAACCCCACGGCGCCCGCGTCCAGCGCTTCGCGTGCAAGGCGGCGCATTTCGGCAAGATCGGCTTCGGTCGCCTCCTCGCGCGCAATGGCCCTTTCGCCCATGACCCATACGCGCAAGGGGCTGTGCGGCAGCAGGCAGGCCACGTCGATGTCACGCCGCCGTGCGGCAAGCGCGTCGAGATAGGACGGGAAGCTGTCCCAGTCCCACGGCAGGCCTTCGGCCATGACCACGCCGGGAATGTCCTCGACGCCTTCCATCAGCCGGATCAGCGCCTCGCGATCCTCGGGCTTGCACGGCGCGAAGCCCACGCCGCAATTGCCAAGCACTGCCGTCGTCACCCCGTGCGAACTGCTTGGCGAGAGCGTGTCCGACCATGCGGCTTGCCCGTCATAGTGGGTGTGGATGTCGACGAAGCCGGGGGTGACGATCAGGCCCTGTGCGTCGATGGTGCGCGCTGCGCTGCCCCGGAACGCGGGGCCGACATGGACGATCCGGTCGTCCTTGATGGCCACGTCGCCGGTAAATGGCGCTGCGCCCGATCCGTCGATCACGGTTCCGTCGCGGATCAGCAGGTCGGCGTCGAATCCGACGGGCGCCTCGGGCTTGCTGGCAGTCATCGCATCTCCCTTTCTTTTGCCGAACGGTACTCAACCGTTCGGTTTGGCGCAAGCCCTCATCGCTTGTCCCGTGTGCGTTCCGCCGCCGCACTTTCGTTGCTGGGTAATGCGGCATTTGGAAGTTACGAGCACATATTTGCGTATTTGGAATGGATTCCGAATACGCGAAATTCACAACGCATTTGATTCTCGTCAATTCCTCCATCCACGCAGACCGTCATCATGTGCGCATTGCAGAACGGCACAGGAGACCGACCGGTGGAAATTGCGGCGCTAGCCTACAGCGTGGTCACGGCCACCCGTCCGCACGTATGGGTCCGCTTTGCCGAGGACATCGCCGGCTTTGCCGCGGTCGAGGTGCCGGGCGGCACCGCGTTGCGCCTGGATGAGCGGGCAGGGCGGGTATTCGTGGTTTCGGGCGCAGAGGACGGCTATTTCGCCACCGGCTGGGAACTGCGCTCGCGCATCCAGTTCGAAAAGGCGCTGGAGGATCTTGCCGCGAAAGGCGTGACCTTCACCCACGGCACCGGGGCCGAATGCGCACTGCGCCATGTCAGCGCCATGGTCTGGCTGGCCGATCCGGCCGGCAACCGGCACGAGCTGTCGTGGGGGCCGGTTTCCACATTCCAGCCCTTCCGCTCGCCGCAGGGAGTGGACCGCTTCGTCACCGGCGACCTGGGTTACGGCCATGTCGTCCTGCCCGCGCCGGCGATCGACGCAACGCGCGATTTCCTTGTCGACGTGCTTGGCCTTGGCGTGTCGGACTTCATGGTTCACCGCCCGCTGGGACCGGGCGGCCCGGCCATGCGCATAGACTTCATGCACTGCGCCAATGCGCGCCACCACAGTCTTGCGCTGTTCGAAGGCCCGGTGCCTGCGGGCTGCGTCCACATGATGGTCGAAGTGCCGACGCTCGACGATGTCGGCCGCGCGCATGACCGCGTGCTTCGGTCCGGGGCGCGGATGATGGCGACCCTGGGCAAGCATACCAACGATCACATGACCAGCTTCTACGTGATGACGCCGGGTGGTTTCGCGCTCGAATACGGCTTTGGCGGCCTCCAGCTCGACTGGGACCGGCACACCGAGTTCGAATTCACCGAAGTGAGCCTGTGGGGTCACGATTTCAGCGTCGGCTTCGGCGCCGACGAGAAGGCAGCAATGGCCGACGCGGCCTGAACATTCATCCTGCAACACCCGGGAGAGCGACAATGACACTAGCACAAGCACAAGCCGTAAAGACGCCGACCGTGGCAGACCTCGTGGCCCGCGCGGCCGCGATGGTGCCGACCCTGCGCGAGCGCGCGCCCGAGGCTGAGCGCGAATGCCGCATTCCCGCGCAGACGATCCGCGATTTCCAGGATGCCGGCTTCTTCCGCATCCTCCAGCCCGCCCGCTATGGCGGCTACGAGATGGACCCGCAGGCCTTCTATGCAGTGCAGATGAAGGTTGCCGAAGGCTGCATGTCGTCGGCCTGGGTGCTGGGCGTCGTGGCGGTCCATAACTGGCAGCTCGCCCTTTTCGATCCGCGCGCGCAGGAAGACGTCTGGGGCGACGATCCGGCGACGCTGATTTCCTCGTCCTACATGCCCAAGGGAAAGGTCGTGCCCGTCGACGGCGGCTATCGCGTCTCGGGCCACTGGGGCTTTTCCAGCGGCATCGACCATTGCGAATGGGCCTTCCTCGGCGGCCAGATGACCGATCCTGAAACCGGACGCCCGGATTTCGTGACCTTCCTGATCCCGCGCAAGGACTTCACCGTCCTGCCGATCTGGGACACGGTTGGTCTTGGCGCGACCGGCAGTCACGACGTGGTGGTCGAGGACGCATTCGTTCCGGCTTACCGGATGCACCGCTCGAAGGATGGCTTCGCGGTCACCAGTCCCGGTCTCAAGACCAACGACGCGCCGCTGTTCCGCCTGCCCTTCGGCCAGGTCTTCGTCCGCGCGGTTTCCTCCTCGTCGATAGGTGCGCTCCAGGGCGCGCTCGACCTGTTCCGCGAGGCGGGTGCGCGCCGCGTGTCGCACAACGACGCCTCCAGCGCGGCGCAGGACCCGGCAACGCTGGAACTGATTGCTGAGACGGCCTCCGCGATCGACGAGATGAAGGCCACGCTCAATCGCAATTTCGATCACCTGATGGATGTCGCGCGCGCGGGAGGGCAGGCCGATGTCGAAACCCGCCTCACCTATCGCTACCAGTCGGCCGAAGTGTCTGGACGCTGCGCCGCGCTGGTCAGCCGCATCTTCCACGCCTCTGGCGCGGAGGGAATTTTCCGCAACCGGCCGCTTTCGCGGATCTTCTGCGACATCCATGCCGGACGGACCCACGTGGCCAACAATCCGGCCAAGGTCGGCCGCAATTTCGGCGGCGTGCTGCTCGGCGCGCCGAACATGGACAGCTTCATCTGATCGACGGGGAGTGGATGCAATGGCGACGACAGCGGAATACGGGCTCGGCCCGCTCACCTTCCCCCGCGGCTGGTTCATGGTGGCGGTGGCCGATGAGGTCACCTCCACGCCCCAGCCGGTGCGTTTCTTCGGCAAGGAAATGGTGCTCTATCGCGGCAAGGGCAGCGGGCGGGTCGTCCTGCTCGACGCCTATTGCCCGCACATGCGTGTGCACCTGGGGCGCAACACCACCTCTTACGTGGTGAAGGACGGCACCCATGTCGAAGGGGATGCTATCCGGTGCCCGGCGCACGGCTGGCGCTATACGCCCGAAGGCAAGTGCGATGACATCCCCTATACTACCCAGCCGATCCCCAAGGCCGCCTGCGTGAAGTCGCACAAGGTCGTCGAGAAGGCCGGCTGCGTGTGGATGTGGCATGACATGGAGGGCGGCGATCCGGAATTCGACCTGCCCGACTTCGCCGAATGGGACATGGAGGGCGAAGGATGGGTGCGTTGGCGGCTGGACCATCTCGGCACCCTGCCGATCCATCCGCAGGAAATCGTCGACAACATGGCCGACCTCGCCCATTTCCGCCCCGTTCACGGCAGCACCGAGATTATCCGCTTCGAGAACGGATTCCACGATCACATCATCACGCAGCGCCTGTGTTCCGGCCATCGCACGCTGGTCGGCAGCGATCAGGCGCTGGTCAACGATACCTGGTACACCGGCCCGGGCATCCTGCTCTCGCGCATGGAGGGGCAGCATCCCTCGGTCATCATGATCTGCAACACGCCGGTCGAGGATGGCGAGGTGCGGGTCTGGTACGCGCTTGCGGTGCGGGTGTCCGACAAGGCGGCGGACGATGCCGGGGTCGCCCTGGCGCGCGCCTATCAGGACACCGCGCTTGAAGCCTTTGCCCAGGACTTCGAGCTGTGGAAGTACAAGGAACCGGCGATCTCGATCCTGCAGGTCGCGGGCGACGGCCCCTTCCACAAGGAGCGCATCTGGCATCGCCAGTTCTACAACCCGCGCGAGCGTGCGGGGGAGTTCCAGCGCCGCGTGAACGGGGTTCATGTATCGTTAGGTGCCGCGAAGGATTTTGCGGCGGAGGCGGCAGAATGATTCCGCAATGACAAATTCAATGCCGTGATTGACCTTCATTTGCGTTATCCTCTAATCAATAGCCTACGATATAGTTGAGGGGATTCGGATATGGCGATCAATTACGGCCTCGATGGCAAGGTGGCGCTGGTCACGGGTGCGGGCGGCGGCATCGGCCGCGCTGCGGCGCAGGTCTTCGCCCGCTCGGGCGCCAGCGTCATGGTCAGCGACGTGAACGAGGCCGGCGGCGCCGAGACCGTCGCCCTGATCGAGGCGGCGGGCGGCAAGGCCGCATTCGTGCGCTGTGACGTCAGCAACGCGGACGAGGTCAAGGCCATGGTCAAGGCCACGGTCGACACGTTCGGCGGCCTCGATTGCGCATTCAACAACGCCGGCATCAACCGCGTGACCGACGACCAGTACGACGACGCGATCTGGGAACGCGACATCGCGATCAACCTTTCGGGCGTGATGCGCTGCATGCGCGAGGAATCGGCTGTCATGCTTGAGCGCGGCGGCGGGGCGATCGTCAACACCGCCTCGATCAACGGCCTCGTCGGCAACGGCTCGCAGCCGGCCTATACCGCCGCCAAGCACGGCGTCGTCGGCCTTGCCCGCCATGGCGCGCTGCGCTGGGCCAAGAACGGCATCCGCGTCAACGCGGTGTGCCCGGGCGTGATCGAGACCCCGATGACCGCCCCCCTGGTCCAGAACCCGGAGATCAAGGCGCTGATGGATTCGATGACGCCGATGGGCCGCATGGGCTCTGCCATGGAAATCGCCGAGGCGGTTGTCTGGCTCTGCTCGCCCGCCGCCAGCTTCGTCACCGGCCACGCGATGGTCGTGGACGGCGGAGCCACGGCATTCTGATCCACGGCCCGCTGATCCACAGCCCCTGATACACGGCCTCGCCGCCGCTTGCATTTAACCGCCCGATTAATTACCCCTGTGTCAGTAACGAAAAGACGCAGACACAGGGATACGGGATGGCCGAGGCAGCGGGCGAGTTCGACTTCATCGTAATCGGCGGCGGCAGCGCGGGGGCGGTGCTCGCCGCCCGCCTGTCGGAAGACGCGCAAAGCAGGGTCCTTCTGCTCGAGGCGGGCGGTGCCAACACCTCGCTGCTGGTGCGCATGCCCGCTGGCGTCGGCACGCTGATCAAGAAGAAAAGCCGCCACAACTGGGGCTTCTGGTCCGACCCCGAACCCCACATGGACGGGCGCCGCATGTGGCATCCAAGGGGGCGCGGGCTGGGCGGCTCCTCGGCGATCAACGGGATGGTCTATATTCGCGGCCACGCGCGCGATTACGACCAGTGGCGGCAGATGGGCCTCGAAGGCTGGTCCTTCGCCGAGGTCCTGCCCTATTTCCGCCGCGCCGAGGACTTCTGCGACGGTGCGGATGCCTTCCACGGCGCGGGCGGCCCCTTGCGGGTAAGCTGGGGCGAGCGCTCGGACCACCCGCTCTATCGCGGCGTGATCGAGGCAGGCCGCCAGGCCGGGCACAAGGTCACCCCCGATTTCAATGGCGCTGACCAGGAAGGCTTTGGTCGCTACCAGCTCACCATCCACGATGGCGAGCGGTGGAGCGCCGCGCGCGGCTATCTCGCGCCGGTCGCGGGGCAGCGGGCGAACCTCACGATCGTCACCGGGGCGCGCGTCCACCGTGTCGTGGTCGAGGGCGGACGCGCCACCGGCGTCGAGTACAGCCTTGGCAAGGGCAAGCCGGTGCGCCGCGCCCATGCCGCGCGCGAAGTGCTGGTCTGTGCGGGTGCCCTGCAATCGCCGCAGATCCTGCAGCTTTCGGGGATCGGCGATCCGGAGGAACTGGCAAGGCATGGTATCGCGCCGGTCCATCCCCTGCCCGGCGTGGGGGCCAATCTCCAGGACCACCTCGACGTAACGCTCAACTGGGCCTGCACGCAGCCGATCACGATCTACAACGAGATCAAGGGGTTGGGCCAGCTCAAGGTCGGCCTGCAATACCTGCTGACCGGCAAGGGCGCGGGACGGCAGAACGGGCTTGAGGCGGGAGCCTTCCTCAAGTCGCGGCCCGATCTCGACCGTCCGGACCTCCAGATCCACTTCGTGCTGGCCATCATGCAGGAACACGGCAAGCGTTCGGTCAAGCGCGACGGGTTCACGCTCCACGTCTGCCAGCTCCGGCCAGAAAGCCGGGGGCGGGTATCGCTCGCCTCGGCGGACCCATATGCCGATCCCTCGATCCTGGCGAATTTCATGGCCGCCGAGGAAGACCGCCGCGCTGTCCGCGCGGGCATCCGCATCGCGCGCGAGGTGGCGGCGCAGCCTGCGCTTGCACCCTATCGCGGCGAGGAGATCTGGCCGGGCAACGACGTGCAGACCGACGAAGAGATCGACGCCTGGGTGCGCCGCACCGGCGAGACGATCTATCACCCTGTCGGCACTTGCCGCATGGGCACGCAAGGCGATGCGATGGCGGTGGTCGACAGCCAGTGCCGCGTCATCGGCCTTGAAGGGCTGCGCGTGGTCGATGCATCGGTCATGCCGAACCTGATCGGCGGAAACACCAACGCGCCCACGATCATGATCGCCGAAAAGATCTCCGACGCGATCCGGGGCAGGGCACCGCTTGCGCCGGTCGAGACGAGGACGGTGGACTTCGTCTGACCGGCCACGCCGCTACCTGCCTTAGCAAACATACGCAGCAAGCCTTGAGCCCGGTCGTTCAGAAAGTGCCTTCATGATCGGTCGCTTAACCAAGCCTCAAGGACTGTGGGCAGACAAGCGGCGCGATGCGGGCATTCACCGAATTTCTGAAGCTGGACACCAGCGATGCGGAACTGACTCGAGCGCAGTTCCGCTCGTTTTCCAGTCAGATGCCGCTGCTGTACGGGATTCTGGTCTGTAACGCCCTGGCCATCGCCATCGAGTTCTTCGATGCCGGCCAGTTGTTCAAGACCCTGCTGATGCCCGCCTTCATCGGCGGCCTCGCACTGTGGCGCGGGGTCTGGTGGTGGCAGCAGCCTGATCCGGCAAGCCTTTCGGACAGCTACATCGCCACTTGTCTTGCTCGGACATGCAGGCTGGCAGTCGCGATGACCCTGGCTTTCGAGGCATGGTGCATCTGGGTCTATCAGGACGGCGATCCCTACGCGCGGGGCAATCTCACCTTCTTCCTGGGCCTTACGGAAGTGAGCACGGTGTTCTGCCTCATGACCCTGCGGGCCGCCGCGATGCGGGTGGCGGTGGTCAGCACGTTCTCCTTCGCGTTCTATTTCTCGTGGGCCGAAGATGGCCGCATGCTGTCCCAGTCGGTCGTGCTTTCGCTGGTCTGCGCCGGGATGGTGGTGGTGACGCATCGCTACAACCTTTCGTTTTCGGAACTGATCCGCTCGCAACGCATCCTGCGCACGCGTCAGCTCGAAACCGAGAAGCTGAGCGAAGAGAACCGCCGGATCGCGTTCAGCGACCCCCTGAGCGGCTTGCCCAACCGGCGCGAACTGCTTTCCCGCCTCGATCGCCTCGAAGGCGGTCCGGACCCCGTCAGGGATACGCTCGCGGTGATCTTCATCGATCTCGACGGGTTCAAGGCGGTCAACGACGAACACGGTCATCAGGCGGGCGACGCGCTGATCCGCAGCATCTGCCAACGGTTGAGCCGGCACTGCCCGGCCCACGCGCGGCTGGCCCGTGTCGGCGGCGACGAGTTCGCGATTCTGTTCGAGGGCCACTCCGCCGAAGCAGAGGCAATCGCCCTCGCATCAACCCTGCTTGAAGAGATATCGTTGCCGGTTCTTGTCGAACGTCACGTCCTGCAGGTCGGCGGCAGCATCGGGGTTGCCGCGAATACCGACATGGCGGCCACTCCGCGCGAACTGCTGCGCCGGGCCGATACCGCGATGTACCACGCAAAGACGCAGGGGAAGGGCCAGATCGCGGTCTACGACGCCGATTTCGACGAAGGCCGCCTGCGCCGTCTGGCGGTGGAGACGCAGATCGGACGCGGCCTTTCGCGCGGGGAATTCGATGTCCACTACCAGCCGGAAGTCGATGCGCAGACCGGCGAGGTCGTCGCGGTCGAGGCGCTGCTACGCTGGCCCCGGCGCCCCGAAGGTCCGCTGCCGCCGGACGAGTTCATCGAGATCGCTGAAGCCACCGGCCAGATCCACCCGCTAGGCATGTTCGTGCTCGAACGCGCCTGCCGCGATATCGCGCCGCTCGGTTCCTTGCGCCTGAGCGTCAACGTCAGCCCCGCGCAGTTCCGCGATTCCCATTTCGAACGGCAGGTCGCCCACGTGCTGGAGCAGACACGGTTCCCGCCCGAGCGGCTCCAGTTCGAGATCACCGAGGGTTACCTGCTGGCCAATCCCGAGCGCGTGGTGCGGGCCGTCGAAACCTTCAAGGCGCGCGGCATGTCGATAGCGCTGGATGATTTCGGCACCGGATTCACCAGCATCCACTACCTGCGCAGCTACGGCTTCAGCCACATCAAGATAGACAAGTCACTGCTCGATGGGCTCGCGCCCGGCAGCAAGGCGGCGATGCTGGTCACCGGGGCGATCATGCTGGCCTGCGGGCTCGACATGCGGGTGATTGCCGAAGGCGTGGAGACAGAGGAGCAGGCCAACTTGCTGCGCCGCGCCGGTTGCCACGAATTGCAGGGCTACCTGTTCGGCAGGCCCATGGCGCTGGCCGAATTCGTCCCCTGGATCGAACGGGCGATGCGCAGCCTGGCCCAGGACCCGGTGCGCATCGCCATCTGATCGCCGTCAGGCGGCGAAGGCCGCCTTGAGCCGCGCCCCGGCGCGTTCGACATAGGGCATCGCGTCGGGCACGGCCTCGAACATCGAGAAGAAGCCGTGGATCATGCCGGGTGCCAGTTCGGTCTCCACCGGCACGCCTGCCGCCTTCAGCGCCTCGGCATAGGCAAGGCCCTCGTCACGCAAGGGATCATACTGCGCGACCAGCACCGTTGCCGGAGGCAGGCCGGCAAGGTTATCATGGCGAAGGACCGCCGCGTGGGGGTGCGGATCGCCGTGGTCGTCGACATATTGCGTCCAGAACCACTGCATCATCTGCGTGGTCAGGAAATAGCCCTCGGCGTTTTCGGTATAGGACCCGTTGGCGAAGTCGGCGTCGGTCACCGGATAGATCAGCAGCTGGTGGGCAAGCTTCGGCCCGCCTTCGTCCCGCGCGCGGATGGCGACTGCGGCGGCAAGGTTGCCCCCCGCGCTGTCGCCGGCCACGGCAAGGCGCGCGGCGTCGATGCCAAGCTCGGCCGCATGGCCTGCCGCCCAGACCAGGGCGTCGTAGCAATCATCCAGCGGCCCCGGGAACTTGGTCTCGGGCGCAAGCCGGTATTCGACTGAAAGCACCGCCGCCCCGCTTGCCGCCGCGATCGCCCGCGCCGTGGCGTCGTGGGATTCGATCGATCCGATAACCCAGCCGCCGCCGTGGTAGAACAACACCAGCGGCGGTGTCTCGCCCGGGCCCTCGGGTAGGTAGAGACGCGCCGCGATGGAACGGCCGGGCAGGTCCATCGTCAGGTCGCGCACTTCGGCAACGGCTGGCGGCGGGCCCATCTGCATCGGCTTGTTCATCTCGCGCAGGGCTTCCGGCGTGATCGTGGCGTAGTCGACCGGCGGCATCTGCGCGAAGAAGCCGAGCAGCGCCTCGACCTGGGGATTAAGGGTCATCTTCAAATTCTCCCGAACGGATCAGCCGAACTGCGCGACGATTTCGGCCACCGCCGCCGCCACGTCGCCGCGACGATAGCCGAGCAGCGCGGTTTCGCCAGCGTCGGGTTCGTAACTGATCGTGTTGCCGCGCCCCTGCGGGATCGCCACGTCGGGCAGCAGCGGCAATTCCTCGTCGCGCTCCTCAAGCACCACATCGCTGCCCACGGCATCGAAGAAGAGCTGGAAATATTCGCGGAAGGTGAGGTTCTCGTCGCCGACGAGATAGGCCTTGCCCGGCTCGCCGCGCAACAGCGCGCCTTCGATGGCCTCGGACAGCGAACGGAACGACATGAAGTTCGTGCCGCCGGTGGGGGCGAAGAACGGAATGGGAATCTGTCCCTTGGCCCAGGCCACGTAGGGCTCGAAGATGGCGCTCGACAGGCCGGGCACGGTGCCGACCATGAAGGGCGCGTTGACGCTCACAACGTCGAAGCCGGGGCGGCCCTCGGCGCGTGCGCCTTCGCACGCGGCAAGGCGCGACTGGATATAGACGTTGCCCGCGATCAGTTCGGGCGCGGCCTGCGGATAGAAGCTGCCGAGCTGGACCGCGCGCGAAACGCCGGCCTCGCGCGCTGCCGCGAAGAAGGCGGGCAGGGCGACGTGATTGGCCTTGAGGAGCCATGCGCCGAAGTCCTCGCCTTCGGGCACGTGACGCGGATCGTTTCCGGCAGCGAAGACCACCCAGTCGAAGCCCTTGAGCCGTTCGGCGGTGAAATCGCCCGCGACATAGTCGCCGCGCAGGAAGCCGAGATCGGTCAGCGGCGTTCCGGCAGGCGCGCCTTCGCCGCGGCCGGTGATGGTCACGTCATGGCCCTTCGCGGCCAGATGCAGGGCGGCATGGCCGCCAAGCGCGCCGGTCCCGCCGACTACGAGCACTTTCATCATATTCTCCCTTCGGAATGCGTGTTCACCACTGGCAGCGGTGCAAGATCGGGGCTGCGGCGCAGCAGGTTGCCGCCGTCTACGGCGATGCACTGCCCGGTCACCCAGGCGCTTTCGTCGCCGGCAAGGAAACGCACCGCCCCGGCCATGTCGCGCGCCTCGCCAAGGCGCCCCAGCGGGTATTCGGGCAGGAAGGCCTCCGCCGCTCCGCCCTCGAACATGCCCTCGGTTGCGCCAGAGCGGGTCAGGCCGGGGCGGATCGCGTTGACGCGCAGGCCCGATGGGCCCAGCTCGTCCGCCGCCATGCGCACCAGGCCCTCGAGCGCGGCCTTGGCCACGTGGTAGGCAGCAAGGTGGCGGAACGTCAGCACTGCCGCGCCGGAGGAGAGGCACACGATCGATCCTCCCGGCCGCATCAGCGGCGCGGCGGCGCGGATGACGTGGAAGGCGGACACGACATTGCTTTCGAAAGCGTCGCGCAGGTCCTGCGCGGTGTTCTCGATCAGGGGCTTGAAGCTGCCGCCACCGACCGTGGCAAAGGCGACGTCGAGCCTGCCGGCCAGCCCATGCGCGCCGCGCACGGCCCCGGCCACGGCGCTTTCGTCGTTGGCATCGCCGATGAAGGCGTGGATTTCGGCCCCGGGGACTTCGGCGCGGATGCGGGCGGCCACTTCGTCAAGGCCTTGCGGACGCCGCGCCATCAGCGCCAGCCGCGCGCCATCCCTGGCCAGTTGCAGCGCGCAAGCCTCTGCGATGGCGCCCGTCGCGCCCGTGATGAAGGCGGTGCGCCCCGTCAGCGCCCCGCTCATGCCGCGCCTCCGCCGACGTCGCCCACCGGGCGCAGTTCCTCCCAGTCGACGATCAGCGCGCGGCGGGTGAACTTCCAGCTTTCGCCCTCGCGCCGCCAGCAGTCCTGATAGCGGATCGCCCAGACCAAAAGCAGGTCGCGCCCGTCCGGCCCGGTCATGCGGTGCTCGGCGGTGGAGCGCGTCTCGCCCCGCGCGGTGTCGCCCTCGACGGTCACGTCCTGGTCGTGGACCACGTGGCGCGTTGCCTTGAAGGCATGGGCGAGGTGGTCGATCGATCCGAGGTTCGCCTCGCGCCCGACGATGGCAAAGCCCGGTCCCGTGATCTCAACGTCATCGGCCAGCACTTCGCGCCACAGCGTCTTGTCGCGTCGGTCCGCGCCCAGGGCATAGCGTTCCGCCGTGCGGCGCAGCGCGGCCTCGGCGCTCATGCCGCGGTGCCTGGGATGACCAGGCCGTTGCCGGAAATGACCGGCACGTTGGTCCATTCCCCCTGCGGCGTGCGATACCATCCCGCCGCCGCCAGCGCCCCGCCATCGACGTGAAGCGCGGTGCCCGTCACCCATGCGGCCAGCGGACTGGCGAGATAGAGCGCCGCGCCCGCGCAGTCGGCGGGCCGGCCAAAGCGGCCGAGCGGAATCCAGCGTTCCTCGTGCACCCGGTTTTCGGGCGGGATCATGTAGTCGAGCGCGACTTGCGGGGTGTCCGTCGTCTCGGGCGCGATGTCGTTCACGCGGATGCCCTCGGGGCCAAGCTCCAGCGCGAGGCTCTTGGTGAAGCCGGTCACCGCCCACTTCGCGGCGGCATAGACGCTGCAATAGGGGATGCCCCGATGGGCCTCGATCGAGGTGACGTTGATGATGTTCGCCCCCGGCCCGGCCTTGCGCAGCAGCGGGATCATCGCGCGGGTCACGCGGAGCAGCTGGCCTAGGTTGGTGTCGAGGATTTCCTCGACCTCCTCCTCCGAAAGCATCGCGAAGGGACGGGCGTGGACGAAGTGGCCGACGTTGTTGACCAGCACGTCGAGCTTGCCGGTTTCGGCGGCGATGCGTTCGGCCAGCATCTGGCCCACGCCGCGCTGGCGCACGTCGCAGCGGATCACGCGGGCGCCGGGAATGGCCTGTTCGACCGCCTCGGCATTGGCCGGGTCGATTTCCGCGATCACGACGCGCGCGCCGGCTCCGGCAAAGGCTTCGGCAATGGCGCGGCCGATGCCGACGCCTCCGCCCGTGACCAGCACGGTCTTGCCCGAAAAGTCGAGCGCCTGCGCAAGCTGCGCCGGGGGGACGTTTGCCGTCATGGCTGTGGGGTTCCTCTCCGCTGCGTCTGGTGCCTTGATTGATTCGGCGCAAGACATCATTGTTTTTACGCAAGATGAGGAGAACTTATGGTTATGTCAATCAGATGCGAATTTGATGACGCCAATCTGTGCTAAACTCCCGGTTGCTCCGGTGGAATGCGCACGACCAGCCCGTCAAGTTCTTCGCCAAGCTGTACCTGGCAGGACAGGCGGCTTTCGGGACGGATCTCGACGCCCTCGATCGCTTCCAGCATTGCCCGCTCATCGGGTCCGGCCATGCCGGTGCGGCCGATCCATTCGGGGTCGATCCAGCAATGGCAGGTCGCGCACTGCATCATGCCGCCGCACAGCGCGTCGATCCCGTCGACGAGATTGCCCACTGCGAGCTGCATCAACGTCATGCCTTCGAAGTTCACGCAGGTTCGCTGCGATCCGTCCGGCTGGACGAAAGTCACCTTGGCCATCAGGCCTCCCTCACGTATGCGCCGGGCAGCCGGCGGCTCGGGCCAGCGCCGCCATGTCCGCACCTGCCTCCGACCCGTCGAGCTTGCGCCGCCGATAGCGCACCCGGCAGGGCTGGGCGGGCCAGTAGGTCGATGCGCCCGCGATGGGCCGCACTTCGTCCATCAGCTCCATGTCGAAGTTCTGGAGCAGGATCGCCACCAGCACCTTCATCTCCATCCGCGCGAAGTTCACGCCCGCGCAGCGGTGGACACCCCCGCCAAAGCCGATCAACGAATTGCTTTCGATCTGCGCATCGGGGTTGGCCGGGTTGAAGCGTTCCGGGTCATAGGCATCGGGATTGCGGAACGTCTCTTCCATGCGGTGGCTGACCGAAGGCGCAAGCAGCACGAACTCGCCCTTGCGGATGACATAGCCGTCGCGCTCGATATCGGCCCGCGCCTTGCGGCTGAGCATGTAGGCGACCGGATGGAGCCGCTCGGTCTCGCGCAGGGCAAGGTCCATCTTCTCCATCGCCACGGCCTGTTCCCAGCCAAGGTCGCGCCCGTCGCTGCCGCCCAGCAGCGACGATATCTCGCCGCGCAGCACCTTCTGGTAGTCCGGGTTCTGAAGGAGGTCCGCCAGCGCCCAGCTCACCTGCCCGGCGGTCGTCTCGTGCCCTGCCCAGACGAGAAGGAGGATCAGGTGGCGGATGATCTCGTCGGGCACCGGGCGGCCATCGGGATACTTCGTCTCGATCATCGTCTGGAAGAAATCGGGCGGATCGAGCGGGGCGGCGCGGCGCTTGTCGATCCACGATTGCAGGATGGCGTGGAGCTTCCTCTTCGCGCGCTGTGACTTGACCATCTTGGGTGTCGGCAGCCACAGCGGCAGGACGAATTCCATGCCTCCCGAAAAATCGCGGAAGAGTTCGAAGAACTCATGCCCCAGCTTCTCGTGGAACTCGCGTCCCATGAAGCTGTGCGCGGCGATGTCCATTACCACCGGGCCCAGCGTCGGGATCAGGTCGAACTCGCCTTCCTCGCCCAGCCGCTCGACCAGGTTAAGCGATTCCTCGACCATGACCGGCACGTACTGCTTCATCGATGCCGCCTTGAAGCGGGGCATGATGATCGAGCGCTGGCGCAGGTACTCGTCCATTTCCGCGAACGAATAGAACTCGGGCGAGAACATCTTGAGGAAGAACGGCATCGACTCCCGGATCGAGAGCAGCTTGTCCGTCTCCTCGAAGAAGAAGCGGTTGTGTTCCGGACCCAGCATCACGTTCATGCGCTGGCCCATGAAGTTCATCGCGAAGAGCCGCCCCTTCGAGCGGTATCCGCGCTTGAGTACCGAAACCGGATCGCGGAAGAACTGTGCGAGATGCCCGAGGAGCGGCACGCCTCCATCGAGCAAGGGAAGGCCATTACCGGCCGCAGTCGCAGCTCTTGCCATGCATCATCTCCCCATGCGGCCGGTTGCTCCGGCTCAAGGCGCAAAGCCTATGGAGAGCGCGCCCGCGCGCAAGTGGCACCGGCCATGGGGTATCGCCCGATGATCCGCGATGGATCACCGGGTGAACCGCATGGCCGGATGGCCAGTATCCGCGCTCAGTAGACGGCGGCGGGGTTCTTCGGGCGCGGACTGCCCAGCATCTCGCGGTGCGAGGGACGATCGTGTCCGCGGTCGGTCACGCCCAGTTCGCGCGCGATCTCGGCCACGATCAGCGTCTCGCCGGACAGCTGATCGCGGTTGGGGGACTTGTCGATGGCGTCGATGACGTGGGCGGAAAATTCCGGGTTCTCGGCCATCGCGAGGAAGCCCTCGTACTGCTCGGGATTGGTTTCGGCGGCAATCTGCGCGCGCTCGGTAAGCTGCGGGCCGAGCCAGAGCGAGAAGGCGATGACCCCGGTGCCGCGGAAATCGTGCTCCATGTCATGCGCCAGCTTGTCGAGCCCGGCCTTCTGCGCGCCATAGGCGGGGCCGTGCATGTAGCACGATGCGCCGAATGACGAGGTCATGGCAATGGCGCCTGAACCTTGCGGCACCATGATCCTGGCGGCGTGCCAGCTTGCCACGTAGGCGCTGCGCAGGCCGACATCGATGATCTTCTGCGCGTCCAGTTCCTTCTCCCAGAACGGTGCCTTCTGGATGAGCTGGTGATGCATGTAGGCGGCATTGTTGACCAGAACGTCGAGCCTGCCCTGCTCGTCCATCACCTGTTCGAACAGGCGCGCCACCTGCGCGTCGTCGGCGTGGTCGCAGACCACCGGAATGCCCTTGCCGCCAAGTTCCGTCACGCGCTGCGCGGTTTCGGCGACGGTGCCGGGAAGAACCGTGCCGTCCCACCCCTTGGCGTTGCCGGGCGAGACGGTGCGGCCGGTCACGTAGACGGTATAGCCCATTTCGCCGAAGCCCCGGGCTATGCCCGCGCCCGCGCCGCGGCTGGCGCCGGTTACGATTGCAATCCTGGGCTTGTCGGACATGGCTGGTTCCTCTCTCAAAGCGTCGATTGGGCGTAAGTCTGGCTGCCTGCCGCCTGCCGGAAGGCAAGCGGGGTCAGTCCGGTATGGCGGCGGAAGGCCCGCGTGAAACTGTTGGCGCGGGTAAAGCCACAGGCGACCGCGATCGCCTTGATCGGTTGTTCACGCTGGCCGAGCAAGGTCTTGGCCTGTTCGATGCGCGTGGTCTCGATATAGTCGGCGACGGTCCGCCCGGTCAGGGCATGGAACTGCCGGTGCAGGTGGCGCACGCTGATTCCGCAAAGCGTGGCAAGCTCGGCCACGGTCGGCGCGGCGCCGCCTTCGGCCAGGCGCTCGCGGATGCGGCGGAACTGCCATGGCGCAAGCCTCGCGGTCGTGCCGGCCTCGGCCTCGCGGCGGATCACCCGCTCGACCTCGATCGCGACCAGTTCAAGCAGCGCGGCCACGGCCTGCTCGGAACGCTCGCGCATGTTGGAAAGCTCGCGCTGGAGCATTCGCATGAGCCCGCGCAGCGTTTCGTTCTGGATCGACAGCAGCGCCTGGAGGAGCGGCAGCGAGGGCGATGGCTGAAGTGCGAGCAGGCCTCGCGCCCTTTCGCCTTCGAACACGCAGCGTACCACCCGGATCAGCCCGCCTTCGGACCGGCCCGCCACCTGCACGCCGGGCCAGCGGACGAAGAGCGTGCCCATGAAGCAGCGGCGGTCGCCATCGATCTCGGGAAAGCACGCCGATGCGTCGGCCGATGCAGGCGGCAACGACATTTCCACCATCAGCGCCTCCTCGCGCCGCACGAAGTCCAGCATCGAGGGCCAATCCCACTCAAGCAGTTCGGCCCGGCCGCAGGGGCCAGCGACGGACAGCCGCGAGGAGGGCGGATATTCGCTCATGCCCGGTCGAGGAAGGCGAAGTCGAACTGGCTGGTCGGGACGATGTCGATCCGCGTGAAGTCTATGAAACCATTGCAGCTTTCCATCATCGTTGCGAGATTTTCGGCCAGCTTCTCCGGCTTGCCCACCGCATCGAAGAAGGCTTCCGGATTGTCGAGCGCTTCCAGCGGGAAGCATTCCTCGACAAAGGCATCATAGCGCGGCGCGGTGTCGGTCAGCGGCCGGACGACGAGATTCTGGACATATTCGAAGTTGTCCTGGGTCTCGATGGCGACGCGGGTGTGGTGCGAATGCCAGTGCGCGATGGCCGCTTCGCGCGTCAGGTCGGGCCTGAACGAGATGAAGCTGGCCTGGCTCCAGCCCCAGGCGCGTTCGGGCAACAAAGGTTTCCCCGGGGAAACCTTTTCCGGCGAAGGTGCGCTGACGGGGTGCAAGTCATTGGGAATAATGGTGGATTCGCAAACCAGCCAGGCTTCAAAGCGGGCGCTGTGCTGGGCGAGGGCTGCATCCACGGGGCCACGGAAGCGGGCATTGGCGGATGGCATCCAGAACTGCGCCACTGCCGCCTGCTGCGGCGCCTGCCATTGCTGCACCAGCCCTTCTCCGGGCGCGACCGTCGCATCGCGCACGTTGATGCGCACCCCGCTTGCCCCCGCCGCGACGAGCGCGCCGGGCAGGGTGGCAAGGATGCGCGCGGCGAAATCCTCGCGGCTTTCCCCTTCGGGCGCCCAGAGCGCGGCAATCACCTTTTCCATCGTGGACCTCTCAGTCGAAGTTGGCCTGCCCGCCGTCGAGCGGGATCGTGGCGCCGGTAAGATAGGCGAGGTCCTGACCCGACAGCGCCACCAGCGCGCGGCCGATGTCGCCTTCAAGTGTGCCCACGCGGCCCAGCGGGATCGTGCGGAAGAAGGCCTTGGCCTCTTCCGGATTGTTCTCGATCCACCACTTGAGCCCGGGCGATTCCGCGTGGGGCGCAATGGTCAGCACGCGGATGCCTTCGCCGCCCCATTCGGCAGCGGCGGCGCGGGTGAGCGAGCGGATCGCCTGCTTGACGGCGGCGTAGCAGCCATAGCCGGTCATGTCCCAGCGGATGCCGGCCGACGAACAAAAGTTGAAGATCGTGCCGCCGCCGCGCGCGGCCAGGTGCGGGCGGGCGAGCTTCATCAGCCGGTGCGTGGCCAGGGGCCCGGATTCGAACCCGGCAAGGAACGCCTCGTCGGTCACTTCCTCGAGCTTGCCCAGCGGCACTTCCTGCGCATTGTTGACGAGGATATCGAGGCCGCCGAACCCGGCCACCGTCGCCTCTACCGTTTCGGCAAGGTCGGTGGCGGACTTGACGTCGCAGGCGATGGGCAGCGCCTTGCCGCCGCGCTCGCGTACCAGCCGCGCGGTCTCCTCGACCTTGGCGAGCGTGCGCCCGGTCACGACGACTGCCGCGCCCGCGCCTGCCATGGCCAGCGCGACGCCCTGGCCGATGCCCTGTCCCGCGCCGGTGATCAGCGCCACCTTTCCAGTAAGATCGGTCATTCTCTCATCCTTGATGCGGTCGTTGTTCAGCGCACGAAGCGCGCGCGGTAGGAGGCGAAGGCCTCGCGGATCGCCTGCTCCTCGAGCCCGAAGCGTTCGAGCGAGTAGTCATGCATCGGGCGCTGCTCGCGCTTGTTGCCGGCCATGAACTCGGCGAGTGCCGCCTCGATTTCGGCATCGAGCGGAATGCCGATGCGCGCGAGGACGCGTTCGGCCTGCTTCAGTGGCTCCTTCGCCACTTCGCGGTAGTCGATGTCGATGAAGCGATCCTCGCCGATGCGCGCGCGCGCCTCCTCGAAGCGCTTCATCCAGCCGGCAAGGCGCGGGAACCAGAACGCACCGACCTCGGTGTCGGAATGGACCGAGTTCAGCTTGTAGAGCGCTGCTTCCATGCTGACGTAGCTGGGCACGACTTCCAGCGGGTCGCGGTGAGTCATGACGAGCACCGCATCGGGGAAGGCATCCGCGATGACGTCGGTATAGGGCAGGTTGGACGGGCTTTTCAGCACCCACTTGCGATTACGACGCGAAGGATCCTGCCATTGCAGGTACTTGAGGATGGTCTTGAGATCCTCGTAGCCCTTCGACTGGTCGTAGCTGTCGAGCCACTTTGCGAACGAGGGGATGAAGGTCATCGCCTCGACCATGGTCGTGATGAAGAGCTGGCCGAGGATGATGATTTCCTCGTCCGGCGCCTCGGGATCGAGCGGGTGGATCGAGGCGAGTTCGGGCGAGAGGTTGAGCCACCCGTCGATCATCGCCTGCGCATAGGCGCGGCGTGCCTGCGGGTTGCCCGGCTCGTCGCCTGGCAGCGGCGCGTAGTTCTGCGCCTCGTACCAGCGGATTGCGGTCATGCCGGGGGCCGAGGCGAGGAGGCGGTGGAAGATCGTGCTGCCGGTGCGCGGCAGGCCGAGGATGATCGCGGCGACCTCGACCTTCTCGTCAAGGATTTCGGGATGGCGCTTGATGTCCTCGACCATGCGCAGGCGGCTGGCGAGACCCTTGAGGATGGATTCGGTCTGCCCGGCAAAGCCCGACGGCGTCAGCTTGCCCTCGGCATTGGCGGAGGCGATGTAGCGGTCCATCGGTTCGAGGAACCAGGTGTCGCCGAAGTCCGACAGGCCGGTGCGCTCGCGCGCGGCGGCGAGGAGTGTCTCGCGGTCGAAGACGGGCGCGGGGGCAGTGGTGGCCATGACGATCCAAAATCTCCCAATTTGCGTAGCCACTATGGCATTATTGTTCGCAACTTTGGGTTATAATGGCATTCAAGCCGTCGCAATGCAAACATGATTCATGGCGTGGCCGCGCGTTTGCCGTCGCATCGCGCCGCGATGGCATTGTCGAGGAAGGCGATCAGGCGGGCAAGGCCCGGTCCGGGCGGAGCCTTGGCGCGGTGGACCAGCCATAACGGGCAGTCATGGCGTGGATCGGGTGGGGCAAGGCGTTCGAGATGCTCTTCCGCGTCGGCTGCGAAGCACCACAGCGTGGCCTTGCCGATGCCCGCCATCACTGCCTGCTTGAGCTGCGGCCAGGCGTTGAAGGTGACGAGCCCCGCCGCCTGTGCCGCCTCGCCGGCGGGGTTGGCCGACCACGGCCCGCCGGGCAGCGCGGCATCGAATTCGTAGCCCCAGCCGAGCGATTGGAGCGCGCCCGCGTGGCGGCGGCCATAGGGCGCCTGCGAGAGCGTGGCGACTTGCGTGCCCGCAAGGCGCAGCGGCAGCGAGCGGACCAGCGCGATGCCGAGATCGGCGCGGCGCTGGGTTACGGCATCAAGCGGGTCGAGTTCGCCCAGAAGCTCGACCGGAACGTCGGGATTGGCGCGGCGGAATGCGGCAATCTCGGGAAGGAACTCCGAGGCGATGCCGCCGCTGCTGGCGATGCGCACGGGCGCCGATTGGCGCGCGGCGCCGCCGATGTCGTGGAGCATCGCGGCAACCTCGCGCTCGACCGCCTCGGCCGTCGCGAGCAGGCGCGCGCCGGCGGCGTTGGGCGCGTAGCCGAGTGGATTCTTCTCGAACAGCGGCAGGCCGAGCGACTTCTCCAGCGCCTCGACCCGGCGGCCGATGGTCGTGCGGTTGATGCCGAGCTGGCGACCCGCAGCGGTGTAGGAACCGGTCCTGACCGCCGCGAGAAAGACTTCCAGATCGCTCCATTCCATGTGCCGCACCCAATTGCCGTTCAGATGCCGTGCATTCTTGCACAAGCACTGTGCAAGGCAAGAAACTTCGCGAATCCGCAAGGAACGCGGTAAAAGACTGGCAACTGCGCCGCCGGGAGAGATTGGCGGATACGATAAGGAGTTTTGCAGATGGCAACCTCGAAAGAGTACGGCCTGGGTGAGTTCGACTTCCCGCGCGGCTGGTTCATGATCGGCACGGCGGCGGACGCGACGCGCATTCCCGCCCCGATCCGCTACTTCGGCAAGGACCTGGTGGTCTATCGCGGCGAAAGCGGCGCGCCTTATGTGGTCGACGCCTATTGTCCGCACATGGGCGCGCACCTCGCCAAGAACAGCACGTCCTACATCGTGCGCGACGGCGAGCACGTCGAAGGCGAATCGATCCGCTGCCCGTTCCATGGCTGGCGCTTCGGCACAGACGGCGCGTGCAACCACATCCCCTATTCGGACTTCATCCCCAAGGCGGCGAAGCTGCGGACCTATCCGGTGGTCGAACGCGCAGGCATCCTGTGGATGTGGCACGATCCCGAAGGACTCGAGCCGGACGTCGAACTGGCCAACTTCGGCGGCCACCATGGCGAGCCTGGCTGGGTGGAATGGAAGATCGACTACATGGGCGATCTCAACAGCCACGGCATCGAGATCGTCGACAACATGGCCGACTTCGGCCACTTCGTGCCGATCCACGGCGCGACCGACTGGCAGTACTTCGCCAACGAGTTCAAGGGGCCGCACCTGCACCAGTACTACAGCGCGGGCCATCGAACCCTGACCGCGAACCCGGAGGACTTCCTCGTTCTCGACACCTGGTATGAAGGGCCGGGCTTCCTGCAATCGGAGATGGCGGGCGCGTTCGACAGCTTCATCATGATCGCCAACACGCCGGTCGAGGATGGCGTCTCGCGCTGCTGGCATGCGCTGATGGTCAAGGTCCACGACGGCAGCCGCGAGACCACCGACGAGGATCGCGCCAATGCGCTGGCCTACCAGGAGGGCAGCCGCCTTGCGTTCGCGCAGGATGTTGAGATCTGGGCGAACAAGCGCGCCTGTCTCAACCCGCTCGCGGTGCCGAACGACGGTCCATATGGCAAGGTGCGCCTGTGGTATCGCCAGTTCTACAACCCGCGCGACAAGGCACCGGAAATCCAGGGCCGGGTCAACGGCTTGCATGTGACGCTGGACAAGCGACCCGGCCAGAAGGTGGCCTGAAGACAGAGCCTTTGAACAGAAGCTGCGTCACCCTGAACCCGGTTCAGGGTGACGCAGAGTGTTGACAAGAAAAAAGCGGGAGAGACGAGTTATGGGCAGGCTATCGGGCAAGGTGGCGATCGTCACCGGTGGCGCGCGCGGCATGGGTGCGGCGACAAGCCGGCTTTTCGTGGCCGAGGGCGCGAAAGTGGCGATTGCCGACGTTCTGGACGAGGCCGGGGAGGCGCTGGCGGCAGAGCTTGGCGATGCGGCGCGCTTCTTCAAGCTTGACGTGACCAGCGAGGACAACTGGGCTTCGGTCGTCAGCGAAGTCGAGGCGGCGCTGGGGCCGGTCGACGTGCTGGTGAACAACGCCGGCATCCTCATGTTCAAGAGCCTGCTCGAGACGACCAAGGCGGACTACGAGAAGGTGCTGGGCGTCAACCTGGTTGGCGAGTTCCTGGGCATCAAGGCAGTGGCGCCGGGAATGATCGCGCGCGGCAAGGGTTCGATCGTCAACATCTCTTCGGTAGACGGAATGAAGGGCGCGAACAGCCTTGTCGCCTACGCCTCGTCCAAGTGGGGCGTGCGCGGGCTGACCAAGGTCGCTGCAATGGAGCTTGGTCACAAGGGCATCCGCGTCAACTCAGTCCATCCCGGCGGGGTCGACACGGTCATGTCCAACCATTCCGGCGCAGCGCGCGAGGACGTGGACAAGGGCTATGCCAACGTGCCGCTGCAGCGCATCGGCGGGCCCGAGGAAGTGGCGGCGGCGAGCCTGTTCCTGGCGAGCGACGACGCATCCTACCTCCACGGCGCGGAGATCGTGGTGGATGGCGGGATGACCGTCGGCACCTACTACATGGGCTTTCCGGGTTCGCCGGGCATGTGATCCGGCCCGCCGGATGCACCGACAGAGAGAAGGGCGGGCCGCTGTGGCCCGCCCTTCTTCATCCGCGGCACACGCGCGAGCCGCTGCGCCGGTCAGAACTGGTAGCGGGCCCGGATGCCGAAGTAACGGCGGGACTTGCGGTCGAGAGCCTGGCTGAGCAGGCCGGCCGAGCCCCCCGAGGCGATGCTGACGTTCGAGGCGTAGTGCTTGTCGAACAGGTTGTTGACGAACAGGGCCACGCGCATTCCGCCGCGCTCGTTCTGGTCGATGCCGATACTGCCGTTGACCACCGCATAGCCATCCTGGACCGTCAGCGGATTGCCGAGGAGGTCGAAGTTGACCTTGCTCTGGTAGGAAACGTCGGCCTGGACAAAGGCATCGAACGGTGCCGAAGGCAGGAACACGTCGTAGTTGAAGCCCGCGTTGAACTTGAGGCGCGGCGCGTTGGGAAGGCGCTTTCCGGCAAGGTCCTGTCCCTTGACGGTCGCCGGGCCATCGCCGTCGAGATCGACGCAGCCAGTGGTCTGGCCGGTGTAGCACTGGGCGCCCGGGAATTCCATGATGCGGGTGTCGGTAAAGCTGACCGCGCTGTCGAGCGTCAGGGCCGCCGTGGGCTTGGCGGTAAGTTCTGCCTCGATGCCGCGGGTGCGGACCTTGCCGACGTTGTTCAGCGTGAGCAGGACCGTGTTGTCGGGCAGCAGAATGCCGGACTGGGCCTGGAAGTCGCGGAAATCGCTCCAGAAGCCTGCGATGTTGAGCTGGACCTTGTTGTCGAGGAAGCGTGACTTGATGCCCACTTCATAGGCATTGGACGTTTCCGGACGCACCGGGAAGGCTGCCCGTCGCGGGTTAAATCCGGTGCTGATGTCGAAGCCCTGGCCCTTGTATCCGCGCGCGAACGAGGCATAGACCATGACCGCATCGCCAATATCCTGGCGCAGGGCGGTCTTCCAGGTCACGACACTGTCCTTGGCATTGCCGACGCAGGTGGTGAGGCAGGTGGCGTTATCGGCCGGGGGCGAGGCGTTGGGCACGCGATTGAGGAAGCTGGCGCCGACCTTTTCGTGGTTGAAACGCACCCCGGCATCGATGTGCGTGGTGTCGGTCAGGTTGAAGGTGGCCTGTCCGAAGGCGGCGTAGCTTTCGGTGCGGCTCTGCGAGGCCCAGCTCGCGACGACCGGGCCCGAGGGGCCGCGTTCGAATTCGCGGTCGGTCTTGCCGTCGGCGTAGAACAGGCCGAGCACGTAGCTGAAGCGGCCCTTGCTGGGCGAGACGAGGCGCAGTTCCTGCGCGAACTGGGTGGCGTGATAGGTGCTGTCGGCCACGATTCCGCCGGGGATGCCGAGCACGTCCGACACGGTGTAGTCGAAGTCTTCCTCGAACTGGAAGCGCCAGTCCTGGTAGCTGGTGACCGAAATCAGGTCGGCAAATCCGAGATCGAGCGTGGCGCGGCCCGAGACGGTGGTCTGCTTGCTCTTGTTGAACAGCGGCTTGTCGAGCCGGACGGAGTAGTTGTCCTCTCCCGGCGTGATGCCGACGAGGCTGTCGGTCAGCGGGGTGCCGAACACGGCGGCGCCGGTCGGCGCGGCCCGGAAGGTGCGGGCGAAGCCGTCGCTTTCGCTGATCGAGTGGCTGGCGATCAGGTCTACCTTGATCGTTTCGGTGGGCTTTAGTTCGAGGCGGCCGCGGAAGCCGTAGCTCTTGTCGTTGTTGAGGCGCGAGCCATCCTCAAGATTGCGGATGTAGCCCTTGCGGTCGCCGTAGAAGGCGTTGACACGGAAACCGGCGTTTTCGCCGAGCGGGCCGGCCAGCGACGCGTCGACGCGATATTCATCGTCGGTGGTGGCAGTGCCGGTGACCGCGCCGGTGAACACGTCGGACGCGCCCTGCGAGACGATGTTGACCGCGCCCGCCGATGCGTTCTTGCCGAACAGCGTTCCCTGGGGGCCGCGCAGCACTTCGATGCGGGAGATGTCGCTGAGGCCCGAGAAGGCCTGGGCCTGCTGGAGCAAGGCAACGTCGTCGACGACCACCGCGACCGAAGGTTCGATGGCGGTGCTGAAGGCGATCGTGCCGATGCCGCGCAAGTTGAGCGAGTTGTTGGTGGGCACGTTGCCCTGGGTCAGCGTGAGGCTGGGAGCGAGGCGGGGCAGGTCTGCAACCGAGGCGACGTTGCGGTTGGTGAGGGTCTCGGCGGACAGC